>CAYFRO010000043.1:0-14371 GCA_964345565.1 uncultured Actinomyces sp.
CACCGCATTGACGCGGGAACGGGGCCAAACACCGACGGCACTACGTACCTGTTTGCCGGCTCGGACTCCCGCGCCGGCTGGAACGCAGATGACCCGACCGAAGGCGAACGATCCGACTCAGCGATCCTGGTTCACAAGGCAAAAAACGGCCAGGTGTCCATGGTGTCGATCCCAAGGGACACATACGTTGACCTGCCCGGCTACGGGTGGAACAAGTTCAACGCCGCCTTCTCTTGGGGCGGCCCGCCCCTGATGGTACAGACCGCGGAACAGCTGACAGGCCTCTCGATCGACCACTACATCCAAATCGGGATGTCCGGGGTCAGTGAAATCGTCAATGCACTAGGCGGGGTAGAACTCTGCTGGGACTACGACGTGTCGGACCCCTACTCGGGCATGGAATGGGTTGCAGGTTGCCATGTAGCAAACGGTGAGGAGGCCCTGGCCTTCTCGCGTATGCGCTATGAAGACCCAACTGGAGACCTGGGACGAACGCTTCGCCAGCGCCAGGTCCTGGGAGCCATTTCAAGCAAAGTACTGACCCCCGGAGTGATCCTGAACCCCTTCGAACAGGTCCGGTTGGGCGACGCCGCCACGGAATCCCTGACCGTCGGGGAACACACTCACGTCTGGGATGTCGGGCTGTTGCTGCTCGCAATGCGGAAAGCCACGGACGAAGGGCTGGTTGGCGGCCCACCGATCTCAGACCCCAGTCTTATGACGGACGTTGGTGCCGTGATGACTCTGGATGAAACCAGGGCCCCAGAGTTCTTTCGAAAAATGCGTGAGGGCCAGCTAACCCCAGATGACTTCGCGGTCACCTGGGACTAGCCGACGCAGGATCCTTCTGAAGTCCTACTCTTCGGGGACCTCGACCTCTTCCACGACCTCAACAGTCTGTGGGATCTCAATCGGGTTCGGGCCTGCCTGCCTGGCATCCCAAGCAGAAGTCACAATGTCTTCTAACCCGAGCTCAGCCTTCCAGCCCAGCTTCGTTTCGATCTCATCGCAGTTCGCGACCAATGCCGCGGGATCGCCCGCACGGCGAGGCCCTACCTTCGACTCAAAGTCATAACCAGAAACGTCGCGGATGCCATCAAGGACCTCAAAGACCGAGCTCCCCTTACCTGTGCCGACGTTCAGGGCCTGGTTCTTCACCGTGCCGTCCCTCAACCCGTCAAGGGCATACAGGTGAGCTTTCGCAAGGTCCATGACGTGGATGTAGTCGCGGATACAACTGCCATCAGGAGTTGGGTAGTCATCGCCGAACACTACGGGTTCCTGCCCGGACGCCAGTTGGGAAAGCGCGATCGGGATCAGGTTCATGGTTGCGGTGTCGGCTAGGTCTTCCCAACCTGCCCCTGCCGCGTTGAAGTAGCGCAGGGCAATGTAGTTGAGGTCCCACGCTGTGTTGCCGTCGGCCAACATCTGCTCGCCAATTAACTTCGTCTGACCGTAAGGGTTGATGGGGTTCTTCGGGTCGTCCTCGGAAATCACCTCAACGTCAGGCATCCCGTAGACGGCCGCGGAAGAGGAAAAAACAATGTCCCTTACCCCCGCGTCATACATTGCTCGCATCAGGTTCGCCATGCCACCAACGTTCTGGCGGTAGTACATAGCCGGGCGCTGGACCGACTCACCAACCTGTTTCTTCGCGGCAAAATGGATGACCGCGTCAACGTCGTCGTCGATCATGGTCTCGGAAAGGATGGGAAGGGCCTCGTCTGACGCAATGTCCACCTGGACTAGCTTTGCATCCCCAATACGGCTGGCATCCCCGCTTGAAAGGTCATCAACGACGACAACCTTCTCCCCGCGCTCCTGCAACAGCCTGACAACGTGTGAGCCGATGTAGCCGGCTCCGCCTGTAACTAACGTGCTCATGCCCTAAGACTACGCCGCAATGCCAGGGCTTGTGGCGGGCGGAACAACTGGATCACCCAGAACTACCAACCCTAAAAGCGGTTGCTTCGACGCCCGACCGAAACCAGGGGTGCCTGCGGCATGACCAGGTCCGGGTTGAAGTTTGCGGGGATCGCCGACAGGGACAAGGTGAAGACGGGAGGGACAGCTTTCGAGAGTTCTAGCCTGGCCCCCATGCTCTCAGCCAGATCCTTTGCCAGGGCCAAGCCGATGCCCGAGGAACCGTGGCCCGAGTACCCCATCTCAAAGATGTCCTCTTCGATGTCCGCGGCAACGCCCTTCCCCTGATCAGAAACATCAATGAGGATGCCACGGGAAGAACCTGAACGGCGCGCTTTCACGACTGTATCGCCCGCTCCGTAACGCAGTGAGTTTTCAAGAAGAATCGCCAAAATCTGGGTTAGCTTACCTTCTTCAGCCAGGACCAACTGGGCCGCCTCGTCCACAAAAACCAAAGACCGGCCCGCGGCCTTGTACTGCGGTTCCCACTCTTCCAACTCGGTGTTGAACACCTCCAGAATCTGCACGACTTCGGTGTCGCTGCCCGCCCGCCGAGAAGCGTCAAGCAGGTCATTCACCACTGTGGTTAGGCGCTCGACTTGACCAAGGCAAGCCTCAGCTTCCGCTTTTACAGCCGGATCTTCCGCAAGGTACTCGATCTCTTCAAGCCGCATCGAAAGTGCGGTAAGCGGCGTACGAAGTTGGTGGCTGGCGTCTGCCGACCGCTGGCGTTCTGCCGCGAGTCGCCGTGCCATCCGCTCCCCCGTTCGCACCAATTCGTCTTGAACCAGGTCGATCTCTTCGATTCCCGACGCCTTCACCTGGGCGCGGACCTGTCCGGACCCGATCTGCTCCGCCTGCGCCGCCAAGTAGATCAGTGGGGCTGAAAGCCTGCGGGACAGCACCCTGGCTAGGAACCAGCCGAGCGCCAAAGAGAAGAGGACACCGGCCAGCAACGCCGCTTCAACCAGGACGACGCGTTGGACGGTGGGCCCAGAGGAGACTTCAACCGTGACCGAAGTTCCGTTTGAAGAGAGATACGTGCTGGTCATCAGGCCGCCGGTGGGCTCGTTTCCCGCAACCAGATAGTAGCGCCCCGGAATCTTTACTTTTATGTAGGCTTCGGGCTCATTTTCGATGGGGCGCGTCCAAGCCCGAATCTGCGACTGGGTCACGTAGTCGGTCTCAGACAATCGCCTGTCCACGGCCCGCGCCACCGTCGTCGCGCGTGTGTTAACTTCAGTTTGCGCGCTAGTCCAGACGAAACTCGCTGCGATGAACGCAGCAGGAAGCCCCAACACCAAGATCACGGAGATAACCGCGGTAAGGATCATCTTGGCGGCACGCCGGCGCATCCCCTACCTCCTAGCGGCCAAGGCAGACCTAGTCCTCGAAACGGAAACCCAAACCGCGAACAGTACTGATGTAGCGGGGGTCCGAGGCATTGTCACCCAGCTTCCGGCGAAGCCACGAGACGTGCATATCGAGCGTCTTGGTAGAGCCCTGTGGGTCCTGGCCCCAGACCTCGCGCATCAGCTCTTCACGCGGGACCATCTGGCCTGACTGCTTGACTAGGGTTGTCAGTAGGTCGAACTCACGAGCTGTCAAGGATAACTCGCGTTGTCCTACGAAGACGCGGTGTGCGGGGACGTCGATTACGACGTCCTGGGCGCGGAGTTCGCCATCGTTTTCACCGGCTCCACGACGAAGTAGCGCACGGATGCGCGCCAAAAGCTCTGCGAGCCTAAAAGGCTTGGTGACGTAGTCATCCGCACCAGCGTCTAAGCCGATCACCATGTCGGCCTCATCCGTGCGAGCCGTCAGGATCAAGATCGGAATGTCTAGGCCGCGGTTCCTGATTTCGCGTGCAACGTCCAAGCCGTCCATGTCGGGCAAGCCCAAGTCCAAAACGACCAGGTCCGCGTCCCCAACTTCACTGAGGCCGCCCTGGGCAGTGCCGTGATTCCTGACTTCGTACCCCTCCCTACCAAAAGCCCTGGCAAGAGGTTCCGAGATCGCCGGATCGTCTTCAATGAGTAAAACTTTAGTCATGCCCCTACGATACCGACCTTAAGATTCCTTTGCAGTCTTCTTTGCGACGTGTTGTAGCTCTGGAACGATCCTAGAGACGATAAAGGGGCGAACTTTACCGAAACCGCGTAGCTGAACCGACGGCGCGTCATCCACCCTGTACTGGTTACGCAGTGGAGACGAGGCCACGGCTGCTGCCGTTGGAGCGTCGGTTAGGATCTTGCCGATTGGCGCAACGTCAACAAGTCTGGCCGCCAGATTAACTGGGGGCCCGAACACATCTCCCGACCTTGAGAACACGTCCCCAAGGATCATGGACGCCCGCACAGGCAGCATGCCCGGCGTTTCGTCCAGGGTCTCAATAAGCGAGGTGACGACGCTCAGGCCGCTCTCAAGGTCGTCCGCGATGAAGAAGACTGAGTCTCCAATCATCTTCACGACCCGTCCCCCACTTTGAGTGACGACGCTACGGCACAGGTACTCAAAACGCTCCACCAAGTCGACCATCCGCCCGCCAAGCCAGGAAGAAGCCGCCGTGTAGGAGACCATGTCGACGAACCCCAGTGCCCGGGTCAGTGGGAAACGGCGCTTGGAATGACTGGCGTCGCGAGTCGCAAGTTCTTTCGTGACCCGCTCAATGAGGGAGTACATCTGGCGGCGCCAGGCGTAAACCATCTGAACTTCCAAAGCATCGGCAATGTGCCGCATTTCGTCGATGGCGACAACGCGGGCCGAGGAATCGTCAATCTCATAGCGGCGCTCAGCGTCTTCAACCAGGGCCTCCAGCTCCCAAAGGGCCAGACGGTCAGCAATGTGGGACTGCGCGCGGGTGAGCGCCGCAATCGTCGAGTCGGAAATACCAAGCCCTTTAAGCGACTCCCCCCAATACTTCAGGGCGTGCACGTCCCATTCAGTGAAGACCGGCTCATCCGGGTCTACCGGACTGAATCCCATTTCTAACCAGTAGTGTTCAACAACCCCTAATGGGACGTTGAGTTCTTCGGCGATGTCCCGCTCAGACAAGGTTTCGGGCCCGCCAAGTAGCAGGTCTCGGTACTTGTGTAAGGTTTGGGGCTGCACACTGGGGACTTCGTCTTCAGGTGCGGCGGAAAGCTCAGCTGCCAACGCAGCCGAGTCGGAGCTATCTTCAGGGGATGTGGCGTGAGTCACCAGACCACTCTAGCCCCAAAGTGCGCAGATCAAAAGATCTTGCTCGGCTGAGCGCATGGCGCGTCTCAAGGTCTTACCTAATCCACCTAAGCCAGCGCGAAAGGTAAGAGAGGGGAATACCCTGTGGCTATGACGAATGAACCCATCTCACCCGTCCAGGCGCAACCAGCGACTCGCGAGTGGTCCGAACTGGACCGTCTTTGTGATCAGTACATGCTCGACGTCGCAAAACTTGACCCTATTGCAGCTACGGACTGGGGTTTGCCAGGAGACCAGGCCGCACTACCCGACCTGTCCCCTGCCGGACTCAAGGAACTTGCCGAACTGCAGGCAGGGCTCCTTGCGAAACTGAAGACAGTCGAGCTCGTTGACGATGTTGACCACGTGACCGCGGCGGCACTCAAAGACCGCTTGGGGCTTGAGCTGGAGCTGTTTGAAAGCGGTGAGAAGTACGCGGAGCTGAACAACTTGGCCTCGCCAATCCAGCAGGTTCGCGACATCTTTTCCCTGATGCCAACCGAGACCGCGGCGGACTGGGAGAACATTCTGGGTAGGCTCCGCGCTATCCCCCAGGCGCTGGAGGGTTACAAAGAATCTTTGGCCCTGGGAGCTGAGATGGCCGTAGTGGCTACAAAACGCCAGGTCCATATAGGGATGGAACAGTGCAAAAAGCTAAGTCACGCCGGAGGCTACTTTGCAAAGCTGGTTGGCACTTGCCCGCTAGACGTTGCAGCTGAAGTCGGGGGGCGAGACCTGCATAGGGCTGCAACCGAAGCCGCACACGCCTACCACTCGCTGGGGATGTGGCTGCGTTCCAACCTGCTTCGACAAGCACCCAGCGAAGACGGGGTTGGGGAGAAAAGGTACAAGCTGTTCTCAGCCATGTTCGTCGGCGCGAAGGTGGACCTGGATGAGACCTACCAGTGGGGATTGGAAGAACTCGCTCGGATCAAGGACGCGCAACGTCGAATCGCCGAACAGTTGTACGGGCCGGGAACGACCGTCCGGGAATGCTTCAACAGGTTAGAAGCGGACCCAGCACGCCAAGTGCGGGGTAAGCCGGCCCTGAAGAAGTGGCTTCAAGACACGGCCGACCAGGCGATCGCAGAGTTGAACGGCACCCAGTTCGACATCGCCCCGCCGCTCCAAACCATCGAGTGCATGATCGCTCCCTCGGACGAAGGTGGGATTTGGTACACCGCTCCCTCGGCCGACTTCTCCAGGCCCGGACGCATGTGGTGGTCGGTGCCGAAAGGGGACGATGTCTTCCACGTCTGGCAGGAACGCACAACCGTCTTTCACGAGGGCGTCCCAGGGCACCACCTCCAGCTGGGCCAGGCAATCTACCAAGCGGAAACGCTGAACCTTTGGCGCAGGCTGGGATCCTGGTTCTCCGGCTACGGGGAAGGGTGGGCCCTCTACGCGGAGCAGCTGATGGCTGACCTGGGGTACCAGTCGGACCCTGCCGACATGCTGGGAATGCTGGACGGGCAACGGCTCCGTGCCGCGCGCGTGGTTCTCGACATCGGCGTCCACCTCGAGAAAAAACGTCCCGACGGGCAGGGGACCTGGGATGCGGACTACGCCTGGACCTTCCTGCGTGAAAACGTCACGGGTTCGGACGCCATGCTGCGTTTCGAACTGGATAGGTACCTAGGTTGGCCGGGACAGGCGCCCTCGTACAAAATCGGTCAGCGCCTTTGGGAGCAGCTGGCGCAGGAATATCGGAAAAAGCATGGGGATAGTCCGGAAGTCATGAGGCAGTTCCATTCGCGGGCGCTCAACCTGGGGGCTCTCCCTATGAAGACGTTGTTTGACGTGGTGCTGAGCTAATGGGCCCAGTTCTGGTGTTGGCGTCGGCCTCGCCCGCGCGAGCCTCGACGCTAAGGTCCGCGGGAGTGGAACCGCTGGTGCGTGTTTCAGGTGTTGATGAGGACGCGGTGATGGCGGGACTGTTGCAGGCGGTCGGGCCGAACCCGACCCCCGAGCAGATTGTGTGCGCGGAGGCGGAAGCCAAAACAGAATCTGTTGCGCGCCTATGCGTGTCAGACCTAAATCAGGCGGGAATCCTGCAGGGTTCTCCTCGCCCCCAGACCGACATGTACCTGGTCGTTGGGGCGGACTCGATGCTTGAAATAGGGGGTCGGATGGTTGGCAAACCCGGAACCCCCGAAGTGGCCAGGGAACGCATTCTAGAGATGCAAAACAGCGACGGGGTGCTCTGGAGCGGACATTGCGTGATCCCTATTCGCCGGGAAGCAGACGCTTGGGTTCAAGGGGAGCCCCTTGTGGACGCAGCCTCAACGATCGTTCATTTCGGCTCCATCAGCCCCGCCGAGATCGACGCATACGTCGCGACAGGCGAACCTTTGAATGTGGCTGGTTCCTTCACGATCGATGGTCTGGGCGGCCCCTTCATTGAAGGCGTCACGGGAGATCCGCACTCGGTGGTTGGGATCTCTTTGCCACTGTTGAAGAAGCTCACGGACAAGGCGGGAGTTTTCTGGCCGGACCTATGGGCTGACAAGCCTGGCATCGAGCCCCCAACGGTAGGGTGAGTGTCATGGAGAGCATGAAGGCTTGGGGCATTGGCCTCGCGACTGTGACCGAAAGCGGAAAAACACTGGACGTTTGGTATCCAAAACCGCACCTGGGGAATTTCCCCGAGGGCGGGGATCCGCAGATGCTGGAACGTCTGGCGGCATTAGAACACAGAGACCCAGCCCGCGGAGTACACACGTCGGTCGTCCGTTGCGTGTCGGACCTGCGCGACCACCCCACCTCAACAGCCGACGCTTACCTGCGACTACACGCTCTGTCCCACCGACTGGTAGAGCCAAACACGATCAACTTGGACGGAATCCGTTCCAGGTTGCCCGTGGTGGCGTGGACGTCTGCGGGACCGTGCGACGTTGAAGATTTCGAGGAGACCAGGTACAGGCTCCGCGCCAAGTTCGGCCACCCCATCACCCTTATGGGTGTCGACAAGTTCCCAGCCATGGTCAACTACGTTGTGCCAGGGGACGTGCGCATCGCCTCGGCCGCAAGGGTCCGACTGGGGGCCCACTTGGCGCCAGGAACCATGGTGATGCACGCGGGGTTCGTCAACTACAACGCAGGCACCCTGGGGAAAGCGACCATCGAAGGTCGGCTGGCTCAGGGCGTCACAGTCGGGACAGACTCGTACGTCGGAGGCGGGGCTTCAACTATGGGCCGGGTCGCCGACGCAGCACACGAGCACGTGCGGATCGGGAAACGTTGCGTGCTGGGTTCGAACTCAGGGCTGGGACTTCCCCTTGGCGATGACTGCGTGGTCGAGGCCGGGCTGTTCATAACCGCTCACACGAAGGTGGCTTTGATGCCGGGTGGCGGGATTGTGCCTGGTAGCCAGGGCTCATTCATTGACCCCAGGACTATCCAGGCTTCAAGACTGTCCGGTGCTTCGAACGTCCTTTTCCGCCGCAACTCCGTAACGGGAACCGTTGAGGCCCTGGCTCGCGGGGAACGTCCGATCACAATGCCGGACGGATCCCACCTGGTCTAGCCCGCCCTTCTGTGTCCGGTTCGGCCGCGGGCTAGAGCCCGGTTCGGCCGCGAGTTAGAACCCGAAACACGGGGTCTTCGGGTCGCGCCGGGCTGTAACCCGCGGCCGAACCGGCCTGGACGACTGGGGCTGGGGCTAGTTTGCCTGGCGGCGGCTACGCGCCCTGAGCGGTACGTAGTCCCGCTCCACAACCCCCTGGTACACCTGGCGGGGACGCCCAATGCGGGTGTAAGGGTCCTGGATCATCTCCCTGTACTGGGCGATCCAGCCGGGTAGTCTCCCCAGCGCGAACAGAGGCGTAAACATCTTGGTTGGGAAACCCATAGCGGAATAGATCAGCCCTGTGTAGAAGTCAACGTTCGGGTAAAGCTTCCGCTTGATGAAGTACTCATCGCTGAGCGCAATCTCTTCAAGCTCCATCGCGATGTCCAGCTTCTGGTCCATCTTGCCAAGGCGGGACAGCACGTCGTGAGCGCTGTCCTTGACCAGGGCAGCCCTGGGGGCGGAGCTCTTGTAAACGCGGTGGCCAAAGCCCATTAGGCGAACGCCATCGACCTTGTTTTTCACCTTGTCAACGTAGTCACGCACCGACCCCCCGGATTCGACAATCTGGTTGAGCATCCGAAGCACGGCCTCGTTCGCGCCGCCATGTAGCGGCCCCGAGAGCGCCCCGATTCCCGATGCGACTGACGCGTACAGGTTCGCGTCCGCTGAACCGACCAGCCGAACGGTGGAGGTCGAACAGTTCTGTTCGTGGTCCGCATGCAAAATGAGCAGCATGTCCAATGCCCGCACTAGGGACGGGTCAATGTCGTACGACTGATAGGGCATCCCAAAGGTCATCCGAATGAAGTCTTCGGTGTACCCGCGCTGGGCGTCGGGGTATAGCAACGGGAGGCCCGCAGCTCGCTTCGCGATGTAAGAGATCATCGTGGGCATCTTGGCGATCAGCTGAACCAAGGCGCGATCTAGCTGTTCAGGATCGTGCGGATTCAAAGTGTCCTCGTAGTACGTGGCGAACCCGGCCACGCCCGCCTGCAGAATCGCCATCGGGTGACCGTCTGAGGGGAAAGCTGTAAAGAACGCCTTGAAGTCCTCGTGAAGCAGCCTGTGGCGTTGGATGCGGCGTTGGAAGCTCTCCAGTTGTGCGGCAGTCGGGAGTCCCCCGTAGATGAGCAGCCAGGCAACCTCAAGGAAAGACGAGTTTCTAGCTAATTGCTCAATCGGGTAGCCGCGGTAACGCAGAATCCCCTGGTCGCCGTCGATATAGGTGATCTCAGACGTGCAAGTTGCAGTGTTCCCAAACCCGTAGTCCAAAGTGACATCACCAGTCGAGGCAAGAAACCTGCCGATGTTCTGCCCGTTTGACCCGACCGTTGCCGGCACAACCGGGGTCTCAACGGCAACGTCCCCCACCGTGAATACCCCGTCTGCCAAGACAGGTTCGGCTTCAACCGGGCCCGGCTCGTGCACGGCCGCTTCAACGACCTGCTCTGCAGCTTCTTCCAGGACGCGGCCTTCTGCGTTCTGCTTTTGATCCTGGCCTTTAGTGTCAGTCATCAGGTTCGCTCCTAAACGCGGAGCCCTGCCCGAAGCTTTAGAGCAGCTACAGGATCCCGCAGGTTTTTTCGTTGCGTTTCAATGCAGAATACCGGCTTGTTCTAACCTTGGCACCCCCGTCCCGGGGTGGAAACCGGCTTGACACCTTTTCTTGCTACTTCAGATGGTCGTTGATGTCCTCAGGTTGGGACTTAACAAGTTCATGGTCGGCGTCGATTACGCCGGTCTTTGCAGCGCCCCCGGGCGAACCGATCTCAGCGAAGAAGTCAACGTTGGCCTGGTAGTAGTCGCTCCATTGCGGCGGCAAGTCATCCTCGTAAAAAATCGCCTCGACGGGGCAGACGGGTTCGCAGGCACCACAGTCGACGCATTCTTCAGGGTGGATGTAGAGCATTCGGGCGCCCTCATAAATGCAGTCCACCGGACACTCATCGACGCACGCACGGTCTTTGATGTCGATGCACGGCTCTGCGATTACGTAGGTCATTCTTCCTCCTGGCTCTCCTTTTCCATTAAAGCCCTCCTGACCGCCCAGGTAAAGCCGCGAAGGCACTGGTTCGCTGTGAGCTACGGTGGGACCATGAAGGCTGAAACCCCACCAAAGCTGCCCTGGATGGAGTGGTCGAAAGGTGACCGCGTCGTTGTGCGGTACAGGGCCGAAGATGGCGTTCACGACGCGCTCGGGACCCTGATTGAGGTCGAACCCAGCTACGTGATGGTCGAAGCCAAGCGAGGCCTGGTGAGAGTCGACGCCACGGCGATGATCACGGGGAAGAAAGTCCCTCCAGCGCCGGTGTGGCCGCCAGCCTAGTTAGGAACCCAGCCGCTCACGCTTCTTGCGGGAGGCTACCTTCGCGCGTTCCTTAGGGTCCAGCTCAATCTTGCGAACGCGAATCGAACGCGGGGTGACCTCGACGAACTCGTCCTCGGACGCAAACTCCAAGGCCTCTTCCAAACTGAGTTTGCGCGGTGGGGTCAGCGTCTCTAGCACGTCCGCTGAAGCGGAACGCATGTTGGTCTGCTTCTTTTCGCGGGTGACGTTCACGTCCATGTCCTCGCCACGCGAGTTCTCCCCCACGACCTGCCCCATGTAGACCTCGGAACCTGGAGGGACTAGAAGGGAAGCGCGTTCCTGCAGTTGTGCCATGGCGTAGGGGGTTGCAGTCCCTGCCCGGTCCGCGACCAGGGAACCGCTTGGCCGCGCCGTAATCTCACCCTGCCAGGGCGCGAAGCCCTCGCCGATTGAGGACATGACACCCGTCCCATGCGTGTCCGTTAGGAAGCGAGTTCGCAGGCCGATCAGCCCCCGAGCTGGGACCAGGAATTCCAGGCGAACCCAGCCTGACCCGTGGTTTGCCATTGATTGCAGCGTGCCCTTGCGTGACGCAAGAAGCTGGGTAACCGAGCCCAAGTACTCCTCGGGAATGTCGACAGTCAGGCGCTCCATGGGCTCGTGAACCTTGCCGTCCACCAATTTCGTTACGACCCGCGGCTTGCCGACCGTGAGCTCGAACCCTTCGCGTCGCATTTGCTCGACCAGGATGGCGAGTGCAAGCTCCCCGCGCCCCTGCACCTCCCAGGTGTCGGGACGTTCGGTTGGAAGGACTCGCAGGGAGACGTTGCCAACCAGTTCACGCTCCAGCCGGTCGCGGATCTGCCGGGCCGTAAGCTTCGTGCCCTTTTCCTTGCCGGCCAAGGGCGAGTCGTTGATGCCAATCGTCATCGAAATCGCGGGCTCATCGACGTGGATGGGCTCTAGCGGCTCGGGACTTTCGGGGTCAACGAGCGAATCCCCAATGGTGATCTGGTCGATGCCCGCAACAGCCACGATGTCACCGTGCGTGGCGCTTTCTGCGGGGACGCGGTCAAGTCCGTCAGTGCGAAGAAGCTCGGTGACCTTAACGTTTTGGGTTGTGCCGTCGGTGCGGACCCACGCGACCTGGTCGCCGCGGTTCAGGGTGCCGTTGTGGATTCGCAGTAGCGCTAGACGACCTAGGAAGGGTGAGGCATCCAGGTTTGTCACCTGCGCCTGCAACGGGGCATCTTCGCGATACGCGGGGCCCGGGATTTGTTCCAGGATCGTTGCAAACAGAGGTTCCATATCGGCGTCTGGAAGATCCCCATCTTCTGGCTGAGTCAATGAAGACAGGCCTGCTTTAGCGGACGCATACACAACCGGAACGCTCAGAACGGAGTCGACATCAACGTCGTGTCCCTCGTTGATCAGATCATCGGCAAGGGACAGGAGGAGTTCGGTTACTTCGCTTTCCACCTGCTCAATTCGGGAGTCGGGGCGGTCGACCTTGTTGACCACAAGCACGACGGGGAGGTCCGCGGCAAGGGCTTTGCGAAGAACGAAACGGGTCTGGGGAAGCGGGCCCTCGGACGCATCCACAAGCAGAACCACTCCGTCGACCATGGACAGGCCGCGTTCGACCTCCCCACCGAAGTCAGCGTGACCGGGGGTGTCGATGACGTTGATGGTGACCTTGTCCTCGCCAGTCAGCTTTTTCGCGGACGGCCCAGAATATGTAACCGAGGTGTTCTTTGCGAGGATCGTGATGCCCTTTTCTCGCTCAAGGTCGCCAGAGTCCATGACTCTCTCTCCAGCCTTTTGCGAGGCAGAGTGCGAGGCGAAGGCTCCGGCGTGCCACAGCATGGCGTCGACCAGAGTGGTCTTCCCGTGGTCCACGTGCGCCACGATCGCAAGGTTACGGACATCAGGCCGAATCGGCATAGGCCCCCTTCAAAGGTTGCTGGCGCGTCGGGTGGCGCGGACCAGAGCATCTCCATCCAGCGTACGTGCCAAGTGCCGCAGGCCAAACAATAGCCGCCTCAGTTGGCCGCCCTGGTGGCAGATCTAACAGGGCTACGTGGAAAGACCGTAGGCCGCAGCGAGCGCCGCAAGCCCGATAAGGAGAGCGATTGTAATCCAGTTAGTTCTCACGGTGACGCCGGACAAGATGGCCGGGTCGTGGGGGGTGCCGTGGAGGACCTTTTTGATGTTGCCACGGCTCTCCCAGCCTTCGACCTGGTGGGGGCTGGCCTGGTCACCGGGTCCGCGGCGTTGGTCGCCTTGCTCGAAGGAGGCCTCAGCATTCAGGAGGCGAGCCGCTTCGCCGGGAGTGGTACGAAGAGTGATCTTGGGACCCGGCTCAAAGTAAAGCTGGACGGGTTCGGTGGGGGTCTTCTGACGTCCCGCTGTGAAGCCTCCTTTCGCTGGAACGGCAGCGCAGAAGACTCGTCGGCCCGGGAGGCTTGAGTCTGGGGCTTCTAAAGAGGTTTCCTGGGCCGCCTTGTCTCTGGGCGTCCCCGGTAGAACCGTTTGAATGTACAGGCCGTAGTCTGACGCAGCGTCCCCGAACGCGTCCCAGCCAATCAAGGTGGTGCGAACCTGGTTGCGAACGGTGACGCCGCCAGCGTCTGCTGTCAGGGAGGGCCAGGCCCAAAGCCACCAGGTGATGTAGCTAAGCGCTATGGGGACGATCAGGGACTTGAGACCTTCGGCAGGTCCGTCGGAAGCCCAAATCATGCCGACGAAGAGGGCACCTAGTAGCGCGATCGTGAGGGTGGTGAGCCAGCCATAACGGGAGCGGAAGACTAGTTCGTAGTTCATCTGGCCAGCGTACCTGGCCTGTCTCTTTCGGTTCGGCTGCGAGTTAGCCCTCGGTTTGGCCGCGAGTTACAACCCTGCCGTGGCATTGAAAGGGGCAGTCTTGGGTCGCAACCCGCGGCCAAACCGAAGTCCTAACCCGCGGCCGAACCGGGAAAAGGGGAAGCAAAAGGGGCCCGGGATTACTCCCGAGCCCCTCAACTGAGCGGAACTAGCCGCGATCAGTTTGGCTACTTGCCGTCCTTCACGAAGCCGATGTTCTCAGGCTGAACGCTGGACATGCCGTAAGCACCGAAGTTGGCCAGGTTCGAAGGAACCGCGGTCATCTCCATGCGGCGGTAGATCGGCAGGATCATGCCGTTCTCCCAAATGAGCTCGTCGACCTTATTGGCAAGCTCAAGGCGCTTGTCGTGGTCAGCCGTGGTCGCAACTTCTTCCGCCAGGTCCATGATTTCAGGGACGCAGATGCGGGTGTAGTTCGAGCCACCGTTCTGAGCCAAGTTATCGCCACAGCCGTACAGCTGCGTGAT
>CAYFRO010000044.1:0-14078 GCA_964345565.1 uncultured Actinomyces sp.
ATGGTGACCGCCGCCTCAGTAGGGAAGCGGTAATAGCCAGGTGTCGTTCCGACTTCGAGAAAGCCCGCGCGCTTATAGAGGTCGCGGGCGGGCCTGTTGCTCTCGCGAACCTCCAGAAACAGCTTTTGAATGCCGCTGTTAGCCGCGACGCCCACCAGGGCCTGCAGCAGGTCGGACCCCAGACCTTTCCCACGCCATTTCTCAAGGAGGCCTATCGTCATCAGGTCCGCCTCCCGGTCCCCCTTCACCCCGCCGTAGCCGACCAACTGGGTACCGCTAGACCCATCTCTGAAGACGCCAAGGTAGGAACCCCAGGGCGAAGCCAGTTCTTCTAGCACCAGCGGGAGCGACCACGCGTCGCGGCCGAAAATCTCAGCCTCCAGCCGAAAAACGTCAGGCGCGTGCTCCGGTCCAAGGACGCGTATTGAAAACTCCTTCATGTTCCCCCACGCGAATGGTTCAAAGTTCTTAGGCTCCGGTTCAGCGTTCCGGAATGGGCAGTGGCTCCGGAGAAACTCCCTGGATGTCGGGGCGACGTAGGTACAGGGGTTCCAGGCTAAAGGTTCTTCCGCCACCGTCCGCGAGACCAGCAAAAAGTTCTGGCTGGACCAGAGCGGGGAACGTTTCAAACTCGTTACCAATGGCCGCGACGACTTTTTCCGGCCCTGTCACAACCTTCACCCCGGTCCCCTGCGCCACGTGAAGCGCGTCCTGAAGGGGGCCGACACTGGGTGGCACGACAACTTCCAGGCCGCCCTCCGTTTCCCGGTAGATCCCCCAGTAGACCTCGGAGCGGCGCGCGTCACTGAGCACTAGCGCCACGCTTGCCTCGGAAGCCTTTAGCCCTGCGAGCGCATGAGCTTCTTGCGACCAGACGCCCAGGACAGGAACGTTGAGCCCCTTACCTAGGGACTTGGCAAACGCGATCCCCGCTCGTAACCCAGTAAACGGACCGGGTCCAGTCCCCACACAGACACGTCCGATGCCAGCATCCGCAAAAGAACTGGCACCAGCTGCCCTCACGACTTCGAGCGCGCCGCTCCCAATCTCTTCGGCGTGGCGGCGTGGGTCGTCGCTACGCGCGGATGCAAGAGTTATCCCGTCTTCCACCAGTGCCAGCGCAGTCGCGGCGGATGTGTCAATGCAGAGAGTCCTCACGACAGCCCCATTCGCTCAACGCGGTTTCGCCAAGCGGACCCAACCGGACGCAGCACCACTACGCGCCCCGAGTCTGTCTCAGGAGAGTCAACAAAATCCAAGTGGATCTCCAAACGGCCGTCGCTTAGGACCTCAGCCTTACCGGTGCCCCACTCCACAACCGTGACTGCGGATTCCGCACTGGAGTCCAGGTCTATGGTCTCCAAGTCGAGTTCATCGCCGACCCTGTACGCATCAACGTGTACCAGGTCTGGCGCTACTCCCCTCCCCGCGTGAACCCGGGCGATGATGTAAGTCGGCGAGGTCACCCGACCTTCTACTCCCATTCCTTCCGCGATGCCCTGGACGAGGGTCGTCTTTCCACTTCCCAGAGCTCCGCTGAGGATCAGGAGGTCGCCACCAGCCAGGTGTTTCCCAACCGCGGCACCGAGGTCTCTGGTTTCCTGAGCCGACCCCGTTGTGAACGTGCATTCACCGCTTCCGGTCATAGTCCCTCATAACGTGCGCGGGCAGCGTCGAAATGATCTCGTAGTTGATCGTGTCGCTGATGTCCGCCCAGTCGTCCGCAGAAGCGAAGCCCTTAGCGGGGTCGCCGAACAAAACCACCTGTTGGCCTACCCCACCCAGGGGTTGCTCTCCGCTTCCCAAGTCGATCACAACCTGATCCATGCAGATGCGCCCCAGCACCCGCGCCGGGACAGGCTGGTCCTCACCCAGAACGTAAAACGTGGCTTGGTTTGACAAGGAACGAGGCAGTCCGTCCGCATAGCCAACCGGCAACAGGCCAACCCAGGTGGGGTTGTCCGCGACCCAGGTCCCTCCGTAGGAGACGGACTGGCCGGGTTCAAGCCGCTTCACCTGACTGATCCTTGAGGTGAACGTCGCGGCCGGTTTTAGACCCAGTTGCTCCGAAGTCGCGACCTCAGGCGCTGGGGAAAGACCGTAGAGACCGATACCGACGCGCACCAAATCAAAGTGAGAACGAGGGTGCCACAACGCCCCAGCGGTCGCCCCCAAGTGGGTCAGTTGAGGTTCCAGCCCCACGGAGCGAACCAGCTCCCTTGCCTCTAAGAAAGTGTCTATCTGCCGGTCGGTGACAAAGTGGTCTGGGTTGTCAGCTTCTGGAAGGTGAGACCAGAAACCCACCAGCTCGACCTCCCCCGCCCGCTCGGCTTCCAAGATTGCTTCACTGAGCTCACCGAGTTCAGCTGGAGTGGCACCACCCCGCCCCATTCCTACGTCAACCTTCAGGTGGATTCGGGCAGGCTCGCACCCGCCACCGGATCGTAGCTCAGCCACCGCTGCCTGCACGTGCTGTAGCTGGAGCATGCTGGAGACCGACACGTCGATTCCCGCTTCAAACAGTGGAGCCCAGGATGCCTCTATTGGGCTCAACCAAGAGAAAATGCGGGCCTGATCCGCGGGGATCCCGCGAGCATCAAAAGTTCGGCGCAGTGCCAGGGCTTCGCCAAAGTGCGACACCCCAAACCACGTGATGCCGTTTTCCTGAAGCGTCGTCGCGACTTCAGTGCGTCCTAGGCCGTAGGCGTTTGCCTTCACGACCGCCATGATTTTCGAGTCTTTGACGCGCGACTGGAGGGCGGCGGCGTTCTCAGCAACCGCGTTCAAGTCAACGCTCAGCACGGCGGGATCAGCGTTTTGGCTTCCAAGGCTCACCCGACCATTATCCCCTGTTCCATGGGGACCTCCATCGTGGCCGGTAAGGGACTGGTCACGTCTGTGAGGAAACCTGGGTCAGGTAGCCGACTGCCTGACTGAGTGCCCCTGCTATTTCTGAAGCTAAGATCGGGTGTCCCGCTTTACCCGTCAAGTTGAGGTTGCCGGAGACCACGCCGCTGGCGAGCCCAGCAGCGAGCCCGTGGGCCACGACCGCGGTGAAGGCCGCTTGGGCGGGCTCCATCCTCTCTTTGCCGACAAGCGCTGCCCCGATCGCACCTGCAAGGACATCTCCAGCACCAGCGGTGGCGCCCCAGCTTCCCGGCGGCACGAAGGTGCGGTGGGCTCCTCCGGGTGAGGCAACGACTGTCCGGTAGGCCTTCAGAACGACGGTGGCACCCGTCAGATCCGCGATCCGACACGCGTAGGTCTCGGGGTCAGCTTCAACGTCTTGCCGCGTCACGTTTTGGTCGGGCGCCAGCAACGACAACATCGAAGCGGCTTCACCTGGATGAGGGGTCGCCACTACCCGCGCGCCCGCTTGGACCCATTCGCGAACCCCATGAAGAGCGCCAGCGTCTACCACCAGGGGCTTGCCTTGCTTGGCAGACTGTCGCGCAATCATGTCAGCTGCCGTTGCCATGGAGGCGTCCCACCCCGATCCGAGCACGGCCGCGTCGAAGCGTCCACCACCCAGGACCGCTTCCGGCAGGCGGTCCAGAACAAGGTCTGAGCACCTGTCGCACCCCAGGTAGCGGACCATGCCCACCCCGTAATGCGCGGCGCCAAGTGCACCGAGCACGGCCGCGCCGGGATACGTTGGTGAGCCGGTAGCCAGCAACACCGTACCGCGGGAGTACTTGTCATCCAGGGCGCCGGGCACAGAAAGCCCACAGACTCCCTCCCAGCCAAACGTCCCCGGGTTGCCTGCCATGTCCGTACCACCGCCCTTTTCCGTTCCAATCCTAGATCCCTGAGATAATCAAAGGGTGTTCCCAGTCGACCCATCAGCAGCAGAGCACGGCCCCTTCGCCCACTTCACCAGGGACCAGTGGGCTGGCGTTGCCCCACAGGTGCCATTGCCACTGACGCCCGCGGACCTAGACCGCCTGGCGTCACTCGGGGATCCCATCGATCTTGCGGAAGTTGACGCAATCTACCGGCCCCTATCAGCCCTGTTGCAGCTCTACGTCGACGCCAGCAGGCGCACCGCGGTGGGCAGGTCAACGCTTTTGCGCGAACCGCACTTAAAGCCGACCCCCTTCATCATCGGCATTGCCGGCTCTGTCGCCGTTGGCAAGTCGACGGTGGCGAGACTGCTGCGACTGCTGTTGTCGCGCTGGCCCAGGACACCCCGCGTAGAACTGATGACCACGGACGGTTTTCTCCTTCCAAATGCAGAGCTCAAGAAGCGGGGGATCATGGACCGCAAGGGCTTTCCCGAGTCCTACGACCGAAGCGGTCTCATCGAGTTCGTAGCACGCGTCAAATCCGGAGAACGCAACGTCCGCGCACCCGTTTACTCACACGTCACCTACGACATCGTGGAAGGTGAGTCCCAGTACGTGCGCGACCCAGACATACTCATAGTCGAGGGCTTAAACGTCTTGCAACCCGCCCGTACCGGCCCCGGGGTGCCAGGCGTTGGGCTCTCGGACTACTTCGACTTTCGGATCTACGTGGACGCCAGAGAACGGGACATTGAACGCTGGTACGTGAACCGGTTCTTGCAACTACGTGAGACCGCGTTTTCCGAACCGGACTCGTACTTCAAGAACTACGCCTCGCTTACAGACGCGCAAGCCAGGGAGACGGCCCGAACCATCTGGAAGACCATCAACGAACCGAACGTGGTAGAGAATATCCGCCCGACGCGTCCACGGGCGACGCTGGTCTTGAAGAAGGGCAAGGACCACCTGGTCCAAGACATTTTCTTACGAAAGATCTAGCCCTGGGATTTCGCCGGAGCCTGGGGCTTAGCTGGTTGCGCCTGAGGTTGCGCTGTGGCCTGGGCAGAGTCCGCTCCCGCAGTGGGGGCCGGTGACTGCTTCTCCAGTAGCGCCCGAGTGGTGGCCGCGGCTTCAGCAGCAGCATGGGCAGCGCGCTCCGCAGCAGTGGCAGCCTGTTCGGCTGCTCGCATCGCCGTCTCGGGTGTTACGGGCCATTTCGGCTCAACCAGGGGTTCACTGGACACGTGCTTCGAGAGTTGCCCGTCCCCTGCGCGAACGCGGTCCGGGAACATCGAACGGTCGATGACTGCTGTACCCGCACGTGTAGCCCTGGGTTCGAAGAGGTGCAAACCAGCGTTGACAGGAATGCGTCCCTGACGCTTCTCATCAACGAAGAAGAGGATAGAGCCAGCCAGGAACACCAGCATGATGATCGTTACGGTTCGCCCGTTGTAGGAAAGGAACAGGTAGCTGGAAGCGATAAGAGCAATGACCGTGACTACCCAGCGCATGGTGCCCTTCAGAACGAAAGCGCCTTCTTCCGATGGCAAGTTGCGGAGCTTCAAAACCGCCAGCACCGTCGGCACGTACTGGATGGCACTGGCGCCTACCACCAGCTTCGCTAAGAACACGTAGTCGCCGGTCATGAGCATCACGATGGCAAGTCCAGCGGTGACCAGAATGGCGACAGATGGCGACCCGTGCTTGTTCCTCTTTCCGAAGACCGGAGGAAGCAACTGATGCTCTGTGGCGAGCGACGCGGCCAGCACTGGCACTTCGAAGGAACAAGCGAATGCAACACCAAACACGGCAACCGCTGTTCCGGCGATCACGATGTAGTAGGCCCACTCGCCTAGAGCGTGCTTGGCTGCGTCAGCGACGGGGACAGAGCTCTTGGCAGTGTCGCTCCCAAGGATTCCGACGGTGACAGCTTGTACCAAGATGTAGAGGGCTGTCACCGAGACGATGACGATCACTAGCGCCTTCGGAAGGTTCTTCTGTGAATCCTTCATCTTGCTGCCTGCAATGGTGAGGAAGGAGAAGCCTGCAAACAGGTAGAAGGCGACACTGTAAGCGGACCCGACAGCTGAGAAACCGCTATCGAGGCTGGTCACGTCGGTCGGCAGCAATGGCTTGAAGTTTGATGCCTTCATCGCCCAGGCTGCGCCCAGCACGAAGAATGCGGCGGTGGCGATCTTTACACCCGACGAAATGTTGTCGACGATTTGCACCAGCTTGGGTCCGAACCAGTTGACAAACGCAAGAAGCACGATGACCGCTGCGCCTACCCCGTTCGCCACCCACGAGTTGTCAAAGGCCGGGACCTGGTTCTTGAAGATCCTTATAAGCGCAGCTATTTCAGTAGAGATGGTGGCCAGGCCAGCGAACCAAACGAAGATCCCCACCTGGAAACCGGGGAAGCGCCCCCAAGCCTTGTAACAGTAAAGCCAAGCACCGCCGTCCCCGGGGATCTTCCCCGCCAAATCGGCGTATGAAAAAACAATGAACAGGGTCGCCATGCCGCCAGCGAACAGTGTCGCTAGACCCAGCAGAAACCCTGCGTCCTTGTAGATCTCTGATGGGAGTAGGAACGCACCCGATCCGATGATCCCGTTAATCCCCAGCAGGATGATGGCCAGAAGGCCCATCTTCCTGACCGATCCCCCTGCAGTCCCACTGCCAGCAGCCGCGCCACCTGTTGTCACTCTGTTTTCTCCAATGCATCTCGCTGCGATCCTAGGCGTCACACGTCCAGACTGGTCCAGCTGGAATCATAGCGCTTCAGAGCCCGTTCACGCGCGAGTCCGCACCTTAGTTGGGGTAGGGCTCTCAGAGCGCAAGGTGTTTGCGCACCGAGGCGGCAACTGTTTCGGCCAGGCCGTCGGCCTGCTGTTGAGTGGGAGCCTCTACCATCACGCGCACGACCGGTTCGGTCCCAGAGGGGCGTAGCAGAACCCGGCCCTGGTCCCCCAATAGGTCTTCCACGTACCTGACTGATTCCTGGACGGCCTCGTGGTCCAATCCCGTGCGGTCAACACCTGAGACGTTCACCAGGGTTTGGGGGAGCCGAGGGATCTGGTCCGCCAGGTCCCCCAGACTCATTCCGGTTTCCTTTACCGCGCGACCCAAGAGCACGGAAGTTAGTACGCCGTCACCTGTAGTGGCGTAGTCGCTGGCAATCACATGCCCGGACTGCTCCCCGCCCAGGCTAAACCCGCCCTCTCGCATCGCTTCTAGGACGTAGCGGTCCCCCACACCGCTCACGACAGTCTTAACACCCAGGTCCCTCATGGCATTCAGTAGTCCCAGGTTCGACATGACCGTTACGACAAGAGTGTCACCGTCCAGCTGGCCTCTTTCCTTCATCTGTGTTGCCAGGACACCCATGATCCGGTCTCCGTCGACCAGGTTGCCCCTGTGATCAACGGCTATGCAGCGGTCGGCGTCTCCGTCGTAGGCGACCCCAAAGTTGGCGCCCGACGCGACCGTTACAGCTTGCAGCTGAGATGGGTGGGTGGACCCGCACTCATCGTTGATGTTGCGACCGTCCGGAAAGGCGTTGATGACTACGACGTCCGCACCAGCTGCGCGGAGGGCCTCGGGCCCCAGGACAGAGGCGGCACCGTTTGCGCAATCAACCGCTATCCGAAGCCCCTTCAAGCTAATCCCGCAGGCCTTCACGATGTGGTCGATGTACGAGCGCTGCGCCATGTCGTCGTCATACCAGACTTCGCCAACCCTGTCCCCGGTGGGCCGTTCCCAGTCCGTGTCAAGAAGAGCCTCTAGTTCATCCTCGATAGCGTCATCCAGCTTGTAGCCCCCATGGGCAAAAAACTTGATGCCATTGTCGGGCATAGGGTTGTGCGACGCAGAAATCATGACGCCGAAGTCAATGTCATCGTTTGTCGCGCAAATGTGTGCAACTGCGGGCGTCGGAACCACTCCGATCCTGACCGCATCGACCCCTGCCGCTGCCAGCCCTGCGGAGATCGCGTGATCCAGGAACTCGCCGGACATGCGGGTGTCCCGACCAATGATCGCCCTTGGCTTCCGCCAGCTTGACTTCACAGTGGGCCCGATTCGTCTTGCAGCAGCCTCACCCAGTTTCAGGGCCAGATCTGCAGTGATCTTGTCATTAGCTAGGCCTCTAACCCCATCAGTGCCAAACAAGCGACTCATTTGGACCCCTCTCGCCATCTTTAGTCTTGCGTGTGCAAGGCTACCGGCCAGCGTAACAAGCAAAAGTCCCCGCCCATTTGGACGAGGACTGTTGCAGTCGAAAAACGCGTCTAGCGCTTCGAGTACTGGGGTGCCTTACGCGCCTTCTTCAGACCAGCCTTCTTACGCTCAACGGCGCGTGCGTCCCGCGTCAGGAACCCTGCCTTCTTGAGGGCTGGACGGTTCGCGTCACGGTCGATCTCATTGAGGGCACGAGCAACACCCAGTCGCAGGGCTCCGGCCTGGCCCGACGGGCCACCACCGTGAACCAACGCAATCACGTCAAAACGTCCCTCAAGATCCAGAAGCACAAACGGCGCCTTGACAGCCTGCTGGTGCAACTTATTCGGGAAGTAATCCTCTAGGGTGCGGTTGTTCACGACCCACTGCCCAGTCCCGGGAAGCAGTCGAACCCGAGCTACGGCCTCTTTGCGACGCCCTAGTCCTTGACCGGGGGCAGTGATGGACTGGCCGGCGCCGGGGGCGCTAGTCTTCGTTTCACTTGTGTACGAGCTCGGGGACACTTCCTCGTCAAGCTCCAAAACTTCAGTGGTCTCAGCCACGATTCTCCTAAATAACCGAGGTTGCCCCGCTACTGGGCGACCTGCTTCAGTTCGTAGACTTCCGGCTTCTGGGCCGCGTGGGGGTGGTCGGGACCGGCGTAAACATGCAGTTTCTTCGCCTGAGCCCGGCCCAGCTTGTTGTGGGGAAGCATCCCGACAATAGCCTTCTGGACAGCGCGTTCCGGGTTCTTCTGCATCAGGGTGCGATACGGAGTCGCACGGAGCCCGCCCGGGTGTCCGGAGTGGCGGTAGGCCATCTTCTGGTCCAACTTCTTGCCGGTCAGGACGACCTTGTCAGCGTTGATCACGATGACGTTGTCGCCCATGTCCATGTGGGGCGCGAATGTCGCCTTGTGCTTGCCGCGCAGTAGGGCAGCAACCTGAGCCGACAGGCGGCCAAGAACGGCGTCGTTTGCATCAACGACGTACCACTTCTTGTCTGCGTCGCCTGGCTTCGGTGAGTAGGTGCGCACTGGTTAGCCTTCTTTTCTTTATTCGGGGAACCGAGTAATCCCTGCGGGGGGCGACTTTTCGGTTCACGGTAAAGTGAGCGCCGTGCGATCTCCCGAGAAACCCCCGGGTGCGCAGCAGACGAGTGGGTTTGAGTCAGCAGCGCTCACGCACAACGACAGCTAGCTTACCGACGCGAAAGTTGGGGGGTCAAAGCGCAGGTGAAAGTGTGCCCGAGTCCTCACCGGTTTCCACTTCTGTTGAATCTCGGAACCGTTTCGCGTTCCGTGCAGCCGATGCGAAGTGGTCTTCCGGCGGGTATTCCACTTGGACCAGCGTGAGTCCGTGGGCAGGCGCTACGGGAACCCCGTGATCGCGACTTGGCGAGTCCACTAGGCCTTGCACCCACTCGACATCTCTTGCTCCCCTGCCGACCTCCACCAGGGCGCCCACCAGGGCGCGGACCATGGAGTGACAGAACGCGTCGGCTGCAACCGTTACTGTGATGTCCCCACCGGGTTCGCGCGTCACCGAGAGTTCCTTCAACGTTCGGATGGTTGAGGCACCTTCGCGTGGCTTACAAAAGGAGAGAAAATCACGCGTCCCCAAAAGCGCGTCCGCTGCGGCCTGCATCGCTTCAAGGTCGAGGTGCGAATACGGGACCCACCACCGGTCGAACCTGGAAAGAGGGTCACGGGCGGATCCTGAGTCGACCAGCCTGTATCTGTAGCGGCGTTCCAAGGCACTGAACCGCGCGTCGAAGCTCTCTGACACCGCTGTCATATCTGAAATGACGACGTCCGATGTCCCTCGAATGGCCCCGGGGGTCGAACGGGCAAACCTTACAGCTAAGAGCTTGTTGAGTCGTTCGCTGAGTTGCTGTAGGTCTTTAGAAGCACCGTGGTCACTGGGAATATCAGCGCCAGCAACTTGGCCCCTTGCGTGAACCCCTGCGTCAGTGCGTCCCGCGACCGTCAGGGGAACGTCCACTTGGAAGACAGTGCTCAGCACGCTTTCTAGTTCTCCCTGCACTGTTCGCAGGCCGGGCTGGACTGCCCAGCCGTGAAAACCGGCCCCGTCGTAACTAAGGTCAATTCGGACCCTCTGATGTTCGGATCTCACTGGGACCCAATCAAGTCCCAGGCTCGCAGGCCCCCCAGCATCCCGGTTTCGTTCGGGACGTACGCGACTTTCGCTGGCATTTTTGCTCGCTGCGTGTCTGTGATCCGCTTAGCGTTGCCCCCGCCGACGTAAAGCATGTCCCAAAGGTAAACGGGCTCGAACCCTTCGATGACTCGACGGGCTCTTCTAGACCAGTGGTGGTCGCCCAGGCGCAGGCGCTCGTGTTCGCCAAGGTAATCGTCGTAGGTCATGCCCCACCGAACTAGGCCCTGGGAGATCTCCGCATGGGGTGCAAGCACCCCATTTAGGAAAACAGCATTCCCAAGACCTGTCCCCAGCGTGATGATCATTTCAAGCCCTTTGCCGCCAATCACGCCGGCTCCGGCCACTTCGGCGTCGTTCAGGACAAGTGCGGGGATCCCAAGCGCACGCTTCACCGCACCACGCATGTCAAAGCCGCTCCAAGCGTCTCTCAGGGAGGGCACGATCTTGGACCTCGGGCCGCTCTTAGTGATGTAGTGAGGAGTCGCTATGACGCGTCCGTCTCGGATCATTCCTGGCATGCCGACGGTGACACGCTCTGCATCTGGCAGGCGTTCCGCCAGGTCCGTAAACGTCTCAACCAACAGGTCCGGAGGTAGCGGGTATGGGGTGGGGGTTCTGATTGGGCCGCCAACGATGCGGACGGCGTCACCGGAGAGTCCCAAGGAGGAAGCTCCCGCAGATAGCACGGAGGCTTTTATGCCACCACCACCACAGTCAAACGTCAGCGTCAGTGGGGAGGAGTTGGCCATAAGACAAACCTACCGTCCCACCCTTTCGCTTCGCCCCTTTCGGTTCGGCCGCGGGTTGCGGCCGAACCGAAAGGCCCAAAAGGGCTCTTTTTTGGGGACGCAACCCGCGGCCGAACCGAAAAGGAACGAAACGAGCCGGGAAGGAGTGGACTACTTGGAAGCCTTCTCGGCTTCCTCTACCATTACCGCCGCCGAATCGCCAGATTCCACAACAGCTTCTGCGGCTTCTTCAGCAACGACCTTGCTACCGGCTTCGGGCTCAAGATCCTCGGCAACAACCTCTTCAGCAACCTCATCGGCAGGGGTCTCTTCTGCGATGATCTGCTGTTCCTTCGTAGCCTTACCGCCTGCTACCCGCTTGGCAGGAGCCTCCGCGGCTTTCACCACACGCTTCTTAACCATGGGCTCCGTGACAATCTCGATGACCGCGATTGGGGCATTGTCGCCCTTACGATTCCCAACCCGGGTGATGCGGGTGTAGCCACCGGCGCGATCAGAGTCGATCTCAGGCACAACCTCATCGAACAGGAAGTAGACCGCATCCTTGTTGTTCAGCTTCTTCATGACCAGGCGACGGTCCGCGATGGTGCCGTGCTTCGCCTTGGTCACAAGCTTCTCGAAGTAAGGCTGCAACATCTTGGCCTTCGCTTCGGTGGTCGTGATCGAACCGTTCTCAATCAGCTGGATCGCCAGGTTGGCTAGGATCTTGCGCTGGTGCGAGGGGCTACCGCCCAGGCGGGGTCCCTTCTTAGGAGTGGGCATTGATGCTCCTGATATTTCTCTTGTCTTGAAGTTTTACAGTTCGATGGTGTCGCTGAAGATTGAAGAATCGGGCTCGACGCCGCTTGGCATCTGCGAGTCCTTGAGGACCATGCCCAGGCCAGCCAGGGCGATCTTGATCTCTTCAATCGACTTCGTACCGAAGTTCCGGATGTCAAGCAGGTCGGCTTCCGAGTGCGCGACCAGCTCCCCGACGGTGAGAATGCCCCGGCGACGGAGCGCGTTGTAAGAACGCGACTGCAGGTTCAGACTCTCAATCGGTAGCGCCAGATCCGCAGCCAACGTTTCGTCGGTCGTGCTTGTGTCGATCTCGATGCCTTCGGCTTCCACGTTGAGATCACGTGCCAGGCCAAACAGTTCGACCAGGGTCTTACCCGCCGACGCAACCGCGTCGCGTGGAAGGATGGAAGGCTTGGTCTCGACATCCAGGATCAGCTTGTCAAAGTCGGTCCGCTGCTCAACACGCGTCGCCTCAACCTTGTAGGTCACCTTTAGGACTGGTGAGTAAATCGAGTCGACAGGCATTGCGTCGTAGTCGTCATCGATGTGCTTGTTCTGTGCGGCAGAAACGTAGCCACGACCACGTTCAACGGTCAGTTCAGCTTCGAGTTTCCCGCGGTCATTCAAAGTGGCGATCCGCAACTCGGGGTTGTGAATCTCAACGCCGGCCGGGGGCGTGATGTCTCCGGCCAAGACCTCACCCGGTCCTGACTTGCGCAGGTACATCTCTACAGGTTCATCGTTGTCGGAGGACAGGACCAGTGCCTTGATGTTCAACATGATCTCAGCGACGTCCTCCTTCGCACCCTCGATGGTCTCGAATTCATGGGGTACCCCCTCGATTCGAACCGAGGTGACCGCAGCACCGGGGATCGACGAAAGCAGGGTACGACGTAGGGAGTTGCCGAGCGTGTAGCCGAAACCGGGCTCCAGTGGCTCAAGGGTGAAACGGGAACGATAATCCGAGACGACTTCTTCTGTCAGGATGGGTCGCTGTGCAATCAGCACGTTCGGTTCCTTTCTGTTCGGCATCCGCCATATGACGCCGATTTAGACTTTCGCATTCGCGGAAGGGGACTGCTTCCTAGCTGTGTTTGCGTTCGCTGCCGTTGGCTTTGGCCCCGCGCCCGCAAAGGACTGTTAGCCGCGGCGACGCTTGGGTGGGCGGCAACCGTTGTGGGGGTGGGGGGTGACGTCCTGAATGGAGCCGACTTCAAGGCCAGCAGCCTGCAGGGCGCGGATCGCGGTTTCACGCCCGGACCCCGGGCCCTTCACGTAAACGTCGACCTTCTTCATTCCCTGTTCTTGAGCGCGCCGCGCGGCAGCTTCAGCTGCGAGCTGGGCAGCGAACGGAGTCGACTTGCGCGAGCCCTTGAAGCCAACCTGACCGGAGGAGGACGAGGCGATCACGCCGCCGCTGGGGTCAGTGATGGAGACGATCGTGTTGTTAAAGGTGGAGCGGATGTAAGCGTTCCCCTGGGTTACTGTTCGCCGGTCCTTACGACGCGGCTTCCGAGCCGAAGAAGTGGTCTTCTGAGCCATGTTTTCTATTCCTTCACAAGATCTGGGGCCGCAAAATCTGAGGCTGGGCCCGAACTACTTGGGTTATGCCTTCTTCTTACCGGCGACGGTGCGCTTCGGTCCCTTGCGGGTCCGGGCGTTCGTCTTCGTGCGTTGGCCGCGAACCGGAAGGCCAGCGCGGTGGCGCCGTCCCTGGTAGCTACCAATTTCGATCTTGCGCCGGATGTCGGCCTGAACCCCGCGGCGCAGGTCGCCCTCCACCTCGTAGTGAGAGTCAATGTACTGGCGCAGCTTCACCAAGTCTTCTTCGCTCGCGTCTTTCACGCGGAGGTCGGGGCTGACGCCCGTAGCTGCCAGTGTTTCGTTAGCACGGGTCTTCCCAATGCCGTAAATGTAGGTGAGGGCGACTTCCATCCTCTTTTCCCGAGGAAGGTCTACGCCAGCGATACGTGCCATTTAGCGTTCTCCATTTGTTTCCGAAGGCCGTCACCCTGCCAGCCGCTCCCTTCCGGATTCGAAGAGGAAGCTTCCCCGGCCTTCGGACCGAGGGTCTGAACGGGTTCCGTCCAGTCGACAGGGCGCTTTATTCAGTTACTTCTAACGTGGTGCCAGTGGCACCGCCCGTTAACCCTGGCGCTGCTTGTGCCTGGGGTTCTCGCAGATAACCATGACCGCTCCGTGACGCCGAATCACTTTGCAGTGGTCACAAATTTTCTTTACGCTGGGCTTTACTTTCATTCCTGTTCCTTCACTTAGGGGCAGGGCCCCAATCCGTGCCGACAACTTCAGACCGGCACTGGCGGATTACCTGTACCGGTAGACGATCCGCCCGCGGGACAGGTCGT
>CAYFRO010000045.1:0-13883 GCA_964345565.1 uncultured Actinomyces sp.
CACTTCCGTCCTCATCCAAGTAGCCGAACCCAGTAGGGACTTTCGAGCCACGCGCGAAATCGACAAGCGCTTCAAACTCTTGCCGTAGCTCTGCGGTTTCCATATCATGCTCCATCTGTGACAGTAAAAAAGCGCGAGTGCGTACCTGACCCTATTCTCTCAGCAAGCCGGCTCTTGCGAACCAGGAGCATACGAACTCGCTTTCAGAAGGGCGATCACTCGCCGAGTGAGCGTTCATAATCCGTAAATCCTCGGACTTAAATCTCGTGCACATTGAACTCAAACTCCCACGGCTTGATCGGCAACAACTTTAGAGACGACAGGCACCACCTGAGACGGCAAGAACAGATTTGGGGACACCTAAATAGCTTCCCAACCCTCTTCCAGCTTTTGAGCGTGCGCAAGGTTTTCTTGGATAGCTCCAAGCAACTCAGGGTGTTCTCTAGAGATGTCAACCTTTTCCCGTGGATCTGTATCGATGTTGTAGAGCGCACTTGCGACTGCTGCCGGCGGATCCATACCTTCGCGTACGTTTTCGACATATTTGTACCGTCCTCTCCGCACTGCCCACTGGTCCAGATAGTTCCAGTGGACGACCCGGTCGTCCTCTTGGCCGGTCCCTTGGAGAGCCGGGAGCTGAGTGATTCCGTCAATATCATGAGGATTGGAAGGCGTCTTTTCCATAGCAGCGTCGACAGCGTCAAGCACCGTGGGCAGGACATCCATCATCAGCCCGGGGGCGTTGAGTTCGACGCCTCTGGGTAAACCTTGGGGCCAGGTGACAAAAGAGGGAACGCGGATTCCGCCCTCGAACAGCGACCCCTTTGACCCACGCAAGCCCCCGGCGGAGCCACCCTTGTAAGAGACTTCTTCACCGTTGAGCCAGTTTCGGCTTTCTTCGGACGGGCCGTTATCGGAGGAGAAAAAGATGAGAGTGTTGTCGTAAAGGCCGAGTTCTTTGAGTTTGTCGACAACTTCCCCAACGGCGTCATCCACAGCCAAAATCATCGCCGCCATTATTGCTTTGTCCGCTGGCAAGTGCTGAAATTGATCGACATATTTGGCTGGTGCATGAAGCGGATAGTGCGGCGCGTTGAATGGGACGTAACAGAAGAACGGGCTGTCCTTGTGGCGCTCAACAAAGTCTGTGGCACGGCGACCTAGCTGAGTCGTCAAGTATTCACCGTTTCGCCAAACTTCCGTTTCACCCTCCCAAAGGTCGTGAACCGGAGCCTTGTCTCCCCAATAAAAGATGTGCGAGTAGTAGTCCACGCAACCCGCGCGGAAACCAAAAACCTCATCAAAGCCGTAGTTCACGGGAGAGTATTGCGGGGCAACGCCAAGATGCCATTTGCCGAATAGTCCCGTCGTGTAACCCCGGTTCTTCAGTTCGCTGGCCAACGTAGCCTGGTGAGGGAGGCCGCTTTGGTGGCGGTTGCCGCCCAAGATGGTTCGTACACCCGCGTGGCCAGGGTACTTGCCTGTTAACAACGAAGCACGCGACGGCGAGCAGACCGGAGCGTTCGAATACCACTGCGAGAGCTTGATGCCATCGTTGCACAGTTCCTCCAACCTCGGGCTGAGAACGGTGTCCGAGCCGAAACACGCCAAATCCCCCCACCCGAGGTCGTCAGTGTAAAAGATGATGACATTTGGTGGGGCCACGTCTGATGTCGCATCCCTTAGGTTTATTCGCTCTCCTCAACCACTGTGTTCACGGCTTGGTATCCGCCGACTGGGCCGATGTTTTCGACTTGGACCACGGTCGCCATCTGCGACTTTCGATCAGCGTCTGAACTTAGCACCAGGGTCGGTTCTTCGGCAGAGCGCGCCAAGTCCATCCACGCTTCAAAGACGCTTCCACCAGGGCCGAGGGCGGAACGGCTGAGGGGGGTGTCCTCCCCATCCACGGTCACTTCGACGGCAACGTCGCGCTTCGGTGCGATCACCGGATTTGCCCTGAGATCTGCAATCACCTCCGCGAATCGAGCCCCGATCGGTTTGATTTTGCGTTCAGAATCAATCAAACCAAGGGAGTACTCTAGGTCGGGGAAGTCAGCCATCGATCGAGAGACATCATGGGAGCACCACCAGGTCACACCCCAGAGATTCTCAGTGGTTGCCACGTGCCGGATGGTGTTTTCTAGGAAGTCAGGCATCTCCTGCTGGGTCAAACAGTTTGACGGCGCACCCACCTCTTGGAGCCACACTGGTCGGTTAGGATCGGTCGCGAACGCTCGGACCAGCTCAACCATGTATTCGGCATGGCGGTTAGCTTCCAAAGACATGCCCCCGTAGCGCTGAGCAGTTCCGTTAAAGATCCAGGAGTGAACGGCAGACACATCCCCCTCCCGTGCGCACTGGCTCGGCGTGAATGGGTGATCATCCTGGTAGAATGCCGCATCGTATTCTGCGTGGAGATGTTCTTTTTCGGGTGCGGATCTTTTCGCTGCAGCGAGTAGGGTCCGCAACCAAGTAGTTATCTCCGGCGTGGTGGCCGGCATGGGATTCGGATGCGGCCCAGACGAGAACTGGTTGATCTCATTGCCGAGAGTGAACCCTAGGAAGTTTGGCAGCGAATCGAGCCGGTCTCCCAACGCCCCGATAAGAGCCACTTCACCACTGATTACATCAGGGTTAGTGAACATGTTTCGCCGATGCCAGGTATCAATCCAAGGGGGCAGGAAGTCAAAACTAGAGAGGTGTCCCTGGATGACATCGACCGAGGCGGCCATATCAAACTCGGCGGCAATCTGCACGACAAGCCGCACATCGTCAAGAGCTTTCTCGCGGATGTAAGTACGGTTTGGCTGCAGAGTAGGCCACAGGGGAAGCAGTCGGACATGGTCTAGCCCCAAGTCGGCGAGCCCATTGAAATCAGCCCGTACATCGTCAGGATTGATGTCCATCCAAGCATGAGCCCACCCTTCGGCCGGAATATAGTTGGCCCCAAAGCGGGGTTTAGCCAAACTCTCACTGATGCTCATCGATGACCCCATTTCTCTGCGCGCTCTTCCGGTGTGGGACGGACATATGGTTCGTCGCCTAGTTCTTCTTGAAGCTCAGCGAGTCTCCCCTTAAGTCGCTCGCGTATCTCCGCGTAGCGAGGATCCAGATAAACACTGTTGAGTTCATTTGGATCTGCGTCCAAGTCAAACAGCTCCCATTCGGGCGGGTAGGTCACATTGCTGGTGTTCGGAAGATCCAGACCGTCCGCGTAGTAGTGAATGAGTTTGTATCGGTTGGTCCGCAGTCCGTAATGCGCCCACACGTGGTGCATGTGGTCGTCGTGTTCGTAGAAGCGGTAGTAATGTGCGTCCCGAACCTCTTCATCGGTGAGGCCAGTAATTAGCGGCATGAGACTGACACCCTGCATGCGATCTGGAGCGGGTAGACCGGCGGCGTCAAGAATCGTCTGCGCAATATCCAAGTTGGAAACCATGAAGTCGTAAACCTGTCCGGGGGGGACCATATCTGGATAAGACATGACCAGAGGTATACGGAGAGAGGGCTCATACATGAATCTCTTATCAAACCAGCCATGTTCGCCAAGGAAGAATCCGTGGTCAGCACCATAAATGGTGAACGTGTCCCCATGCTCCCCACGTTCGTCAACCTCAGTTAGTAGCCGCCCGATGTTCTCGTCAACGGCAGCAACACAACGTAAGTAATCCTCCATGTAACGCTGATACTTCCAGTCTTTCAATTGCTCATAAGACAGGTCCGCAGGAGGGTCGACCTTAAGGTCCACATCCGCCAAGTCATTTGCTACATTCATCGTCGCGCGGTGCGCGGGTGTCGCGCGGCCTGACAAATCGTCACGGAACGTGCCAGGCTGGTCGATTGGGTCTGTGTAAAGGTGTTCATGTCTCGGATGTGGAATCCATGGCCGGTGCGGGGCTTTGTGCCACACCAGCAGGCACCACGGGTCATCATCCGGAACCGTATCCAACCATTCTAAAGCTCGGTCGGTAAGTAGATCCGTTATATAACCCTCGAGTTGGACGTCACCGTCCTTGGTGCGCATGAGCGTGTCCCAGTACGTTCCCTGGTCGTAGAAAACTTCCCAGTAATCGAAGCCCTGGGGGTCATGTCCTTCACCCTCTCCGAGATGCCATTTTCCAAAAAAGGCCGTCTTGTATCCCGCACCCTTCAACAGTGATACAAAGGTCGGTTGTGAGGCGTCGATCGGCGTCGCGAGTGTCTTGACTTGGTTGATGTGGCTATGAGTGCCCGTGAGGTAGGTCGCTCTCGAAGGAGTGCACAGTGAGTTTGTCACGAGAGCGCGATTGAATCGGACACCCTCCGCGGCGATCCGATCAATGAATGGAGTCTCATTGATGGTTGATCCATAGCAGGATATCGCGGGTATCGCATGATCGTCGGTCAGGACGAAGAGAACATTCGGTCGAGTGGCCATTACCCCTTGACACCGCCTTCACCAACGCCTTGGAAGAAGTACTTCTGCAAAGTAAAGAACAGGATGATCAACGGGATGATTGCGATCATCGTGCCGGCAGCAACCACCCGCGGGTCATTTGCAAATGTACCCTTTAAGAAGTTTAAACCGACCGTGAGGGTGTACTTCGACTGATCTGAAAGAACAATCAAAGGCCATAAGAACTCGTCCCAGGCACCAACGAATGAGAAGATCGCAACCACCGCCATCGTTCCCTTAACAGATGGGAGAACAATGCGAACAAAGCGCTGCCAAGCATTAGCTCCATCAATCATTGCAGCCTCTTCAATTGAGTCTGGAATACCATTGATTGCGTTTGTCATCAGGAGGACGTTGAGGGCTCCAACAAGTCCCGGAAGCGCCACTGCGATGAGTGTGTCGCCTAAGCCCATACTCTGAACGAGAAGATAGCGTGCAATAAGGATCACCTCGGCTGGGACGAGGATCCCAATAAGGAACACTCCGAACGCGATCTTCTTCCCGCGAAACTTCATTTTTGCCAATGCGTACCCGGCTGCTGACGCGCCGACGACGTTACCTACCACCGTGATGGCAGCGACAAACAGGGAATTCAGAACATATTCCCACACAGGGATGACCTCGAAGACGCGGGAGTACGCTGCTCCCGAGAACTTGGAGGGAATTAGTTCTGGTGGGCGAGAATAGAGGTCCAGTCCGGGCGCTTTGAGAGAGGTAGAAAGTTGCCATAAGAGTGGAAACAGCATCAGCACCGCGATGAGTACGAGGACGACGTACTGCGCAACGCGTAAGGCGATGGTGTGCTTCTTTCCTTCCGCCGCGTTGCTGAGAACCTTTTCTAGTTTCTCTTCGCCTTTCTCGTCGACTTGCTCGTAAGCCTCGTATGGTGCGGGTTGCTCTGGTGCAATGCTCATGTCAGTGCTCCTTCGTGTTCTGCAGACGCAAGGTCGCAACCATCAGACCGATGGTCAGTATGAACATGACTAGAGATATCGCAGACGCGTACCCGACGCGGCCTTCAAGACCAGTACCCTCCCGCTGAATCAACATGACGACAGACATTGCCTTGCCGCCTGGTCCTGCGGTGTTATCAGAGAGCACATAAATCTCCGTGAAGACACGGAAGGCGGATACGGCGGACAAAGCTGCGATCAGAACCATAGTGGAGCGCACCCCAGGGACCGTCACGGACCAAAACTTCCGCCACGCGCCGGCACCATCAATAGAGGCGGCCTCGTACAAGTCTGGCGAAACGTTTGTAAGTGAGGCTAGATAGATCACCATGTAGAAGCCCAAACCTTTCCAGATCGTGACAATCATGGCCGACATCAGTAAGAGCCAGCGCTCAGTGAGGAAAGGGACTGGCGCCGTGATTATCGAGAGCGTTTGAAGGATCTGGTTGACCAAGCCTCGAGCATCGAGCATCCATGCCCACATGACTGCCGCAGCCACCATGGAGGTGATAACCGGGAGATAGTAAATTGTGCGGAACGCAGTAATTCCAGGTATGTGGTTACGCACGAGAAGAGCCAGAAGCAACGGCAGGAACACCAGAGCCGGGACCACCCCAAAGATATAGATGGTTGAGTTCACGATGGCAGTCCAGAACCGAGGGTCCTCTGCCATCCGGACGAAGTTGTCCACTCCGTTGAACGTGCCGGCACGCAGTCGAGTCGCGTCCGTAAACGCGAGCACAATCGTGTTGAAGAAAGGGAATGCCGTGAACACTCCGACAACACCCAAGCCAAAGGCTAAAAACCCCCATGGCGTCAGCCAGTGCTGTTTGGTCACACCTTTCCGGCGAGTTCCCGCCGCCGCTTTGGCTGACATGTCAGTAGTCCGACATCCTGTCGTTGGCGTAAGCAACCGCCGCGTCCAGGGCTTCTTCGACAGACTTGTTCCCCATGAGCGCATTGGCGATTTGCTCGCGCAGTTCTGCCTTCATCGGCTCAGTCCACGTTGGCGGAGAGAACACCACTGCCGTCTTCAGCTGCTCCGCCGCAAGGACCCGGACATCCCCAACATCGGTACCGTCAGACTCGGTAAAGAAAGGATCGTCTAGAGTGCCTGCAGTTGACGGGAAGATGTTTACTTCCTTAGCAAAGGCAAGCTGGTTATCGGCGTTTGTTACCCACCGAGCAAAGGCGAGTGCGGTTGCCTGGTTCTTCGTATTGGCGTTGACCCCCACTGCCTGGATATACATGTTGGGATCCGTGTTGTAGATGGCCTCTTGGAAGGCCAAGGACTCGTAAACGGAAGGTGCGTTATCGCGAATTTGCTCAATGTTGTAGGCAGAGCCGGGCATGTACGCAATACGTGCCGACTGGAAGTTGTCATCAACACCCGTGTAGTTCTGGGACAACGCTTCAGGGAGAAGGCCACCGTTGTCGTAGAGCTCCTTGTAACGGTTCACGAACTCAACACCCTTGTCGTTGTTGAAGGTGTACTCCGTCTGATCGGCGTTCATCAACTCGACACCGTACATACCGAAGTGTTCGATGATGGGAGTGTTGCCGAGCATTGCGAAGTCACCACCAGCTGCGGCAGCCATTTCGTTCGCTTGATCAAAAAGCTCATCGTAGTTGCGCGGTAGATTATCTGAGTCGAGGCCGGCCTCTTCAAAGAGAGCCTTGTTGAACAAGGCAGGTCCCGTATTCAGGTACCAAGGATAAGCAAAATTGCCGCCTAGGGCCTTCCAGTCCAATGAGTCCCACGCACGCTCAAGATAGAGGTCTTTGGCTTCAGGATCGACCTCGGAAATGTTGAGCAGGTGTCCTGTCGCCCCCAGCGCGTAGCCAGTTCCGGCGTCAAGGTTGATCACGTCTGGCAAGGTTCCTGCTGCAGCATCAGCAGAGAGTTTATCTGCATAGCCGTCGGCGGGTTGGTCGATCCAGTTGACTTTGGTTCCAGGATATTCCTCTTCGAATCCTGCTATGACACCGTCAAAGTATTCCTGGAATCCGGCCTTCAAGTTCCATGTCTGGAAGCTGATTTCTCCAGTTACTTCTCCGTCGGCTTCGGGTGCATCTGCGTCTCCTTTTGTGCTAGCGGGGGTGCCTCCACCACCGCCAACTCCACAGCCCGCTAACGCAAGGCCTGCAGCGGCTAAGACTGCCACACCGCCTGTAAGGCGCCTTATCTTCTTGGTTCTCATTGAGGTCCTCCTTGGATCCGCAATTATTCTTTTGTCCAAACTTTGGGTGATCAGTGATTTTTGGTATCTGGGATGACCTTGAGGGTCACGACTTGGAAGGGTCTCATAGTTAGGTCGACGTTGCGCCCGTCGACCTTGAGAGCGGGTGACTCTACTGGTTCTTCGAGTAGGTCAACAACTTCAACGCTCGGCTCTGGGCCGAAGATCGGGTCTAAACTCATCACTCCAGTCGCACGCGCTCCGGCCGCCTCCCAGAGTCGGATGATTACGGCGTCTGCTTCGTTTTGGTCAACGAGTGAAGGTTCTGCGATCTTCTGGGCAGCGATTCGCACGGCTCCATTCATGCCATTCAGATCGACGAGCGGATCTAGGGCGTCGTTGAAGTTAAGCTCATCAGCGTGGTCGAGTACCTCACTGGTGTCGTCCGTGACAACTAGGCGCCAACACTTGGTGTGCTCGCCAATATCGGCTGTCTCATCGGGATACATCGGTCCCCTCAACACTGAGGGAGCGACCTCCACGCCGCTCTCTGGCAACGCACGAACTGAGTGCCCGAACGTAGCGTCGTTGACGATAGCAACACCGTATCCAGGCTCAATGAGGTGCACGTATCGGTGCGAACAAACTTCAAATTGAGCCTCGTCCCAAGAGGTGTTCGTATGGACCGGACGTTCAATGTAGCCGAACTGGGTCTCATGGCGAGCCGTCCGTGTTCGAATATCCAACGGGAAAGCGATCTTCAGCAGCCTCTCGCGCTCATGCCAGTCAGTCTTGAGTCTCACATCGAAAACTGATCCGCCAGTTGGAAGATGGAACGTCAAGGTCGCCCTCGAATTACCAAACGCATAGTGAAAGTCGACACTCACACCATCGGCCGTCTCGGCAATGTCGCCCTTACTTGGTGTTGGAATATCAACCAGGCTCTCCCATGTGTCAGGATCAATGTCCCACGCATCCCAGGTGACCGGTTCATCCCTCATCAGAAGCAACTTGCCGAACCCAGTGCCTGCGGGCACAAGCTCTCGGTTCGTGTTTCTATCAACGATTGAGGTCGCGTACCCGTCTGAGCTGATGACTACGGCAAGAGAATCGTTTTGCATGCGAACTGTACCGTCGGGGTTTTCTGCTATGTCAACTCGCGCATATGTCCTCTGATCATCCGACTGCTCGGAGGTAATTTCGCAGCCAGTCATGACGGCATCGTAGAGAGCTTCAAGTTCAATCAATGCGGCGTGGTAGGACTCTTCAGCTTCATCATGAACCCATCCGATGGAGGAGCCCGGCAATATGTCGTGGAACTGGTTAACGAGCACGTCCTTCCATAGTCGCTCAAGATCTTCGTGAGGGTAGGGAATCCCACTTTCAAGGTTCGCTCGCGCCGCGGCGCTTTCAACCTTGCGCAGCATTGCCTCTGCCTGGCGGTTGAGCCGCTTCGTCTCCGACTGAGAGGTGAATGTTCCGCGGTGTAACTGCAGATAGAGTTCTCCATCCCATCGCTCACCTTCTCCCGAGAGTTCCGCAGCAAGAGTCTCGAAGAATTCAAGTGGCTGTGAATGGGTAATGGTGGGCATACCCTCGATGTCTTGGAGAATCTCTGCCCGCTTCAGCATTTCCCGTGTTGGACCCCCTCCCCCGTCCCCGTATCCGTACAGCAAGATGGAGCCATCAGAAATAGCCTTTTCAGCGTACTGGCGCGAAGCCAGTGCGAGCTCTCTTGGTGTAACTTCCGCACCGTAGGTGTCTGAAGGGGGGAAATGCGTCAACAGTTCACTTCCATCAAGTCCACGCCAGTAGAAGGAATGATGCGGAAATGTATCACGATCATTCCAAGACACCTTCTGAGTAAGGAAGTATGGCATCTGAGCCAGCTGCGATAACTGAGGTAGGCTGGCGTTATATCCGAAAGAATCAGGGAGCCACAATATCTGCGAGTACTCCCCAAACTGCTCTTTGAAGTAGCGCTGCCCATAGAGAAGCTGGCGTGCTAAGGACTCTCCCGACGGCATGGTTGCGTCGGGTTCCACCCACATCCCACCCACGTGGGTGATACGCCCTTCTTTCACGAGCGACCACACCTCTTCAGCAAGTTCTGGGTAATCGTTCTTGAGCCACTGGAATTGCTGAGCGGACGTCATGGTGTATGTCATCTGCGGGTTTTCGCGCAGAAGCTTCGCCACGTTTGCCATCGTGCGGGCCACCTTCCGACGCGTCTCTCGGATGGGCCAGAGCCACGCCGTGTCGATATGGGCGTTGCCAACAGCGAATAAGTGGTGTGCGGAGTCGTGTGCCGGGCGCTCTAGCTCCTTCGCAAGCTCAGCACTGGCAGCCGGTGCTGAGGCAGCTAAGTCTTGAGCATCCGCGACATTTAGCGCTCTTCGAAGCGCACGGGTGAGTTTGTGGAAGCGAGGGGAATCTGGGTCCAGCTCCGTCAAGATTTGCGCTGCGACCTGTATCTCTTCAGCTAAAGCCGCGACTCCCTTGTCATAAACGCAGATTTCGGCCCGTCGGAACGTGAAAAGCTCCCCTTCGAAAGTCTCTGGCTCCTGGGAGTAAGAAAGCTTGCGGAACGGCGGTACCTCAAGTAGTAACGGATTGGATGCAGCCTCAACGAAAAAGACAAAATCTTCTCCAGGCTCAACCACTCCGCTAAGCGGAATCCATCGGTTCTTGGGGTTCAGCGCCTTGAGTACTGTCCCATCCGGAAGATAGACGAGACCCTCGATATGGAAGCCGACCGAGTGATCGAACCATCCGAGATCAAGAAGAACCTCATAGTCCTCACCTTCAGGAAGTGGTTGCGAAGGCATTGTGCCTGAGAGTCGAAACCATGTCGTATCCCAAGGCGCTCCCCATTTGGACTCAAGGGCGAATGCTGCGTATTTTGGGCCTTCTTGACTCAAGCCAAGAGCAACGGAGGCTGGGACCGGCTCCCCGCCAACGGCCCACGCTTGCACCTCAACCGACGTGACCGGCCGGTGAATCGCCGGGATGATCCGATCGCGTAGCACACGGTCTACGCGAGATTGGAGTCTCTCGGGGTCAGTGTGCATCGTCATCTCCATCGATTGCCTGCACCCACAGTCTAAAGCGCTTGAGTCAGCGAGGTCAAGCGCTTTAGTGAAAGTTATCGCTTTGTTATTGCGCGTTACTTCGGGCCGGTGGACAAGTCGGCAACAGACTCTCTAACGACGATCGACGGGATCTCTTGAACTAATACCCGTCGTTTCGACCCACGGAGGACCGACAACAACAAGCGGGCGGCTACATCACCAAGTACGAAGGGGTCGCGCTCAAGTGTTGTTAGAGGGGGGTCAACAAGGGCCAAGGATGCCGAATCTTCCCAAACCAGAATGGAGATATCGCTTGGAATATTCTTCTTGGCGGCCCGAAGGGAGTGGATGCCCGCGAGAGCGGTTACTTCATTGTCGAAAACGATGACTGATGGGTTCCAAGGAAGCACAGCGTCGACGATTGCGGTAGTGGCTTGTTCGGCGGAAGAATCAGTGTACGCGACGAAGGTATCGATATCGTTGGTTACACCGAAGCGTTGCAGTGCTGACGCTCGATCACGTATGTGCTGAACTTTTTCGTTGCCTGCCACGTATGCGATGCGAGCGTGTCCTAGATCTGCCAAGTACTGTGCAACGCTCTTCATCACGCCGTCATCATCGGTCTCGATGCTGCACATGGTCGACGAGTCAACATGCGTACCGACGACCACCGCTGGGAGGCGAAGTTTTTCTACTTCGGAAACGCGTCGGTCATCCACTCTCATGTCGAGCAGGACTAGTCCATCGACTCGGTTCGCAGTATTCCAACGTCGGTAGGCCGCTATTTCGTCATCGATAGAGTCCACAGTCTGCAGGAGGAGCCCATAACTGACTTCTGAAAGTGCTGATTGCACCCCTGCCAAGAAGCGCAAGAAGAAAGATTCGGAACCGAAGTCTTCTGTGTCGCGAGCAATGACTAGACCGATTGTCTCAGCCGGCGCTCCTGAGAGGACTCGAGCAGCATAGTTCGGAGTCCACTCGAGCTCTTGAGCGATGGTCAAGATTCGAGTTCGGGTTTTCTCTGAAACGCCGGGCTTTCCAGCGAGAGCTAAAGAGGCCGCGGACTCAGACACGCTGGCCCGTTTTGCTATGTCTTTGAGCGTGGGCCGCTCCTGCTTCATTGACGTCAAAGCTCCTCCACGTAAAGTAAGTGACCGAATCGTGTTTAGCGCGGGTCGAGCGTGCACCAAGTGTCTCAAACTTGCGCTGCCCGCACTCTCACGACAGGCTTGAAGACATGAAAACGACCAGCACCAGACCCGCGATGTTGGAGTTCACGCCCTCCACTCCACCCCGCGGCGGTCCCCCTGCTCATCTTTCGTCGCTCGTCAAACCCACCGGGGCTGCCTGCAACCTTGATTGCACCTATTGCTTCTTCTTGTCGAAGGACCTACTCTATGACGCCAGCTCGCAGAAGATGTCTCCGCAGAATATGGAGCTCTATTTGCGAAACTTTCTTGGCTCTCAACCTGACGGAGATGTCGCGGTGGAATGGCAAGGTGGTGAACCGACCATGCGGGGAATCGATTTCTTTCGTGAAGCCGTCCAACTCGCCGACAGATGGGCTCGCCCAAGGCAGAACGTTCGTCATTCGCTTCAGACAAACGGCACCTTACTGAACGAGGAGTGGGGGCAGTTTCTATCCGAAAATAATTTCCTTGTCGGCTTATCCATGGATGGTCCAGCCGAACTGCACGACATCTACAGGGTTAACCGGGCGCAGCGGGCGACCCACCAACAGGTGCTCCGTGGCTGGAACATCCTTCGTGATTACGGGGTCGACACAAATATTCTTTGTACCATTCACGCCGCCAATCAGGACCACCCACTCGACGTTTATCGCTATTTTCGCGACATACTAGGCGCGCAGTTCATTCAGTTCATACCGATTGTTGAGCGGACCGGGTCAGCCGAATTGCCTTACTACCACCAAGGCGGTGTCGACGTTACCGAACGCTCGGTAGAGCCAGAAAAGTGGGGTTCATTCCTGACAGCGATCTTCAACGAATGGCGCAATCACGACGTAGGAGAAGTCTTTGTACAGGGCTTCGATGGAATGGTCGCAAACGCGTTGGGCATTTACGCGCTATGCGTGCATGCCCCCGTGTGTGGGGATGCCCTAGCAGTTCTCCCTAGCGGAGATATCTATGCCTGCGACCACTATGTGGAGCAAGGTTACGATCGAGGGAATATCGCTGACATTGCTTTACAGGACGTCGTCAGGCTCCCAGAGCAACGCGCGTTCGGAACCGAGAAGCAAACCCGACTCCCACCGGAGTGTCTGAGTTGCGATGTGCGGTGGGCTTGTCACGGCGGGTGTCCGAAAGACCGTTTTGTAGGAAGCCAAACCCATCCGCTCAACTACCTGTGCGCGGGTTACAAATCGTTCTTTAGACACGCCGCACCGACGGTTAAACAGATAGTTAATCTGATCGAAGCGGGACGTCCCGCGAGTGACATCATGCCCCAGCGAGGCTTGGAGCCCCACGTCAAAGCCGTCGGTTAGTCGTCGCTCGCGACACGAGATTTGGCATGGCTCCGTTCACGGCACCGAAGACTTTGGCTAGAGCGCGGGAATGGAACAGCGCCAAGATGGTGTTTCGCCCTAGTGCAGCGTCCGCACTTCCGCTTGGCCCGACGTGCGTTCGCACTGGTCCACGCAGGCGAAGCTCCGTCGTCGTTACTGCTACGCCCCGAACTGACCGCCAACCAGCTAGACATCATCGTGGCTTCACACCGCAGGATGGCCCATCCTGCCCCGGTCTAAACGATCACGACCTTCCACGAAGGGCAATGTTGGATCGACATGGGGCTGTAAGACACGACAAAGTCAACGGATGCCACTGGGCTTGGTTCAGTCTGCTTAAGAGCTTGTCGGCGTGAATCCAACTCTATTCAGTCGCAACTGTCGGCGCACGGAACGAGGAAACTTTCATGCTAGGCCCCCGTCACTTCGAGTTCGAGCGAGGGAACCATTGACTTTCGTCCGCTTAACCGGGGGGGTCACCCTCGATGGAAAGCCGCTCGACGCAGCGCTAACCGAGTCGCTAGGCTCACGTTTGTTTTCGCCTTTCGAAGGGAGCCGTACGCAGGGCATTGTCGCAGCGATTGGAGGACCACTGCAAATGGCGCGAACCTCTCAGACACAAACCCACAAATCAGTGACTGAGAGATTCCGGTCCAAGCTGTACCCCCGGTCGGACTCGAACCGACACTGGACCGATTTTAAGTCGGCTGCCTC
>CAYFRO010000046.1:0-8148 GCA_964345565.1 uncultured Actinomyces sp.
CGACGCCAAACACATCCTCAAAACCCTGGGTCACTAAACCTGTGCAAGTCAGGTGACTCCGCTGTCTCAGCGTTCGTGAGCGTTCGTGCTGATTCACGATGGTCTTTGCGCGCATCGGGTTGCAGGTCTAGCTCCCGTTGGCAGACGTTGGTCCTTACGGCTGACATTGGGTTCTTGGTAGGCGTTGGGCCTTGGGTAGGTGCTCGTGGGAGAGCGCATGGCGCATGAAAAGAAGCGGCCCAACGAGTCACTGGGACCCGGTGATTGCGATCAAGGATCCCGTCGGAACGTGCGAACGCGAGACGCAACGGAATGGTGAAAACGGGACGGTGAAGCGGAATGGTGAAAACGGGACGGTGAAGCGGAATGGTGAAAACGGGACGGTGAACGGGTGGAAAGGGAGTCACTGAGGCGGGCTCCTCGGACGGCGTCCAGATCGCAATGACGGGTGTGGACGGGGTGGAGTCTTGTCTCTGCGCCTGCCTAGCGGACCCAACACGTTCAGTGCACGCGAGCCCTTAGTGCGGTGGTGCTTCGCGAGCCCTTAGGGCAGTGGTGCTGCGGAACGCAGTCAGGCTCAGGCTCGGTTCGGCCGCGGGTTGCAGTCTGAACGCAACGTTGTTTCGCGGTAGCTGGGCGGTAACCCGCGGCCGAACCGCAGACGCGGCACGGCGCGACGCGGTTCCAGGAGTGCGGCGGAGGCTAGGAGCGGAAGTTTTCTCAGGCTTACCGTTTGTCTTGGGTCCGAGGCTCAGAGGAAACTCTTCCGCAGGACTCAAGAGCAAGCGTCGGGACTACTTGCGTTTGAACTCCATCACCCCATCGTCATCGCCACCAACAAGCTTGTTGCCTTTGAGTTCGAAGTGCAACGCCTCGCCATAGTCGCCGTCGGTGATCACGCAGCCGCCAGGTTCCTCTACCCACGTGACTCCTCCCACGTCCCCGTCGACGTCCATTGTTCCGGTTCCGTCAGGGCTCAGGACAAGTTCCATTTGCAGGCCCAGCTCCGCGTTCTTGGAGATGGTCATCCCTTGATACGTTGCCTTTTCAAACTCCCAGGTGCCGACGCAGGTCTTGCCTGAGCCACCAAGGGTCAGGACCAGGACCAGGGTCACTACCAACGCTAGGAGGGCGACCCCACCGCCGATCAGCCCGTAGAGCAACCCGCGGCTCATCCCTTTCCGTTGGGTTGGGGCGGGGTCGGTACCCGAGGGTGTTCTCGGTCCCTGTGTGGCCTGGTAGGGCGCTGTTTGTTGGGGTTGGGTTGCGGTGGGCTGTGGGTGCTGTGTCGGTGCTGTTGCTTTTGTTTGTTGGGGTTGGACCTGGGAGGGGCCCTGGCTCTGCGCCGGAACTGTCGCCTTCGTTTGCTTGGTGGTGATCCACACCGTGAGTTCGGGGTAGACAGATGGATGGTCAAGTATCCGGTTCCAAAGGTCAGGGCGTGAGGATGCTATTCGCACCAGCTCCTCGGGAGCTACCTGAGGATTCTGCAACACCTGGAAGTCGTAGTCTTGTTTATTAGTCAACGTTCCCTCCCTAACCGGGTAGCCCGCGAGACCTCGTTGGCTTAGAACCGAGACTACCAGTACGCGTCCATTTAAGAGGCGCACATCACATCCGTCCAAAAGGTTGGACCCAAGGCACAATGGGACCTACGACACACGAGACGCGTGGCTTGTCAGGATGCCGGAATTGATTTGACCGGTGCGTTAACACCTCACCCAGGGGGAGCGCGGCGTAGCGCGGCCCTAGAGCGAGAAGGAAACTAGAGATGGCCGAAGAAGAAACAGTAGAAGTTGTAGAAGAAACCGTTACGGGACCCCAGTATCCCGAGTTCGTCCCCTACGTCGAGCGCCCCGTGCCGGGACGATTTGACGACATGACCGTGATTGTCACGGGGGCGGGTTCCGGCATTGGCAGGGCAACGGCCCTGCGAATCGCGAAAGAAGGCGGACGCGTTATTGCTGCCGACTACATGCAAGAAGGGCTCGACTCCCTGGTTGAGGAGCACCCGGAACTTGACCTCGTTCCAGTGCGGGCAGACATCACCAGGCACGATGATGTCGACCGGATCGTGGATGCTTGCGAGGGGCACTGCGACGGCCTGGCAAACGTTGCCGGGATCATGGACAAGTTCTGCCCCATCGGCGAAGTGAGTGATGAGCTGTGGGACCGCGTGTTTGCAGTGAACGTGGGCGGAACCATGAAGATGACCAAGGGCGTTCTTCCAATGATGCTGGGCCAGGGACAGGGCACCATAGTGAACGTTGCTTCCCTTGCAGGCATAACCGGCGCAGCGGCGGGTGCTGCTTACACAGCGTCGAAGTGGGCAGTTGTAGGGATGACCAAGAACACGGCTCACATGTACGCCCCGTACCACATCCGAGTGAACGCGATCGCGCCGGGTGGGGTGCGGACGAACATCGGCGTTGAGTTCGGCTCGGAACTTGCCATGCACCGGCTTGCGCCAAGGATGCAGGTTGCTGGGGCAAGGACGGCTGAGCCCGAAGAACTCGCTGCGGCAATCGCGTTCCTGCTGTCTCCAGACTCACCGAACATTACGGGTGCAGTCCTGACCTCGGACGGCGGGTACTCCGCCGCTTAGGCGGCGTTGACTGTCCGGTTTGGGGGGGCGTTGACTTCCCGGTTCAAGGGTGGCGTTAACTGTCCGGTTTGGGTGGGCGTTGACTTCCCGGTTTCTTGGTAGGTGAGCGTCCTCAGCTTTGGGGTCACGCGGCTAGTCTGCGTGACCCCTTTAGCTTGCACATGCGTGCCATGAGGCTTTCAAGCCCGCGTGGGTCAGCGTCGGGATCTTCCGGGTGCCATTGCACGGCGACCACGGGAGCGTGCGCGTGCTCGACGGCTTCAATGGTGCCGTCGTCCGCTGTGGCAGTGACGGTGAGGTCTTTATCGAGCCTGTCGATGGCCTGATGGTGAGCGCTGTGCACGCTCACGCGGGTGGCCCGGGGCCCGTTCGCAGTGTCAAGGGGAGCCAGCAGTTCGGAGAGCTTAGATCCCCGTTTGATCTGGACTTCGTGGCGGTCAAAGCGGTAGTCCTGAAGCAGGTTCTCGCTGCGGTGCCCGGGAAGCTCAGACATGTCTTGGATCAGCGTGCCGCCCAGCGTGACATTCAGGATTTGCAGACCCCGACAGATCGCCAGCGTTGGGATGCGGTGGTCAATCGCGTACCTAGCAAGGGCGATTTGGACGCGGTCACTTTCGGGGAAGTGTTTCTCCTGATGCTTGTACGTGGGGTTGCCGCCCTAGAAGCGCGGGTCGACGTCGGGTCCGCCCATTAGGACCAAGGCATCAGCGTCCTCTAGCTTGGCTAAGGCTCCCTGAATCCCATCGTCTTCAGCCCACGAAATCAGGGGATCCCAGCAACCTTCAGCGCCGCGTGTGAGTCCGCCCAGTAGACGCTGTGTCAGTCCCAAGGTGCGCTCGTCATCACTACGCCGCAGGGTCACACCAGAGACAAGGATGGTGGGTTCTTTCGGTGATGGGGTCACGTGCGAAAATCTAGCAGTCCCAGACGTTCAGTGTGGAGTGAGACCATCCGCTCACTGTTGGGCGTCTCGCTTCGCCCGTCTTTTGGACCGTTTTCCGGGCCTTAGTGGGCGCGGTGCTACGGTGCAGACCGTGACTGAGAACGCATCTTCTGAGCTTGGAGCCGGGGCCACGCGCCGTCGGCCTGACTTTGTTCTTGCACTGCGTCGAATGTTCTGCGGCCTCTCGAAGTAGAGAAGACCGCCAAACCCCTTCTCAGCTTCCTTCGAGAGGTCGGCCAACCGGCAGTTGCCGTAAGCCCGAAGCCGTGCCTTCCGAGATGGGCCTCTTTCCAAAGGCGTGGCTCTCTTCGACCTAAGGACACTAATGGAATCTTTGACGCGCGCCCCGCACACAACCTCTTTTGAGGTTCTTCCACCCAGGCGGCCTGAACTGGCGCCGCGCTTCTGGTCAAACGTCGACCAGTTGCTGGCAAGCCGGCCGGACTTCATCTCCGTAACCTACGGCGCGGGCGGAACGGACCGGCAAAGCGCAGGCGACGTCGTTGCCAAGCTGGTTCGCGACACCCCGGTCAGACCAATCGCCCACCTCACTTGCGTTGCGACCACGCGGGCTGACGTGCGGGAGACGGTGGAGGAATACCTCGACTTGGGCGTGCGGACCTTCATGGCTTTGCGTGGGGACAACCCGCGCGGAACTCCCGACTGGCGGCCAGGCCCTGGGGACGTCCGGAGCGCGAGTGAGCTGGTAACGCTGATGCGCCAGATAGAAATCGAACGAACGGCGCGGTCCGCAGGGAACGCGTTACGGTCAGCATTCAAACCGCTCACGATCGCCGTTGCCGCCTTCCCTGCTGGGAACCCTGTTGCAGGCACAACGCCGGAACAGGAAGCTGAGCGACTCCTCACCAAACAGGCCGCCGGGGCGTCATTCGGTGTCACTCAGCTATTCTGGGACCCGCAACAATATTCCCAGTTTGTGAATCTATGCCGGTCTATCGGTGTCACCATTCCAATCGTTGCAGGATTGTTGCCGCCAACGGACCCCAGGCGCGTGCGGCGAATGCAAGAGCTGACAGGGGTCGTGCCTCCCGACTGGTTGCTCAGTGCTTTGGAGAGCGCTGAGACCCCCGAGGAGGCAGCAGCTCGAGGCATCTCGCTCGGTCGGAAAATCGCCCGTGAAGTGCTTGCTGCGGGTTCACCCGGCATCCACGTGTACACCTTCAACCAGGCAGGGCCGGCCCTTGACCTGGTACGAGACCTCCATGCGCCCGATCCCAACCAGGAAGCGTTTCCTGCTCCGATCCGGGAGGAACAATGAGCGCACCGCTGTCCCAACCAGCCTTGGCTAGGACGGCTTTGGCTCAAACAACATTGGCTCAAGCAACGCGGGCGAGAACGGCTTTGGCTCAAACAACATTGGCTCAAACAACGCTGGCTAGGACGGCTTTGGCTCAAACGGCTTCGGCTAAAACAACTCTGCAACATCAATGACTGAAAGGTTCCCCTTGAACACCCAATTCCCTGTAGCAACGATTGTTGGATATCCCCGTATCGGTCCCGACCGTGAACTAAAACGAGCGACGGAGGCCTACTGGAAAGGTAGCCTCTCCGAAGCTGAACTGGTAACAATCACGCAGGAACTCAAAGACAAGACGTACGCTCGCCTGGTCGACCTTGGGCTCGGCAAAGACGACTATTCGATCCCCGAGACCTTCTCCCTCTACGACCAGGTGCTCGACACGGCGGTCGCATTCGATGCCATCCCAACTCGCTACGAAGACCTGTCGGGTCTGGACCAGTACTTTGCCCTTGCAAGGGGCAACGAAACCCTTGGTGCGCTAGAGATGACCAAGTGGTTCGATACGAACTACCACTACCTGGTCCCCGAACTCGACGCCGACGCCTGCTTCGCCTTCACCGGGGGCGACAAACTTGAAGAGTTCAACCGTGCCCGCGAAGCCGGCTACCTGGTCCGTCCCACCTTCGTTGGTCCCGTTACCTTCCTGGCACTAGCCAAGGCAGCCGAGGGGGCCCCAGAAGGGTGGGCACCTATGGACCTGATCGACGACCTCGCCGCAGCCTACGCAGAGCTACTCGCAGCGTTCCACGAAGCAGGGGCCGACTGGATTCAGTTTGACGAGCCAGCCCTTGTCACCGACAACCTTGAAGCTTCCCGCTCCGAGCTTGTTGAAACCGCCGGGCGGATCTGGTCGAAGCTGGCAGAGCTGAGCGACCGGCCTGCACTGCTGGTGACACTTCCCTATGGCGACGGGACCGAAGCCGCGGGGAGGCTCGCGGAAACAGGAATCGAAGCACTGCAGCTGGACCTGCGTCGCACCCCGGAGCCCAGCCCGAAGCTAGTGGGGAAGCTTTCCGGCAAGACCCTGGTTGCGGGCGTGGTGGAAGGACGCAACATTTGGCGCGCTGACCTTCGGGCTGCGGAGGCGTTGCTGCAAAAGCTGCAAGACGCTGGCGCAGGCCCCCTATCAGCTTGCACGGCGACCTCGTTGCAGCACGTTCCGATCGACCTGGCCGCGGAAAAGTGGGAAAGACCTGAACTTGATGAAGCCCTGCATCAGTGGCTGGCGTTCGCAGACCAGAAGGTCGCGGAAGTCGTCGTGCTCGGCAAGGGGCTCGCCGATGGATGGGAGGCCATCGCCGGCGCGGTTCGCGAGTCGGATGAGGCCCTGGCATCCAGAGCCGTTTTCCCTGGTGTCGTCCGTGAAGAAATCCGTCAAGAACTGCGGGCCGTGGGGGAGAGTGAGACAAGCAGGGAAAGCACGGCGGAGCGGAAAGCAGCACAGGAGGCTCTAGGCCTGCCACTGCTGCCAACCACAACGATCGGTTCTTTCCCGCAAACCCTGGACATCCGGCGCTCGCGGGCAGCCTTCGCACGCGGCGAGATTTCGGAGCAGGAGTACCGGGAAGCGATGCAGGCCGAAATCGCCTCGGTCATCGCACTGCAAGAAGACATCGGGTTGGACGTGTTGGTGCATGGCGAGGCTGAGCGCAACGACATGGTCCAGTATTTCGCGGAGCAGCTGGATGGATTCGCCGCAACGAAGAACGGGTGGGTCCAGTCCTACGGCACCCGCTGCACTCGTCCTTCAGTCCTGTGGGGAGACGTGGCTCGGCCGGAGCCGATGACGCTCGAGTGGACCACTTACGCCAACTCCCTCACTGACAAACCCGTGAAGGGGATGCTGACGGGTCCGACAACCATGATCGCTTGGTCTTTCCCACGTGAAGACCTACCGTTCGGTGAGGTTGCCGCCCAGATCGGCCTAGCCCTACGCCAGGAAGTGGGCGACCTGGAGGCCGCTGGCATCCAGGTGATCCAGGTCGACGAACCCGCCCTTCGGGAACTGCTTCCCCTGGATGAAACCAAACACAAGGACTACCTTGACCAAGCCGTGCGGGCCTTCCGGCTTAGCACTTCCGGGGTCGACGCTGGAACTCAGATCCACACCCACCTTTGCTACTCAGAGTTCGGGCAAATCCTGGACGCCATCCTGGACCTGAACGCAGACGTCACCTCCATTGAGGCGGCACGTTCACGGATGGAACTGCTTGATGAGGTCGTTGCAGCTCAGCTGGAACGGGACCTGGGGCCAGGCGTCTGGGACATCCACTCGCCCCGTGTTCCCAGCACCGAAGAACTGGTGGAGCTACTGCAGGCAGCTTCGGGTTCCGTTGAAGCGGAACTGCTGTGGGTGAACCCGGATTGCGGGCTGAAGACGCGTGGGTACGAGGAAACCGAGGCAAGTCTTCGTAACCTGGTCGAAGCTGCGAAACAGGTCAGGAAACAGCTGCGCCCAGAACCTGTCCAACAGGAGCGTGAATAACTAGGGAAGCCATGCTGTCTGCCGGGGTCGGGGTCTTGTTGATGATCACAAGGTCCCGACCCCGGAACAGGGTGACCAGTGAAGCTGCGGGTTGGACCAGCAGGGAAGTGCCAGCGACGATCAGCATGTCGGCTTCCATGATGGCTTCTGCGGCCCCCGTGATGGCGGCTTCAGGCAACCCCTCTTGGTACAACACCACGTCCGGCTTTAGGATCCCGCCGCACTCACACAAAGGCACGGGGTTTTCTGGGGTGATGGTTGGGACCACCTCGTCCAGCGAATACGTCCTCGGACAGGATTGGCAGAAGAATGTCTCGAGTGTGCCGTGGAGCTCGAAGACTCTGCTAGACCCGGCTTTTTGGTGCAGGCCGTCAATGTTCTGAGTGACGACGGCAAGAAGTTTGCCTTCTTCTTCCAGGCGCGCCAATGCCAAGTGAGCAGGGTTCGGTTTTGCATCCGGTGCGTACAGCGTGCTGGCAACGTAGTCGTAGAAAACGTCGGGACGAGCCCTGAAGAAGTCCAGGGACAGAATCGTTTCGGGGCCCAGCCCATAGCGCTTCAGGGTCTTTTCCGTTGCCCATTCGCTCCTGAAGTCGGGAATCCCCGACTCTGTCGAAACGCCCGCGCCACCGAAGAAGACGATCCTGTTGTTTTTCTGGATCATTTGCTTCAATGTCGAAATCTGTCGTGCCAACTCCGGTGAGTTACTCACCGGGATTCACCTCTCTGGTGTTGTCTCTGTTGTCTCTGTTGTCTCTGTTGTCTCTGTTGTCTCTGTTGTCTCTGTTGTCTCT
>CAYFRO010000046.1:8248-13874 GCA_964345565.1 uncultured Actinomyces sp.
GTTGTCTTGGGTGCCGTTGCTGCGGTTGATGTCGCGGACCTCGTTGTCGCCGATGTCGCTGTGGTCGCTGTGGTCGGTGTTGTGGCCGTCGGTGTTGTCGCCGATGTCGCTGTGGTCGCTGTGGTCGCTGTGGTCGGTGTTGTTGTCGGCGTCCGTTTCGGTGTCGCCTTCTCTTTTCTTCCTGCGGAAATGGCGGCGCTCCGCTTGAAGCACCATCACCCAAAATGTGGTGGCCATCAGGGCGAGTCCTGCCATGCACATCAGGACGCCCAAGATCCCTCGGAGCACCAGGTTAGAACTGACCGAGAAAACGATAAGCAAGACAACAGCGATGACCACAAACGCAGCGATCGCGGCGTTGTTGAGCTTGCGGGCCAACGCGGGGCTCGGTTCGTTACTCATTCGTCCCCGGCTTTCTCGAGACCAAGGTCGGCCTCGTGTGTATCAGGGGCAACTCGGCCCAGGCTCAGTGTGTCCCCAAACATCCACAGCGCTGCGGCCTCACGCACGCCAGGATATTCGCTGCCGAGCAACGACGTGTCCGCCAGGACAACCGCTAGCCAGGCCTGGGGAACATCGAGCGGGTCTTGCAACTGACAACGCGGTTCCCGCATGTCTGGGAGCCCGGCCGCCGCAAGGACCGCCGTTCGGTTTTGCAGCTTCACCGCGAGTTCGCGTCGCTCGGTGTAGTCGGGATCCTCTGGGTCCAGGTTGCGCAGCCCCGAGGTCAGGGTCTGTGCGACGCAGTCAAACGTAACCAAAGCGGCCTGATCCGCTTCCTGCGGGGTAGAGCCTTCGTCTTCCGCGTCCCTACCGGCTTTTTCTCCCGGTAGTTCGCCTGCGTTTCCTGGGATCAGGTCAAGTTCGAAATGCGGGAAGGCGTCTTCAGGCAGCGCGGCCAAGGCCCTCGTCGCTGAGAAGTCGAAAGTGCCTCCCAGGCGTAGAGCCGAAAGAATTCGTGAAGCCAACAGGGATCCAAGGTCGCTTGCCCCTGCCCCTACAACCGAGTCGGCGGCGCCGATCAGCGCCAGCTGGTCTCTGGCGGTTGCAAGCATGTAGGCGGCAGTGCCCTCGACTGTGAAGGGAGGCGGCACCACGGCACCCGGAAGTTCAAACTCCAGGGCCGCCCAATCAGTTTTCCCCTGCTCACCCCAGGGTTCCCACGTCCCGCCCAGTAGCGCTAGTCGATGCGCAGACTCCGTGGTTGCGTCAACAAGGCTGGTTGCGCACTCCTTGCATTCGCTTGCCAGCGAAGAGAAAAGGGCCAGCCGTTCGCCGATCAACACTTCCGTGCTCGCGACCGCCTCACGTAGCTGTTCAGCTTCGCTCAGCTGCGGCAAGACCAAGATCTCATCGCTTTGGGACTGGTTTTGGGACCGGTTTCTTGCCTGGTTTTGGGACTGGCCTTGCGTCTGGTTTTGGGATTGGTCATCGTGGTCGCCGGCCGCTTGCGCAGCCAGGCCACCGGCGGTCAGCGCAGGGATAGCCGCGAGCAACGCGACGGCAAAGATAGACGCTATAGCACCACTCCTGCTGACTTTGCGTCTAGCTGAGCCCCTAGACGTCCCTAATCCTCGCACGTGTCGATCATGCCACAGCTGCCCGCTAATATGGACGGACAAGGGGATCGTGGAAACCCACGCGTCGCCTAAATCGTGGGCTTTGAGCCAAAGTGAAGGGACAACTGCTATGGACGCAGACCAGCTAACCGGAAACATCAAGTCGCTCTTGGATCCGTTGGCAGCAGATGAAGGTGCGATGGTTGAAGATGTCACATACGACACCAAGATCAACCCTCCGGTGCTCGCGATCACAGTTGTCCGGAAGGACGCGGTTGAGTCCCTGAAAGCTGATCAGGTGGGCAACCTGGCGCGTCTGTTCTCAAAAGCCCTGGACGATGCTGACCCCATCCCGTCCGCATACACGCTTGAAGTTTCAACACCTGGAGCCGAAGGCGCGATCATCACTGAAGAGCAGTGGCGTCGCGCGGTTGGCAAGCGAGTACGAATCACCCGTAGCAACAACCATAAGGTGGAAGGAAAGCTCCTCAAGATCGAGGGCGACAGCGTCATCATCCACCTCGACAACGGCGATGAAGAGATTCCGTTCTCTAGGATCAGGTCGGCGCGCGGGGTAGTAGAGCTTCCAAAGGAGAGCTGAGTTGGAAATCGACATGTCTGCTCTGCGAATGGTGGAGCAGGAAAAAGGGATCAGCCTTGACACCCTTGTAGACGCGATCGAGGAAGCGCTTCTGCGTGCTTACCGGAACATCCCGGGTGCCGTCGAAAAGGCGCGTATCACCATCGACAGGAAGAACGGGCGGGCTAGCGTCATCGCGACCGAGTTCGACGATGACGGTAACGAAATCGGCGAGTTCGACGACACGCCCAGCGACTTCGGACGCATCGCGACCTCCACGGCTCGCTCCGTCATCATGCAGCGCCTCCGGGAAGCCGACGACAGTCGGGTCCTTGGTGCATACGCGGGCAAGGAAGGCGCAGTCGTCACCGGTATCGTGCAGCAGTCGCGAGATCGGCGGACAACCCTGGTCAAACTGGGGGACGACTTTGAAGCGGTCCTTCCAGATGCAGAGAAAGTGCCCGGCGAACGCTACGAACATGGGGATCGGATCAGGGCCTACATCGTCTCTGTTGAGAGAACTGACAAAGGTCCCAAGATCGTTCTTTCCAGGTCGCACCCGGGTCTGGTTGAAGGTCTGTTCCGAAAAGAGGTTCCTGAGATCGATCAGGGCTTGGTCGAGATCAAGGCGATCGCTCGTGAAGCCGGCCATCGAACCAAGATCGCGGTAACCGCGACACGGGACGGCGTGAACGCGAAGGGAGCCTGCATCGGCCCCATGGGCGGGCGCGTCCGGAACGTGATGGCTGAACTTGGTGGCGAGAAGATTGACATCGTCGACTGGTCAGCGGACCCGGCACGGTTTGTGTCTAACGCCCTGTCCCCGGCCCGCGTGTCCCGCGTTGTTGTGCACTCGGAAGCAAACCGGACAGCAACCGCGATTGTCCCGGACTTCCAGTTGTCGCTGGCAATTGGTAAGGATGGGCAGAACGCGCGTCTCGCGGCAAGGCTGACCCAGTACCACATCGACATCCACTCGGACACTGCCACGGAGCAAGGTGAAGTTGAGACTTCGCGGTCTTCCATTCCTGACCGCCTTCCCGGCCCCGGCTTTGAGGTGGGGTCGTAACGCACTCTTAGCTGCAGTGCCGTGAGCAGTCGCTCAAAATAAGGGGCGGAATGCCGCCACCCCTGGTTTAGACTTGGGGCTTGTACAGACGGATTGCGCGAGTTTCGCGCTCAAAATGGAAGCGGGTTGGAAGCTGATGGGTGCCCGATGAGTTCCCAGCGATGAGCTGCCTGCAGTTGTAGTTGTCCGTCTCCTCTTCTCGGGGATGGACCCGAAGAGGAGTATTTGTGCCAAGGATGCGTGTCCACGAGCTGGCGAAGCAGCTCGGAATCACGAGTAAAGAACTAAGAGTGTATCTGGACTCTCGCGGCGAGTTCGTGAAGTCAGCCTCGTCGATGGTCGAGGCGCCAATTGTCCGTGAGGTGAGCGCGCACTACGCCGCCAAAGCGGAAGCGGCTAAGGCTGCTGAGCCGGAACCCGCGAAGCCCGTAGCGAAGCCGGCGGCTAAACCGGAGCCCAAACCGGCGGCCAAGCCAGCGCCGAAGCCGGCAGCGAGGCCTGCCACGAAGCCCGGACCTAAGGCTCCACTGCCAGGCCCCAGGCCGGCTCCCAAGCCCGCTCCGGTGCCAGAGCCAGCTCCCGAACCTGCGCCAGCGCCAGCGCCGACACCTGTCGCTCCGAAGCCTGTGTCGAAGCCTGCGTCAAAGCCTGTGTCGAAGCCTGGGCCAAGGCCCGCGCCGAAACCCCGGCCCCAGTCGCCTGCTCCCAAGCCTGGGATGCCAAGGCCAAGGGCGCCGAAACCGGGAATGCCCAGGCCCTCCGAGCCCAGAGCACGCGGTCCCCGGCCCGGAAACAACCCGTACGCGTCCAGTCAGGGCATGCCTCGTCCCGGCGCGCCGCGTCCCCGTCCGGGCGCGGCCCCAAGGCCCGGTCAGACCCGTGACGGTAAGCGTCCAAACCCAGGAATGATGCCGGGTTCTGCATCCTTTGCCCGTCCGGGCACGCGTCCTGAGCGCGGCGCCGGCGGCAGGGGGCGGCCCGGTGGGGCACGGCCCGGTCAGCGCGGTCCAGGCGGGACTGCCGGTGGGCCACCTCCAGGTGCCTTCGCAGGACCGCCTCGTGGTGGTCGTGGTGGCGGCCGCGGCGCAACCCCCGGTGCGTTTGGTCGTGGTGGGGGACGCAGTCAGAAGGGACGGAAGTCAAAGCGCGCGAAGCGGCAAGAGTTCGAGCAGCAGGACGCGCCAACCATTGGCGGCGTGAAGATCCCGCGTGGTGGGGACAAAGAGATCCGCATCAGGCAGGGCGCTTCGCTCGCCGACTTCGCGGAAAAGATCGACGTCAATCCCGCCGCTTTGGTGCAGGTGCTGTTCCACCTTGGAGAAATGGCGACCGCAACCCAGTCCCTGGACCAGGACACGTTTGAGGTCCTTGGTGCCGAACTGGGCTACCGCGTCGCGGTCGTTTCGCCCGAAGACGAGGACCGCGAACTTCTCGAAACGTTCGACATCGACCTTGAAGCTGAACAGCTGGATGACATTGAGAACCTTGTTCCTCGTCCGCCCGTTGTGACTGTCATGGGTCACGTTGACCACGGGAAGACCCGACTACTGGACGCCATCCGGCACACTAACGTGATCCACGGTGAGCACGGCGGGATCACCCAACACATTGGTGCCTACCAAGTTGCGGTCCCGATCGAGGATGGTCAGCGAGAGATCACCTTCCTGGACACCCCCGGTCACGAAGCTTTCACGGCTATGCGCGCCCGTGGCGCCCAGGTCACTGACCTCGCGATCCTGGTTGTGGCAGCAGACGATGGGGTTATGCCTCAGACGGTTGAGGCCATCAACCACGCGCAGGCCGCGAACGTGCCCGTTGTTGTGGCTGTCAACAAGGTGGACAAGGAAGACGCTCAGCCGGACAAGATCCGCCAGCAGCTCACCGAGTTTGGTCTGGTTGCCGAGGAGTACGGCGGGGATGTCATGTTCACCGACGTGTCGGCGAAAGCTGGCAGCGGGATAGCGGACCTGCTGGACTCCGTCCTGTTGACCGCGGATGCCACCCTGGAACTCTCGGCAAACCCGGACACTGCCGCGCGCGGTGTGGCCATTGAAGCAAACCTTGATAAGGGACGCGGTGCTGTCACCACGATGCTGGTTGAGCGCGGAACCCTCCGTGTAGGGGATGCGGTTGTTGTCGGCTCCTCGCACGGACGCGTTCGTGCCATGTTCGACGAGCACGGGAATGCCCTCGAAGAAGCCGGCCCGGCCAGGCCCGTCCAAATGCTTGGACTCACCTCGGTCCCGCGGGCAGGAGATTCATTCTTGGTCGCACCTGATGACCGCACGGCCCGCCAGATCGCTGACAAGCGCGAGGCGGTTGAACGTCAGGCCATGCTGGCGAAGCGTCGCAAGCGCGTCACGCTTGAGGACTTCGACAAGGTCCTGAAGGAAGGCAAGGTCGACACCCTGAACCTGA
>CAYFRO010000047.1:0-10521 GCA_964345565.1 uncultured Actinomyces sp.
GGTTCGAATCCCCTTAGCTCCACTCGAGAAGATGGTTGAGACATTGACTCGTTAGAAACCCCGCTGGCGATCCCGGCGGGGTTTCGCGTTCCCCGCTTCTCCCGCTCCCCCGCCTCTCCCGGTTGGGCCCGGCTCTCCCGGGATTTGGGTGTGTTGCGGTCAGCTGGCCTTTGAGGTCTTGGCACTCGCCTTTGAGTCGGCCGTGCTGGCCTTTGCTGCTCCGCGCTTACGGGAGAAGAGCCCCCTCAACCTGGTCCACAGGTTCTTCTTCTCAGGGGCACCGTCGTCGTCCCCGATGTCCTCTTCCCACGGTGTCCCCTTCACCACTGCGCGATAGAGGTTAATCGTCGTAACGATGACGATCATCACCAGCGGTCCAAAGACGATTCCAGCGAACCCAAACATCGCCAGGCCCGCAAACACTGCCAGCAGCATCAGGGATGGCGGCAGATAGGCGGTCTTGGGGACCAGCATCGGCCGCAGAATGTTATCGATGTTGGTGGTTATGAGGAGGTGGAACAGAACCACGAAGATTCCGCCCGGAATGTTGCCGGACAAGGCCATTCCGATCCCCAGTGGGATCGTGACAACGCCGGCACCCAGCGGAATCACTGACAGGACGGTCAGGAAGATCAGGAACATAAAGAAGCCCTGGTGGATCCCCCCGATGTAGATGGAGATCGAGGCGGCCAGACCCTGGGCTGCAGCGATTATGAACTGACCCCCAACGCTGGCCTTGACCATCGCGCCCATCTTCGAGAAGTAGACGGCTGTGATCTCAGGGTCCAGTGGGCTGAGGTCCCTGATCATCCCGATGATCTTGCCACCCCCGGTGAGCAGCCCGATGAACACGTAGAGGAAGATGATAGAGCCAGTAATAACGCTGACGAGTCCGCCCACAGACCCGCTAGCCATGTTGAGTGCCCATTGGCCGAAGTGGGACGCGACAGTCCCTATCGCGGACTGGATCTTGTCTGAGGTGAGCTCAACGTGGATGAAGGGGAGCTTCCCCAACGCGTCGTTGACAGCGTCAAGTACCTGCTGACCCAGCGCGCCCATGTCGGTCTTCTTGACCCAGGTTGAAACGCTGCTCACCATTTGTGCAATCTGAACTCCGGCGACGGCGAGGATGCCTCCCAGCGGGACGATCACGATAGCGATTGCAGATAAGAGGGTTAGTGTCGCTGCTCCCCCGCTCCCCATCTTTCGACCGAAGCGCCTGTAGAGCGGGGTGAAGAGGTAAGCAAGCACCCCGGCAAGCGCAATCAGCTCAAGGTAGTTGCGCAGGAAGTAGGCCCCGAATCCCAGGGCGATAATGGTCATCACGCTCAGGGCGTGCCTTTGGTTCGATGAGAACCCTGCGAGCGCAGACTTTAGGCTCCCCAAAGAGGATTCCGGAGCCTTGTCAACCTCTGCGTCGAGCTCCTGCCCAGTCTTTTGTTCACTCATCTACCCAGCGTACATTGCGACGCCCAACCTTTGTGGCTGAAGCCGATGCGGGGGAAACCAGGTGCTCGCGTAGGATCAGCACTCGGACGCCAAACCTCTACCGTTAGGACCGCAGTGACCAGCGAACCTCCCCTCCGCATCGCGACAGTGATCCCCTGCCGCGACGATGCGGATTTTCTTGAGCCTTGCCTACAGGCTCTGGCTGATCAGAAGAGGCCCTCCGACGTGGTCGTGGTCGTTGACAACGGATCGACTGATAACACCGCCGAAGTGGCAACCCGGTTCGGCGCGCACCTGGTGCGGGAAGAGGTTCCAGGCGTGGGGGCCGCCGCGGCCAGAGGGTACGACGAAGCCTCGAAACTGGGCGCAGACATCATTGCTCGCCTGGATGCTGACTCCGTTCCCCCGAAAGACTGGTTGCAGCGGATAGAAGACGCCTTTGGCCCGCGCCCCTCCCTGGATGCCATCACAGGCGGCGCTGAGTTCTATGGGACGTCGCCGTTCAAACGGTGGGCTGGTGCGCACCTGTACATAGGCCTCATGTACCCCGTTCTGACTCCCTTCATGGGCCACGCCCCAGTATTTGGGTCGAACTTCGCAATGCGCGTTGCCCTCTGGGACCGGTTGTCCCACGCCGTCAACCGCACGAATCCCGATGTCCACGACGACATGGACCTGAGCACCCAAATGCCAGCCTCGACCCGGGTCGTGTATGACAAGACCCTGGTGATGCCGGTCTCCGGCCGCCCCTTTGACACCTGGGGATCCCTTGGGACCCGCCTACGGAAGGTCGGCGTCACTCTTCGCGCCACCTGGCCCCTGTGGCTTCCGTGGACACGGCAAGCGAAGAACCGCTGAGCACCTAGCAGGACTGGTCGCGCTCGACTTGGCGAAAGAAACGCTCGAGGTCGCGCACCAGTTCGCTTGGCACCGTCTCCGAAGGAGCGTGTCCCGACTGGTAGGAACAAAACTGAGCGCCAATCTGCTCCGCGTGGTCCCTGTGACGGGACAGGCTCCACATGTCCTTCTCTCCGGCCCCCACCATGAGCGGCACGCCTGACTGCGACAACTGAGCAGTCAAGTCAGGAACGTTCAGCATGTCTTCCATGGCACCCACAATGCTGTCGCGCACCGTGAAGTTCAGCCTGTGGTTAGCAAACCTGTGGCGGGTGAGGGTCACGAAACTCGCGTTCAACCTGATTCCCGTGAGCATCGCGGCAGCAGCAACCCTTGGGGTGGTGTGCCGCAGGACGCCCCCGACCAGGGTCATCTCGGCAAAGACGTTCCCGGGAACGGGCGGCACAGACAAGAAGAACACCGACCGTAGCAAGTCGGGTCGTTGCAACAGGAGCTTGCGGCCGACGATGCCGGCATACGAATAGCCGACAAAGTGGGCCCCGCCCATTGCTTCCAGGACCGCTATCAGGTCTTGCAGGTGCATCTCATCAGACCACTCCCCGTCCGAGCCAGGGCCTGCCTGATGCGATTGGTACTGGCCTGCTAGATCGAGTGCCCAGACGCGATACCCGCGCGCCGCTAAGGGCGGCCCGACCAGCGAGAAGTCCTCTTTTGACCCGGTTATCCCCGGAGCCAACAGGACGGGGATCCCGTCACTTTCGCCCCACTCGACGGCGGCAAGAGGGCCGCTGGGGGCGTCAAACGTGAACGGACGGGACGAGGGTGGTAGCTGCTCCCAACGAAACCCTCGGAGAGAGTCCGCTACCGGGTCTTTCCGGCGTCGGAAGCTGAACGCCGCTTCCTGCCCATTCGTTCGCATCACCACGGATGAAAACTCTACCGGTCAAAGCCCGCGCGTTGCACGGGTCCGTGGCCTACTGCGCTACGTTGCCTTCCTCGTCTGAACTTTCGCCGCATCTGAAAGCGACCCAAGTTGAGGCGTCCCGCGCTACAAACCCTCGGACGAAAAGGCAGTCTAAGCTCATTCAGTGAAACCAGCCGCCCCCACCCCGTTCCTCGCCGCACCTCAGAGCCTTGGTACAGGGCTCACGCTCACTCAATCCGCGGACCCGAACAACGACGACGCCAAAGCATGGGCGAAGACGATGCTGATGGGGTTCAACTGCAAGGAACCTTCAGAAGAGGCCCTGGTTCAGTTACAACGCTGGATGGAGATCGATCAGATCCTGGCGACGCAGGTCAGTGCCGAAAACGACCGCAGCGGGCTTCCCGTCGCGACGTTCGGGCGATTCTGGGCGCCGGCAAACCTGGGCGCTGGAACCGTTTTGAGCATTCTTACGACGAGGAAAACGGGAAAATAGACACAAAGCTGCGCGGCGTTATCTGCTATTCGCCGACCGGCCAGGCGTGCGGCTACGCGGTCTACACGGTCGCCGATGGTGACCCTGTGCTGTCGGTCAAAGACATGGACTTCTTGGAGCCTCGCGCCGAGATCGCCCTTTGGGACCACCTGGCGCGCATTGAGGGCGTCAGGACAATAAAGCTGGAAACATTCTCACTCGAAAGCCCGCTGAGGCTCTGCCTGAAGGACCTGCGCGCGGTCGACATCAAGTCGGTCTTCGATCTGCTGTGGGCGCGGGTGCTGGACCCCGTCCAGTGCTTGGAGGCTCGGTCCTACTCCTTTGCAGCACGCTCGGCCGGCCTGGAGGCCCGCTTCCGCGTTGAAGATCCCCTGGGGTACGCGGCCGGGTCATTGCGGCTCACCCTATCCGCAGAAGGCGCCACCGCGAAGAAGCTAGAAGATGACGCCGAGGTCGAAGCTGTTTTGAACGTGAATGCCCTGGCTGAGCTGGTCTATGCCTCATCTTCCGTGTCGAACCTCGAGGTTGCCGGCATGATCACCGGCCTGGCCCCAAAGGCGCGCCCGCGCTGGGAGTCCCTGTTCGCCCCGGCGAGCCCGGCAACGTTCAAAAACCACTTCTAGTCGTCCCCGCGCGGTTGTTCTAGCAGTCCCACACGAAAGCGCGGCCACGCCGTTTTCCGGTTTGGCCGCGGGTTGTGGCCAGAGCTTTCGCCCAATAGACCTCGAACACGCTGCTAGCGACGCACGTTGGAAGCATGAAAAGCGATTGGTCCGTAGGCGATGAAGTCGTCTACCGCTCGCATGACCGAGGTGAGTCCTAACCAGTAAGAATCGCTACGCTGGCTGCCACCAAGCGTCCTGGCTACTGTCGGCAGTCGCTGCGTGCCCATTAGGCTTCGAACCGCGGGGTCGCTTTCCATCCTCTTGCGGACATCGGCGGAACTCATCGTGCTACCCCTTGTCCCGGCTTGGCACTCCTCTTCGATATAGGCAGACCTTCCACGTCCATTACGGGTCAACATCAAAATGGGTGATGCTATGCTGTCACCATGAGAACTACGGTGACTTTGGACCCCGATGTCGAGGCGTCGATTCGTCGGTCAATGCGCGAAAACAAGGTGGGATTCAAACAGGCGCTGAACGACGCGGTTCGTCGTGGCTTCTCAGATCGGCCGCAGCGTAGGACCGAGTACACTTCTTCCCGCTCAATGGGAACGGCTACCGTCAACCTGGACAAGGCGCTACTGCTTGCAGCGTCCTTGGAAAATGACGACATCGTCCGGAAGATGCAGGCCGGTAAGTGAAGGTTGTCGACGCAAACGTCCTGATCTACGCAGTCAATGAAGACTCTCCCCACCATAGGGACTCCAAGCGCTGGCTTGAGCTGGCCCTGAATGGCGCGGACACCGCGGGTTTTACATGGAACGCGATGCTTGCGTTCCTTAGGCTCACCACGCATCCGTCAGTCTTCCCGAATCCCCTAAGCCTGGATGAAGCAACCGAGCAGCTAAGGCAGTGGCTCAGCTCCCCGAACGCCAAGATCCTAGAGCCGGGGTCCACACACTTAGCCACTCTTGCAACTCTGCTGAACGAGGCCGGCGTTGGCGGCAACCTGACTAACGACGCCCACCTGGCTGCGATTGCAGTTGAGAACCGCGCGGCACTCGCAACATTCGACAACGACTTCTCCCGGTTCCCAGGAGTCTCCTGGGCCAGCCCGCCAGAACTGATCAAGCAGGCGGAGACCTCCCTCCGGTGACCAACCAAACCTGTAGCAATGGCATCGAAACAGACGTCAGGCGCCCAGACGGACAAAAAAGGCCGAAAACGGGGAGATTTTATCCGTTTGGGCACCTGGCAACCGTAAGCACACCTCGGAATGAGTCGCCGCCCGGTTACGCAGGAAGAAGCTTCACTCACTTGCGCAGGCAGGGCTCACCGGAGCTGGATGGACCCAAACCACAAACCTCACTGGTCAAAAGGCCCAGGCACAGTCGGACCGAACCCGTATCCTTGGGCCTATGACCCCCACCAGCAAAAATCCCGACAGCACGACTGCGCCGGGCGCGACGGCCGCGCAGGCCAAGAAGCGTGACTATCCGAAAACAGGGATAAGCAACACCAAGAAGAAACCCCGTGGAAAATCCCGCGCTAAAGAGCAGCCAGCCGAGCTGAAGACCGTCCAAAAGGTCGGGCTAGTCCTAGGAATCTTCCTGTTCCTGGTCCCCTTCTTCCTGGACATCCCAGGGCTTGAAGCCCCAGGGCAGCGCATGCTGTCGATCTTCCTGATCGCGATCGTTTTCTGGGTGACTGAGGCGATCCCTCTGACCGCCACCGCAGTGCTGGTCATTTTGCTTGAGGCCCTAATGATCGCGCAGGGCGCCCCCTTCGAATCGACGGACGTCAGCCCAGAACTGGCCGAAGCGGCCCTGCCTGCCTCCGCCTACTTCGCAGCCCTAGCCAACCCCGTGATCATCCTGTTCCTTGGCGGGTTCATGATCGCCGACGGCGCAGAAAAGTATGGGCTAGACAAGAACATCACCGCGGTGATGCTACGCCCCTTCAAAGGCTCGGCACGCTCAACTGTTCTGGGCCTAATGCTGATCACTGGCATCTTGTCAGCCTTCATGTCAAACACCGCGACCACCGCAACGATGTTCGCGGTCGTCATCCCGATCCTCACCTCTATCAAGGACCCGAAGGCTCGGGCAGGAGTCGCACTCTCCATCCCTCTTGCTGCAAACGTCGGCGGCATCGCCACGCCTGTCGGCACGCCCCCGAACGCCATCGCGATCGGTGCTTTGGAGCAGGCGGGGATCCACGTGTCCTTCGCCGAATGGACCATGATGGCCACCCCATTCGCACTGGTCATCCTCTTCGCGTCCTGGCTGTTCCTGGTCGCCCTGTTCATCCCCAAGGGCATAAAGATTGACGTCGACGTTGACGCGGACTGGAACATGTCACGCAACGCAAAGATCTTCTACGCTGTTGCCGCCATAACAATCCTGCTGTGGATGACGGAACCGCTACACGGCGTTTCCTCGAACACCATCGGATTCGTTCCCGTCGCTGCCCTCCTGGCACTTCGCGTCATGGACGGCTCGGACATCAAGAAGCTGGACTGGCCGGTCCTCTGGCTGGTTTCAGGTGGCATCGCGCTCGGCACTGGCGTTGGCGCGACCGGGATGGATGCCTGGATCGTGAACTCTGTTGGCTGGGAAAAACTTGGGTTCATGGGAGTCATCGCGACTCTGGCGTTCATTGGCCTGGGCTTCGCGAATGTTATGTCCCACTCGGCCGCCGCGAACCTTCTGGTTCCCCTCGCGATCACCCTCGCGGCCTCCCTGGGCGGCGAAGACGTCGTGATCATCGCAGCGATCGTGGCGATCGCGACCTCACTTGGAATGTCCCTGCCTATCTCGACTCCACCGAACGCCATCGCGTACTCAACCGGTATGGTCTCCATCAAGAACATGGCAATAGTTGGGGTCGTGGTCGGCGTCGTGGCCACTGCCATTCTGGTTTTGGTGATGCCGCACGTCTGGCAGTTCTTCCAACTGGTGTAGCGGCAGGTGGAAAAGGTGAGTGAAGTGGCAAAGGCAGACGAAGCGCCCTGCGGCGTGGTCGTCGGCGCGGGCCCCTACTCCTCGCGCGTCATGGCGATCCTTGAGGAAGGGATGCCGCGCGACTGCCCCGTGGTCCAGTTCGCCACCACCCCGGAAGCGGTCGCTGCCCTAGAAGGGGTTGTCCCCAGTGGTTCGGGTAAGGACACAACGGGCCAGGTCCACTTCGCCATCGTTGTGGTCTCACACGAGTCCGAGTCTGCGGACCAAGTCCTACGTCCCCTCAGCTGCCTCCCCTCGTTCGAAAACACGCGTTTCATGGTGGTGAGCACCAGACTCCAGCTGGAGGGTGTCGAGTGGCTCACCGACATTGGCAGACTCGACTGGGTCGGTTACGCGGGCGGCCTTGAGCCCGCAGCTTTCATCGAGGACGTGGAAGCCCAAATGATCCGCTTCAAGGAGCACCAAAAGCCGGACTCGACCTTCTCCGTCTCATCCCTCTTCGATCAGCCGTACGCCGACGGGGTCATAATCGGGATGGTCCTAGACCAGATCGAACAGTCCCTGGGGCCACAGCCGCGGATCACCCTGCCCAAGGGAACACGCCTCACCAACAAGGGTGAATGGGTCGAGGAAGTCACGATCATCATCCGCGGTCGCGTCGCTTTGATCCACGAGAGCCGCGGCGGAGAAGAAATCATCATGCACGAAGAGTCGACGGGGCGCATCATTGGACTCCTTGCCGTGAGCGAAGGGCGGCGCGCACTACTGAACGCCGTGACGACCACGCGGGTCACCGGTGTGCGACTGACTGTCGAACAGTTGAACTCAGCAATCCAGGGCCACCCAGACATCACCCTGCTGGTCGCCACCCTTTTCATCCGCTCACTTGACCGCAGGTTGCGCCGCGCTGAAGCCTTACACATCCAAAACGCTGAACTATCAGACCAGCTCGATGCTGAACGGGCCCAACTGCAAAACGCGTTGTCGAACCTTGAGCAGGCCCGCACCGAGCTCTCAGCTCAGGAACGTCTAGCTTCGCTGGGTGCTCTTTCCGCTGGCGTCGCCCACGAACTCAACAACCCCATGGCCGCAATCCGGCGAATCAGCCAGTACCTCAGCGAAGATGTCTCCGCACTGCTCGCAAGCTCCCCGGACCAGAAGTGGGCGCGATTCGCTCAGCAGGCGCTGACGGACGGGATGGAGCAACCCTCGCTCTCGACAAGAGAAGAGCGAGCCCTTCGCCGTGAACTTACCAAGATCACGAAGGATCCTGCGGTGTCTCAACGGCTTGCCCTCGCGGGGATTCACGACCCGAAGCTTGTGAAGCAACTACGCAAGCACTCCGGGATTTCCCTGGAAGGCGCTGAGCAGGCAGCTTCCATCGGTGTCCAGCTACGAAACCTCAGGTCCGCATCGACCCGCATAACTGAGCTGGTCTCCTCGCTGCGGTCTTACGCCCGACCCGACGGAACATCGACTGTGGACATGGACTTGCACCAGAACCTAGACGACGCCGTGCGGCTACTCTCACACAAGGTCGACGGGGTTGAGATCAAGCGGAAGTATCGGAACCTTCCGACCATTGAGGGGCACGAGGGCCAGCTTGCGCAGGTGTGGACCAACATCATCAGCAACGCCGCGGAAGCAATCACGGAGCAGGCCGAGGCAGCCGAATCTCAAGCCGCAACCGGCGCCCTAGCCAGGATAGAAACAGCCACGGGCTCCATTCCCGTAGTGACTGAAAAGCCCGGCCCCAAGGGCACAGTGAAGATCACTACCAGCATCCCTAAGCCCGGTTGGGTTCGCGTTGAGATCACGGACGACGGCCCCGGTATCCCGGAAGATGTCCTCCCCCGAATTTTCGAGCCCCGCTTCACCACCAAATCCGGCCAGGTCCGCTTCGGAATGGGCATTGGCCTGGGTGTAGCCAGGGCCATTGTTGGCAAGCACCACGGCACCATGCGCATCTGCACCAGCCCCGAAGGCACCACTGTAGTTGTGGACTTACCGCAGACGACCCCTAAGGAGATCCTGTGACACTCGCGATTCTGATTCTCGAGGACGAACCCGAAGTTCGGGCGGCACTTGAGCGTGACCTCATGGACTTCAGTCCATACTTGCGCATTGAACCGGCCGAGGACGTGGCTGACGCGTGGGACGCGATCGCTGAAATCGCCGACGATGGCGACCAGCTGGCCCTAGCTCTCTGTGACCACCGACTGCCGGGCACGACCGGGGTCGAGTTCATGGTTCAGATGGCTTCGGAGGACGCTACAGCTGACGCCCGCAAGGTCCTGGTCACCGGGCAGGCGGACCTGGAGGACACGGTCCGGGCTGTCAACGACGCGCACCTGGACCACTTCATTTCCAAGCCCTGGACGAAAGAAGAGTTAGAGGACGTGGTGCGTGACCAGCTAACGGACTACGTCATCGAAACAGGGGCGAACCCCCTGCCGCTGATGCCGGTCCTGGACCAGTCACGTGCGCTCGACGCGCTTCGGCACTACGGGCGGGCGGACTGACCCGTGGCCCTCTACCTGATGGGCGGTGGCTCCCCGGAGCTTCAACGCCCTGTAACAACCGCCGTTTTTGAGGGTGCTGAGAACGCGCTCTACCTCCCCTTCGCGTCGAGCCCAAAGGACATCGATGGTGCGCAAGCCTGGTTCAAGGGGACGTTGCGCGATGCGGGGGTCCAGACTGCGCTGACCACTTGGAAGACCTTTGACGGCCACTCCCCTGAAGAACTTGAGGATTTTGACCTGGTTTACGTCGGGGGCGGCTCGCCAGGCCGGGTCGCGAACGAGCTTGATAAGCCTGGCTGGCGGGAAGCTCTGGTTCAGTGGGTGAAGTCCGGCCGGACCTACTTTGGTGATTCAGCGGGCGCTCTGGCCGCGTGCGGACCAATGGATGTCGCGGCCGGTCTTGATGACGATCCTCTGTCAGTTGGTGCGCGCGGCTTAGGTTTGCTTCAGGACCTCTCGATCATCCCCCACTCCGATGTTTTCCCTGCAGGTGCTGCGGCGGCCTGGGCCGGTGAACACGGTGTGGAGGTATTGGAGATACCTGAAGGTGCGGCAGTCGCTATCCCTGAAGGTGTTAGTCGCCCGAGCATCCAGGAGGGTTCTTTGCGGGCGCTCGGAACCGGTGGTGTGGCTCTGGTGAGGCCAGATGGGTCACGTGAACCGGTCCCTCTTCTAGACCAGTAGGCCCCTGGTGTAGCAGGTT
>CAYFRO010000047.1:10621-13792 GCA_964345565.1 uncultured Actinomyces sp.
TTGCGGCGGGAGTCTGTTGGGGTCAGGCGCTCTTGAGGCTGAGCTCGATGCGGGGACTGAGTCCCCAGAGCTTTTCCAACGCGTAGTAGTCGCGTGCTTCAGGCAGCAAGACGTGAACGACTGCGTCGCCGGCGTCGATCAAAACCCACTCGGATTCTCCCGCGCCCTCAACTTTGCACCGAATGCCTAGCTGTTTCTGTAGCTGTTCAGTGACCTGGTCTACGACTGAGCGGAGGTGTCGGGGGTTGTCGGCCGTGACAATCAGGAACGCGTCCGTGAAGGGGAGGCGGCCAGCAACGTCAAGGGCTACCAGGTCCTCCCCTAAGGCCTCAAGTGCGGCGTCGCCCGCAACTTCTAAGATCTCCGTTGACTGGGAGGTTTGCTCCATCGCCATCCTTGATTTGACAGATTCTGTTGTTTCTATGGTGACACAGGACACGCAGGGGCGCGCGTTGCCGCGCCGCCCTCTTCGGTTTGGCCGCGGGTTAGCTACCTGTCCGGCTCAAAACAGTCGCGGTACAGCCCGTACTTACGGATGTACTGAACAACCCCGTCGGGAACCAAATACCAGATGGGTTCTCCCTTGCAAACCCTCTGCCTGATGTTCGTTGAAGAAATCGCCATTGCCGGCACCTCCACCAAGGAGACGGCGTCCAACGGAAGCTTCTCAGCGACTCGTAGCGCGTGCCCAGGCCTAGAAACCCCAATGAAATGCGCGTTTTCCAGAACTTCGGCAGCGTTTTTCCAGGAGAGGATGTCGGCGAGGGCATCGGCACCGGTGATGAAGAACCACTCTGCGTTGGGATCCCTCTTACGCAGATCTCTCAGGGTGTCGTAGGTGTAGGTTGTCCCTCCCCGATCGATGTCAACACGGGAGACTGTGAACCTGTTGTTCGAGGCGGTCGCGATCACCGTCATCAGGTAACGGTCCTCTGCCGGAGCTGTCTTCTTTCCGACCTTGAACTGCTGGGTGGCGGTCGGGACGAAGACGACGTGGTCTAGGTCGAACTTGTGCATGACCTCGGACGCCGCAACCAGGTGGCCGTGGTGGATGGGATCGAATGTTCCGCCCATCACCCCGATTCGACGACGCCTCTGCGGTTTCAGTTCGTTTGCGACGGGCTCCTCAACGGCCAGGGCGGACGGACCTGCGGGCTCGGTGTCTTTGGGCAAGGCTACTCCTTCCCAGGGTCTGTCCAAAGGCCGGCAGCTCCCTCGTCCGCCAGTTCCTGACGCGCGGCTTCCTTTGCGTCCATCTGCGACAGGTAGGCTTCCCGTCGTTCTTTCCTGGTCGGCCGCTCGACCTGGTCCAGGCGCAGGTCCTGCCCGCGGCCTCCCAGATGTTCAGCGCCGGTGCCCAAAGTGGGCTCCCAGTCAAAGATGACGCCACCTTCCAGTGGACCAATCACGACCGTGTCTCCCGGCAGAGCACCGGTCTCAACCAGCTGGTTTTCGACCCCCGCTGCGGCCAGGCGATCCGCCAGGTACCCGACTGCTTCATCGTTACCGAAGTCGGTTTGCTTGACCCAGAGCTCGGGTTTCGCCCCCCTCACTTGGAAAACCGTTTCGCCGCCGAACTGGGTCTTCTGCACGGTGATAGCGCTGGCTGTCCTGCCGACGGGTGTCAGGTGAACCACGGGGCGCGCCTGGTCCACTTCGGGAAGTGAAGCACGATGCTCCTTCACCAGGTCGGCCAGAGCAAAAGAGAGTTCACGCAGACCCTCATGGCTGACAGCTGAAACGTCGTAGACGTCGTAGCCCCGCTTCTCGAGAGCTGGGCGGACCATCTCAGCCATTTCTTTGCCGTCTGGGATGTCGGTCTTGTTGAGGATAATGATGCGCTTGCGCTCACCTAGCGGCACGTAGCCTTCGAGTTCGCCGAGGTCGCCCTGGTAGGCGGCAAGCTCGGACTCTATAGCGTCAAGGTCTGACAGCGGATCGCGTTCGACCTCAAACGATGCGGTGTCGATGACGTGAGCAATAACGCCACATCGTTCGATGTGGCGTAGGAAGTCGAGGCCTAGCCCCTTCCCTTCCGAAGCACCGGGAATGAGCCCGGGAACGTCTGCAACCGTGTAGCGCGTGCCGCCCGCGTCAACGACCCCGAGGTTCGGGACCAGAGTGGTGAACGGGTAGTCCGCGATCTTGGGACGGGCAGCCGACATCGCTGCGATCAGGGAAGACTTGCCGGCCGAGGGAAACCCGACCAGTGCCACGTCCGCAATGGACTTGAGTTCCAGAACCAGGGTCGCTTCTTCGCCTGGCTCGCCTAGCAACGCAAATCCTGGGGCGCGACGTTCGCGGTTGGCCAGCGCCGCGTTGCCGAGGCCCCCCTTGCCACCGGCGGCAACCACTAGCTCGGCTCCATCGCCTGCTAGGTCCGCGAGGACCCGACCTTTGCTGTCTTTCACAACGGTGCCTGCGGGAACCGGCAGGATCAGGTCTTCCCCGTTTTTCCCGTGTCGCAGATCGCCCGCTGCTTGAGCGCCGTTCTGGGCTTCGTAGTGGGGCCTGTGGTGGTAGCTGAGCAGAGCCGTCACCTGAGGATCCGCGCGGACTATAACGCTTCCGCCACGGCCACCGTCGCCCCCGTCGGGGCCACCGAGTGGTTTGAACTTCTCGCGTCTTACCGACGCGACACCGTTCCCACCGTCCCCTGCTTTAACGAAGATCTTGGCTCGGTCAACAAAGTTGGTCACGCGGGCCCCTTTCCCTGGGCGGGCACTTGGGCCCAAGGCCATCCTAGTGACAGTGCGAAGAGATGCCGACCCAGCGCACGCACAACCCGCGGCCAAACCTGGACCTAACCCGCGGCCAAACCGGGACTGGGGGAAGCGAGAGGGGCGCCCCCTTTTGGAGCGCCCCTCTCTCAAAGACTCTTGTCGAGTGTTACCCGGCCGCGGGGATCAGCCCGCTATGCCTATGGCTAGCCTGCGACCACCGAGACAGCCTTGCGGCCGTGGATGTTACCGAACTCGACCTCGCCAGACTTCAGTGCGAACAGGGTGTCATCCTTGCCGCGTCCAACGTTGTCGCCCGGGTGGTACTTGGTGCCCCGCTGCCGCACCAAAATTTCGCCAGCTGAAACCTTCTGACCGCCGAAACGCTTGACGCCAAGACGCTGTGCGTTTGAGTCGCGGCCGTTACGCGTAGAGCCAAGGCCCTTCTTGC
>CAYFRO010000048.1:0-13339 GCA_964345565.1 uncultured Actinomyces sp.
CACAAACACCCACACCAAAAACCCCACCCACGCACCCCACCCGGGCGCGCCCACACCCCAAAACAAGGAGACGTCCCGACCTGGGCTAGGGCAACACTGGAAACCAGCCTTCAACAGCAGCCGCTTTGGCCTCAAGCAAGACGTTCTCCCGCCTGGCGCTGGTAAGTAGTGCGGGATCACCAAGGTGCCATCGACTGCCGCCCCACTGAGCACTCAATATGCGAGAGCCGATCGTGTCCCCGCGTGAACTTGGATTGTTGTTCAACCCGAAGGCCTCTCTGTGTACTTGAGATCTTCTTCGACCTCGGCCCGTGCGTCAGCGAGCGTGATCTGCTCTACCGTGACGTTCTTGCCCCCTGCCCTCTCCATGCTGGTGGTCAGTTCTAAGAGGGGAATGGGGGCCACGTAGACGTCAACGATCATTGCGATCCCAGAGTAAAGAACTTCCACCACCACTGTTAGGGGTCCGTCAGGGCCTTCTACATCGATCGGGAACGACTGGGCGGGGGCCCAAGTAGCTTCCGTGCTGCTGGGTGAGGGAAACTATTTCGCTTGCGGCAAGCAAGACATCATACGCGTTGTCTAGGCGGTCCAGATCGCTGAGGATGTCAGAGATTACAAGGTTCAGGTCGAGTCGCGGTTCTTCATTCCAGTTCACGCCTCAAGGCTACGGAACGCCTAGGCCCCCAAGGGCTCCCGGGCCCTGAAGTCGTAGCAAACCGGCTTCTAGCTGCGGCCGCACGCCTCAGTCGCCGACATACCAGAGCGCTCGCGAAGCCATCAAGCTCCGGAAGGTCTCCCAACCGGGTCCAACACCGCGAACCCCAACTCTTCTGCCGCTCTTGCCATGTTCTTATCGTGCGTCACCACCGCGGTCGCATCAGCGCCAAGTCGCTGAGCGCTCGCCAGATGGATCGCATCGAGGGGCCTCACGTGCGGCTTGATCTCAGCGGCTTCCCTCAGCAGCGCGTCGTCCACCCGCAACAGGACGAGTTCGTCAACGAACCCTTGACCCAACGAGACGTCAATCGATTCGCGCCGTAGGACCCGAGCAACCTCCAGACCGATCAGACTTGATGAAACGACCCTCTGGCCAGCTTCCAAAACCTGCTGATACCAATCGATGGCTCCCTCGCTGTGTCCAAGCAGAATCCGAAGCGCCACGGACGAGTCCAAGTACCAGACACGCTGCTGCAAAATCTCAGAGAACGGCATCGGAGCGAGTTTCTTCAAGCAGGTCGTCTAGACGGCGCGATAGGGCGACTGGCTCCCGCCCCTTCCACGACCGAGGAGCGCGCACGGGTGGTGTCGCGAGTCCGAGCGCAATAAGGGACTCGACCGGGTCTTCCAGGGCCGGAGTCTCAGGGACCAGCCGCAGAACCGGCTTGCCGTGCTTGGTGACCTGCACCGGCACCCTTCTTGCAACGACCCTCCGAGTGATCGAAGAGACCTGCTGGTTGAACTCCGTCATGGTAACCGTCTCCATAGACCCATATTAGCATCTACATGCTAGATCGACCTTGGCCCGGCGCAACGTGCTCTAAGGCGCCGCCCAGTGTATTGTCGGTGACCGGCCCTAGGCTGGTTGCATGAGCTTCACTGTCTTGAGCTCGTAGGCGGTCATGAACTTTATAAAGACCTACCAGGCACCATAAAGTTCGCGTCCCCGTAAGACCTGATCGTGGCGAGGCCTGACCTGTCGGGGTCTCCCGACTCCAGCGCTGAGATTGCAGGCTGAGTTAGACTCACCCGTTCAGCTAGTTCTCTGTTGGGTTACACCCTGTTCTTCACGAATCTCGCGAAGACGATAGGCACGTTCAGCAACCTCCATGCGAGCAGTGTGCTTCGCGACAAGGTGTTCATCGACGGGACGCTTCACACGCACGTCGCTCCATGTGTGCGTCAACGTTCGCTTGACGTTCCGGGCTGAGTTCCTCGTACCTTTGATCAAGTGTCCCAGCCATCAACGCATCCAAAAACGGGTTTTAGCAGTAGGCCCAGCGGGGATCGAACCCGCGACCCACGGATTAAAAGTCCGTTGCTCTACCAACTGAGCTATAGGCCCACAGCCATTCTAAAGGGCAACCGCGCGCCTGGGTAGCCGGGAAGTGTGGCGTTCGACCCGCTCAGGGGCCCGGCACCGCACTAACCGCCGACTTACACTTCTGAAACCGTCGCCTCTGGGACACCCGCCTCTGGGCCCCTCGTCTCTGGCACCTCGGCTTCCGTAGCCTTCGCCATCAACTCTTGGATGTCCCGCCCCAGCCACTGCGAGATCGCCACCGCCGCAATGGAACTTGGGCCCGGTCCCCTCACCTCGCCCTGGGTCAGTGCCCGCCCCAGTTCCTGGCGCGAAAAGAACTTCGCCCAGGCGATCTCCTGACCGTCCACCGAAATCAGGGGGTCCGCCTCGACGCTTCGCGCTTCAAATGCCAGCATCAGCGACCTGGGCCCCGGCCAGTACTGCGATCCCAGGTAGCGCGCCTCACACACACGCACTCCCACTTCCTCGAACACCTCTCGCTGAACCGCTCGGCGCGGGCTCTCCCCCGCCTCCACGAACCCGGCCAGAAGCGACACCCGGCCCGGTTCCCACGCCGTGTTGTGCGCCAGAAGCAGTCGGTCCTGCCCGTCGAGGATCCGCACAATCACCACAGGATCCGTACGAGGATATTCAGTGACCCCACACCCCGTACATTCGTTAGCCCACCCGGCTTCGCTGGGCCGAACCCTGCCGCCGCAACGAGTGCAAAAGCGGTTCTGGTCGTGCCAGCGAGCCAAGGCGACGGCTTGCGCGGCCAGCAACGACTCATCGCCACTCAGCCGGTCCGCGACTTGGATCAGGGGCTTGAACTGCACGCCCGGTTGCTGTTCCACCACCCACGCCAAGTGCACCAGCCCGTCCGAAGTCCGCCCAAGCAACAAAGGCTCCGCACTGTCCGTTGCGTCCGCTAAGAAATCGGAGGGTCCTCCACCACCCGGGAACCCATCGCTCCCAAAGGAATAGAGGGCATCCCCGTTCACCGCCACCCGCGCCTGGCTGTCGACCAGGTGACCTTGCCACGAACCCGGAGCGAGCGCAGCAAAGTCAAAGTCAAAACGCGCCTCCCCCATGGATTCGACGTCCCCGCGATCCAGGGGCAGTGACTCAAAGCCCAAGCTGCTTAGCCCAGCGCCCGCAAAGTGGATTCCACCCGGACGACGTCCGGCGACTCCTCTAATTCTTTCACCACGGCCTGCAGTGCACCCTCGGGCGCAGCATGCGTGGTGATAAGTAAGACGACACCGGGCAGGTCGTCGGGCTGGTCCCCCTGCTGCACGGCTTGAATGGACACGCCCTGATCAGCGAACAGACGCGTGACCTCGGATAAAACCCCAACCCGATCCTGCACGGCAAGACGAATCACATACTTGGTCGAGACGTCCTCGGACGGCAGGATCGGCAGGTTCGCATAAACCAGTTCGTGGGGCGCGTTTCCGCCGTGAGCAATGTGGTGGGCTGCGGCAACAACGTCGGACAGCACCGCGGTCGCCGTTGGAGCACCGCCCGCGCCCTGTCCGTAGAACATCAGTTGCCCGGCAGACTCGCCCTCGACCACAATCGCGTTGAAAGCGCCGTGGACCGAGGCAAGAGGATGCGCGTTCGGCACCAGCGTCGGGTGAACATTGACGGAAATGGCTTCCTGCCCTTCCTGGGACTTACCGCGGTCAGCGATCGCCAGCAGCTTTATCGTCCGACCTGACTCGGCCGCCTGCTCGATGTCGGACTCCGTGATCCCCGTAATGCCCTCAACCTGCACGTCATCAATGGAGACGCGGGTGTGGAACGCGAGCGACGCCAAGATCGCGCACTTCGCCGCAGCGTCCAAACCATCAACATCAGCGCTCGGGTCAGCCTCAGCAAAGCCCAGGTCTTGAGCTTTCTTCAAGGCCTCCTGGTAAGACATTCCCTGGTCCGTCATCGCGTCCAGGATGAAGTTCGTTGTCCCGTTCACGATCCCAAGAACGGTGGTGATTCGGTCCCCGACTAGGGACTCACGCAACCCGTAGACCACCGGCACTGCGCCAGCCACCGCGGCCTCGTAGTAGAGGCTCCCGTGGTTTTGAGCCGCCAGCTCGTAAAGTTCCGGGCCGTGGGCTGCAAGCAGAGCCTTGTTCCCAGTAACCACGGTCTTCCCAGCTCGCAAGGCTTTCGACACGTATTCGTACGGGGGTTCGATCCCACCGATCAACTCGATCACGATGTCTGCACCGTCAATCGCAGCGTCGGCATCCGTGGTCAGCAGGTCCCGGGGGATTTCTTGGTCCCGCCGGGCCTCCGGGTTTCGCACGACAACCGCGCTGACCTCAAGCCTAGCTCCCGCCCGCGCGTCAAGGTCTCCCGACTGCTCTTCAAGGAGCCTGTACACCTGGGAACCAACCGTGCCCGCTCCAAGCAGAGCTATCTTCACTGTCTTCAACGCTTCTCCTTACGTCCGGCCCGAAACCCCACCGGTCAGTCTGCCAGCAGCGGGTCCATGCTGGGCAGTCCCAAGTCTTCTGACACGTCAAACCCTGCAATCGTCGCGAAGTAGTCGCGCGGCGTTTCGGCCCGCCGGATCATCCGGAACGACCCGTCTGGCTCTAGCAAAACCTCTGCGGAGCGCAGCTTGCCGTTGTAGTTGTAACCCATGGAATGGCCGTGAGCGCCCGTGTCGTGGATGACGACCAGGTCCCCAATCTCAACCTCGGGCAGCTTCCTGTCGATCGCGAACTTGTCGTTGTTTTCGCAAAGGGATCCCGTGACGTCGTAGGTGTGCGTGGCTTGGGCGTCCTCTTTCCCCGCGATCGTGATGTGGTGGTACGCGCCGTACATGGCGGGGCGAAGCAGGTTCACGGCCGAAGCGTCCAGGCCCACGTACTGCTTGTGGATGTCCTTCTTATGTAGGGCGGTCGCGACCAACCAGGCGTTCGGGCCGGTGATGAAGCGGCCGAGTTCAGCGACAACCGCCACGTCCCCCATGCCCGCTTTCTTCAACGTTTCGTCGAACGCGACCTCCACGGCGGCGCCGATCTCAGCCAGGTTTGCGCGTTCCTGACCCGGTTCGTAAGGGATCCCGATCCCGCCGGACAGGTTCACCATGAAGAACTCCGCGTCACACTCCTGCGAGAGCCCCACAACCAGTTCGAAAAGCAGTTTCGCCAAGGTCGGGTAGTACGTGTTGTCGGTCGTGTTCGAGGCCAAGAATGCGTGCACCCCGAACCGCTTCGCCCCCAGCTCTTTCAGCCGGTTGATCGCAACCGGCATCTGCTGCGGTGTCAGGCCATACTTCGCATCCCCCGGGTCACCCATCACGCGCGTCCCCAAGCGGAAGTCGCCGCCCGGGTTGAAACGCAGGCAAATGTCCTCGGGAATCCCCCCGTTTTCCGCCAGGAAGTCGATGTGGCTGATGTCGTCCAAGTTGATGATCGCGCCCAGTTTCCGCGCCAACTGGTATTCCTTCGCGGAGGTGACGTTCGAGGAGAACATGATGTCCTTCCCCGAGAACCCCATCGCGTCAGCCAACAGAAGTTCGGTGTACGAGGAACAGTCGACCCCGCACCCCGCCTCTTTCAATATCTTCAGCAGTGCCGCATTCGGGGTTGCCTTGACCGCGAAGTACTCCTTGAAACCGGGGTTCCACGAAAACGCGTCTTGAAGTTCCCGCACGTTGTCCAGGATCCCCTGCTTGTCATACAGGTGGAAGGGGGTCGGGATCTCAGCAACTATCTCGCGCAGTTTCGCTTCGGACGGTGCGGTACGAGGCATCTTCGTTATCTCCTATTCGGCAACGGGTCAGTTCAAATGGTTTCGGCGACAAGGCGGCCGAGTGGTCGGGCAATGAGTTTCGCGGTCCTGTCCAGGCAACGCCTCACGCGGTCTTGTCCAACAAAACCTTGAGGCGCCGGGTGGCTTCTTCGGTGTCTTCCCTGGAACCGAAGGCGGTCAGGCGGAAACAGCCCTGGCCCGCCGGACCAAACCCAACACCGGGAGTCCCAACGATCTGGGCGTCGTTTAGTAGCAGGTCGAAGAACTCCCAGGAGTCCATGCCGCCCGGGCATCGGAACCAAACGTAAGGGGCGTTGACGCCGCCTGAGGGGTTCAGGCCTGCCTCCTCAAGCACGCTTCGAATCAGGCCCGCGTTCTCCAAGTAGTACTCAATGGAGTCGTGACTTTCCTTCTGGCCTTCCGGGGTGTAAACCGCTGCGGCGGCTCGTTGCACCACGTAGGGGACGCCGTTGAACTTGGTCGATTGGCGGCGGTTCCACATGTCCCGCAACGACTTGCCGTCAACCTTCAGTTCTTCGGGAACGACGGTCCAGGCGCAACGCAAGCCCGTGAACCCAGCGGTCTTTGAGAGCGAACCGAACTCGATCGCGACCTCTTTCGCCCCTGGGATTTCGTAGATGCTGCGCGGCACCTCCGGGTCCGTGACGAAAGCACGGTAAGCGGAGTCGTAAAGCAAGACGGTGTCGTTCTTCCGCGCGTAGTCAACCCAGCGGGTCAGCTCTTCGCGGCTGAGTGTGGCCCCCGTCGGATTGTTTGGATAGCAGAGGTAAACCAGGTCCACGTGCTCACCGGGTAGTGGCGGGACGTAGCCGTTCTCTTCGGTGCACGGCAGGTAGGTAAGGTTGCTCCAGCGCCCATCCGCGTAGTCGCCCAGGCGGCCACTCATGGCGTTCGAGTCGATGTAAACGGGGTAGACCGGGTCTGCGACAGCAACTGTCGCGTTGGTCGAAAACAGTTCCTGGATGTTCGCCGAGTCGGACTTTGCGCCGTCACTGACAAAAATGTCAGCGGGAGAAACGTCTACGCCAAGCGAGGCGTACTCGCCCCGGGAGATCGCTTCGCGAAGGAATCCGTACCCCTGCTCGGGTCCGTAGCCCCGGAAAGTGTCGCTGGAAAGCTGTTCGTCTGCCGCTTCTTTCAGGGCAGTGACGCAGGCTTCCGGTAAAGGCCGGGTGACGTCGCCAATCCCCAGGCGCAGCAGTTTCGCGTCCGGGTGGTCCTCCTGGTAGCGGGCAACCCGGCCAGCGACCTCGCTGAAAAGGTACGAGGGCGGGATCTTCGCAAAATTCTGGTTCAACTTCGACACTGGGTTTCCTAGTCTCCTTCTGGGCGGTCCTATTCCTGGGCGCCCTAAAGCTCTATTTTGGGGTTTTGCAAAACCCTTTCTTGGGGTCTCTCGAAGCCCTGCGGTGAGTCTTCATTGCCGCGCCGGCCCGTGAGCGAGGTCCTGCACCGTCAGTCCGCGACCAGCAGGTCAGCCATTTCGTATAGGCCGGGTGCTTGGTGCTGAATGAACTGGGCCGCGCGCAGGGCGCCGGATCCAAAGATCTTCCGGGACTGGGCGACGTGGCGGATCTCGACGATCTCATCATCCAGCAGGAACTTGACCGAGTGCTCCCCGACGACGCTCCCGCCGCGGACGGCATGGATCCCGATTTCGTTGCCGCGAGCGCTGTCGTCTTCGGGTGTTCGGCCGTACACGAACTCACGCTGGGGGTCGGTTGCGTCCCGAAGCGTCTGCGCCAGCGTCAGGGCCGTGCCGGACGGAGCGTCGACCTTCATCCGGTGGTGCGTCTCGACAATCTCGGCGTCGACGGGTCCAAGCATTTTGCCCGCGGCCTCGGTCAGCGCCCGCACCACGTTGACCCCGATAGACAGGTTCGATGAAAGCAGGACGGGGATCTGCTGGGCCGCTTCCTCAAGAGCCTCCAGCTGGGGACCCGAGTGCCCCGTGGCTGCGATTAGTAGGGGCTTGTTTTCCCTTGCAGCGAACTCAAGGACGGTCTCCAAGCCTTCGGCTCGGGACGCGTCGATCAGGACATCGAAGTCTTCAGTAACCAGGTCCAGGCTGGAGTAAAGGGGCACCGGAAGATCTTCGACTTCCGCGCGATCAACAGCTGCAACCACACTGACGGGGCCGTCTTGCTCCAGGGACGCCGCGATGATGGCGCGCCCCAGCTTTCCTGCCCCGTTCACCACTACTCGAGTCAAAATCGCCTCCGCAAAGTTGTTCGGGGGCTCGCTCCCAACCGAAACCGAGCCTCGCGCCAGCATAACGAGCCGGTTGTAAGGCCCGCCAAAATGCCCACCGCCTAATCGCCGACGTGCTCACGGACGCCCGGCATCTGTCGGAGCATCCGTTTACGATGGCGGGGTGAGCGCGAGTGGGCTGGTTCTTCCTCGTTCTTTTTATGAACGGGACACGCTCGAGGTTGCCCGCGATCTGATTGGCGCGCGACTCCACAGGCGGTTGCCAGAAGAACTGGGCGGGCAAATGCTGATCGGCCAGATCACCGAAACCGAGGGCTACCTGGGCGATGCCGACGACGCGGCCCACACTCACCGCGGGATGACGAAACGGAACCAGGTCATGTTCGGCCCGGGCGGGCACGCCTACGTCTACTTCATCTACGGCATGTACTGGAACATGAATGCCGTGACGCAGCGTGAGGGGCGGGGCGAGGGCGTCCTGATCCGCGGAGTGGTACCCATCGAGGGCCAGGAAATAATGCGAGAGTTTCGCGGCGGGAGACCGGCCATCGCGGACGGCCCGGGCAAACTGTGCCAAGCATTTGCGATCACGGGGGACGACTACGGCACCGACCTGACGGGACCCGACATTTTCATTACGGAGAAGACGCATCAACCAAACTTGCGGGCCACACCCAGGATCGGGATCAACTACGCGGATTCCAAGCACGAGCCGTGGAGATTCATCGACGCGGACCTTCGGAAGAAATAGGGGCGGAGCTAGAAGACGATGGTGTGGTTGCCGTCCCGGATCACGCGGTCATCAGCATGCCACAGGACGGCGCGTGCCAGCACTTGGCGCTCAACGTCCGCGCCGCGGCGAGTCAGCTCAGGCACCGTGTCCTTGTGGCTGACGCGGATGGTGTCCTGGTCGATTATTGGGCCCTCGTCCAACTCTCCCGTGACGTAGTGGGAGGTCGCGCCAATCAGTTTCACGCCGCGTTCCTTCGCCTTCTTGTAAGGGTTTGCCCCGATGAAGGCAGGTAGGAACGAGTGGTGGATGTTGATGACGGGGACGCCCAGCTCTTCAAGGAAGTCGTCCGAAAGGATCTGCATGTAACGTGCCAGAACCACGAAGTCGACGTTCCCCTTCAGCAGAGCCAGCATTTCGGACTCCGACTTGGCTTTGTCGGGCCCGCTTTGGGAGGGGACGTGGAAGAAGGGGATGTTGAAGGAACGGACGTCCTCGGCTGACACCGTGTGGTTCGAAATGACCATGGGGATCGTGACCGGAAGTTCGCCGCGCCGGGTCCGCCAAAGCAAGTCCAGCAGGCAGTGGTCCTGTTTGCTGGAAAGAATCGCCATGCGCTTCGGGACGGAGCGGTCGCGCAGTTCCCACTTGAGGCCAAACGGCGCCAGGGTGGCTTCAATGTCGGCTCGCAACGCGGGCTCATCAGCGACAAGATCTGGCTTGTGGAAGACGATCCGCTGAAAGAATTTTCCGTCCCGCTCGTCATCGGCGTACTGGTCTAGCGCAACAATGTTTCCGCCGTTGCGCGTCACCATCGCGGTGACAGCCTGGACGATACCCGGAGTGTCGGGGCCGTGAACCACAAGGGTGGCGTGGTCGTGGCCCGCAGGAATCGTATGCATGGTCATGCCTGTATTCTGCCCCAGCAGATCAGGACCACCTTCCGTGTCTCAAAGAAGACCACGTCACTTGCTGGCCTCAGAGGTCAGGGTCTTCGGTTTTTTGCGCCGGCGCCGACCTGAAACCGCGTTGGCTACAAGAATGTAGCCGGTTATCAGGACCAGGGTTGAGACGATTCCTACCAACCACTGGTCCAGGACCGAGAGCCCCTGCTGCTCCGCAAGATATCCTCCGCCGCCGTATCCGATCACGCCTAGCAGCACAGTCTGGGCCAGTCCCGTCAGGCGGCCCCCACGCACGAACAGGCTGGTGACCAGCCCGATGACGACCCCGACCAGGGCCATCCACATGACGTTGACGCTCACGGCTACTCCTACCTCTTGCGCCCTAAATCTAAACCATTGAGGCGCCCTACCGCCAAGAGTCGGGGCGGCGCCGCCTTACGGTCACGAGGGGGCCGCCGAGGGTTCCTTACTTGCAAGCCAGACCGCGACGGAGATCAAGACCAGGCCCGCGACCTCGAAAAGGTTGGGGACCTGTCGTAGCATCACGGCGCCGATGACGACCGAGGTCGCTGGAAGTAACGCAGTCAGTAGCGCGAAAGTGTCCGCTTTGATTCGCCCGAACGCGATCGCTTCGATGGAGTAGGGCAGGGTTGTTGACAGGACGGCGACACCCACCAGAGCCAAGACCACGGGCAACGAAAACTGTGCGTCAAACGCGGGAGAGTGCAGGAACGGCAGGTAGAGCAGCGCGGCAAGCGTAAGGCCAAGTGCCAGCGACGGGCCTGTCGCCGCTTCCCTTGAGATTCGGGAGCCCAGCAGGATGTAGCCAGCCCAGGCGGCACCGGCCGCGAGCGCGAAACCGAAGCCCGTCGCAACGGTTGCGTCCCCCAGGTCTAGCCCCCAACCGCCGATTGCGACGACTCCTGCCAGAGCCAGCGACGCGGCAACCCGAGGGGCCCAACCCCTACCCCGAAACAGTGCGACCGCGACCGGGCCTAGGAACTCCAGGGAAACAGCGGTTCCCATGGGAATCAGTGCGATGGCCTGGTAGAACAGGATGTTCATCCCCAGCAGGACGACTCCGAAAATGGTTGCGACCGCCACCCGCCGAGCCGTCCATTTGGTCCTCCACGGCCTCCACAGGGCCAGTAGCGCCAGCGCACCGACCCCGCCCCGCCACCACACGACCCCCAGCGGGCTCATCACCTGGAATAGGCCGACCGCTAGGGCGGCCCCCACGTAGGTGAAAATGCCCGAGAGGATGAACAGTGCCGGTACGGGCACCGGTTTTCGTGTCACCTCCGCTGGCTCTCGCCTGACCTCTAGTTGTCCCAGGGGGAGGGTGGGTAGTCGTCCGAAGAGGGACGGCATTTGTCCCAGGATGGGGGTTGGCGCCCCGATTCGAAGCCAAGGTCCGCCTTGGGCGTGAAGTCGGAAGGCGCGTGGTGCGGTTCGAAGTGGCTCGGTTCGAAATCGAGGGCTACAGAGTTCATGCAGTAGCGCAGTCCCGTCGGGGTCCCAGGTGCGTCCGGGAAAACGTGTCCCAGGTGGGAGTCGCAGCTCGAGCAACGGATCTCTGTCCTGGGGTATCCCAGCAGGTAGTCAGTGTCTTCCGTTGTGGCCCCGGGGAGTGCTTGAAAGAAGCTTGGCCAACCGCAGCCTGCGTCGAACTTGGTTGAGGCCTCAAAAAGCTTCTGGCCGCATCCCTTGCAGCTGTAGGTTCCAGGGCGCTCTTCGGCAAGAAGGGCCCCGGTTCCGGGACGTTCGGTTGCGGCTCTACGAAGGACTTGAAACTCGAGCGGGCTCAGCTTTGCCTTCCACTGGGCCTCAGTTTTTGGGACGTCGGGAGTCTGTGGGACGTTGGGCTGGTTCACTGTGCACCCTTTCCGTCTTGCTTGAGTTCCGGCTGAGTTTGCCCAGAGCCCGACGACGACCCGGGGTGATAGGGCACTTTTACTTCCGGGAGTTCCTTCGCTTGAGCTAGGACTTCTGGGGGTAGCTCCGAGTTCCCATCGAGGTCGCGTAGTGCTGCGCGTTGCTCCCTCTGCTTGATGACGTCCTTCCCGGGGCCGTTGTAGCGTGCGGCCCGGGCCTCGGCCTCCGGGGTGCCTGAGAACAGCATGTGTCCCTTGTTGAGCTGAGTGAAAACCTTGGGGACGGGGTAGTCGTAGGGGTCGTCGCGATCTGGAAGCACCTGGAGGGCCTTGTCTATCTGTTTGAGGTCAGAGGGATCCTTGACCATCGCCGGGGCCGAGAGGTTCGGGCCTGCTGGAACCGCGGGCACTTCCGCCTCGGCAGCGGCCTTGTCGAGTCCTCGATCCTGTTCCTTCTCTATCAGTTTCTTCTCCACGACCTTCTGTTGGGCTTCCCGGACGTATCCGCCGCCCGCTAAACCAGAGTAGGTGGGGTCCGCCAAGTACTCTGGGTGGAGCTCATCGGTGGGCCAGGCGCCCGCATCCGTCTGCGGACCCTCACCGATCAGGCGTTCCCGGGGAATCGCCCAGGGGGCGTTCGCCCGCAACCATGCCAACAGGTTTTCGCGGATGTACGAACGAAGATCCCAAAGCTTTGGCCAGTTCACAGCAGAGATCACGATGCGGACGCTGATGTAGCCCTGGTTGATCGCGTTCACCTGCACAGCCCACGACCGCTTGTCCCAAAGATCTGTTGAGAACAGCAGGCGTTCGACCTCGGCCCTGATCTCTGCGATGGGAGCAGTCCAGTCGAGCTGGATTTCCACAACCCCCATGATGGTTGAGGCTCTTCGGGTCCAGTTCTGGAAGGGCTGAGTTGTGAACTGCGTGGAAGGGACGACAAGGCGCCGTTCGTCCCAGGTGCGGACGACTATGTAGGTGAGAGTTACTTCCTCGACGGTTCCCGGCTGTTCCTCGTCCGGAACAATCACAGTGTCGCCAACGCGGAGCGCGTCAGAGAACGCCAACTGGAGTCCCGCGAACATGTTGCCCAAGCTGGACTGCGCCGCAATACCCAAGATGACTGAGAGGACGCCGGCACTGGCGAGCAGTGACGCCATGGGGGCGCGGGCCTCCGGGAACGTCAGCAGAACGAAAACAATGGTGAGGAAGACGGTCAGAGCCTGTAGCGCCCTGCGCAAGACAGCGGCCTGCGTGCGGAAGCGGCGAGCGTCACGCCCCGTTTTCATGTCTGTCAGGATGGCCGCATCACGAAGCACCCCAAGTGCCGCGTAAACCAACCAGCCCGCGCTCACGATCAGCGCTATCAGCAAGGCGTGCTTGAGTTCTTGTTGGAAGTCCGACATCTGCTCGGGTTCAGTGAGGACAAACCCGATCCAGACTCCCAGAAGATCGCTGGAAACGACCATCGGAAGGCGGGTGCGGCGGAACACCTGCGTAGCGGTTGGGGATTTGCGGCCCTGACGGCGAATGCTCAGAAGGATCACTACAGCAACCAGGGTCCCGGCGCCGGCCCCAAGCAAGCTGCCCAGAAGAAGGTGACCTACCTGCGCTGCAACCTCGGCAATATCGCTTGAGTTTCCCATGCGCCAAGTCTACGGAGTTGAACAGCTCACTGTTGGATTGTGGCTGGCCGCCAGCATGGGTATACTTTCCAAGTCCTGATAAGTACCGCCCTAGGGTGTTGCTCGACAGGTTAGGCCCCCATCGTCTAGAGGCCTAGGACACCGCCCTTTCACGGCGGCGACAC
>CAYFRO010000049.1:0-12974 GCA_964345565.1 uncultured Actinomyces sp.
TGATCAACATGTCCTCAAAGATCGGGACCTGTCGCATGAACAGGTTGTATTGGGCGGGAGTGCAGAAGTCCATCACCCGTTCTACCCCGGCCCGGTTGTACCAGGAACGGTCGAACAGGACAACCTCACCGGCCGCGGGCAAATGTGCCACGTAGCGCTGGAAGTACCATTCGGTTTCTTCCCTGCCACTGGGGGCGGGGAGCGCCGCCACCCTCACGATACGGGGGGAGAGGTATTCCGTGATCCTCTTGATAGCGCCACCCTTACCTGCGGCGTCACGGCCCTCGAATAAGACAACAACGCGTTGCCCGGTTGCTTTGACCCACTCTTGCATCTTCACAAGTTCGGCCTGGAGCCGGAAGAGTTCGGCCTCGTACAAATCGTTAGGAAGCTTTCGCACTTTTTTGTTCGTCATGAGACGAAGATTACACTGATTGCAACAAGACGGCTTGCTGTTCGCGACTTCACCAGTCTTCAGGATTCACTGCCACGCGGACAGTGTGGAATCCCTGGTCTCCGTGGGTCAGGTGGGTAATGGAAGCGTTGCCAATCGGGCGACCATCGTAACCGTTCGGGTCCAGAAGCGGCAGCAGGTTTCGCGTGAATGCGCCGTGCGAAACAACCACCAGAGCAGAGCCCTCACGTCCCACTTCCGACGCGTTGTTCCCGATCAGGTCAGCCGCCGAGGTAAGCCTCTCTTTGTACTGCTGCCATGTCGAAGCTTCCCCTGAGGGGTCGAGAGCGGCGAGTGCGTCCATCATTTCTGCCTCCCCGTAACCCCGGTCCTGGAGCAGGACCATGTTGTCCCAGAAGGACGCGCGCTCGTAGTGCTCGGCGTCGACCGAGATCCCCAAGTACGGCAGTAGTCCGCGCCACATTTCTTGCTGGGGCCTGCCCTCGTACGGCCCGAAATGCCATTCGCGCAGCTCGGGGGCAAGCGCGATCTGCCCGATTCCGGTCCCCTCGCCCACCAACTGGGCGGTGTGGCGGGCGCGGGAGAGGTCCGAGGACACGATTCGCCCCACAGGGCACTGCGCCAACGCTTGGCCCGCGGCTCTGGCCTGCGTGATTCCCACGTCAGTAAGAGGGGTCTCCATCCACCCCGACATGATCTCCGTGGTGTTCGCAACGGTTTGTCCATGCCGAATCAGGTACACGTCCGTCGTTTCGCGTGGCTGCTCAACCGGGTTCAGGAGCAAGGATTCTCCAATCAGCATGGTTTTCATCGAGCGGTGGTGCTCCAGCGACTCTACCCGCTGCTCACCCAACTGAAGGTGGGAGACGGTTCCGCCAAGCTATTGGCTTAGCTGAAGGTGCGCTCGGTCCCAACCAGGAACGGCGTCCCGTCAGCGTCCGTCAGAACGCGCAGACCCATCTCGTAGATCGGGCCGTCGCCCCAGTTCATGACGTCGCGGACTCCACCGCCTTCGGCGGGAGGCTGAACCCCGCAGAGCCAGACGCCGGGCTCAAACCGTGAGGCGATGTAGTCCTTATCTGTGGCCAAGAAGCCGACCCCCAGGTCGTCGGTGACCATCTGTCCCTTGTGGTAAGTGGCGGCGGCGAGCACGCAGTTGTTGACCTTGCCGCCCTGCGGGTACAGGATCCTTGCGTAGTTTGGCCCTCCGGCAAAGTCGTCACCGAGCATCCCCTCCTTGATGCTCCTGAGTTCCTCAACTGAGATCTGGTCGGCGACTGCGTCTTCATTCCTGGCGGCCACCTGGTCGTAGAGAGCTTGGACCTCTTCTAGTTTGGGTGCTCGCATGTCCCCGCCAAGCAGGTGGAACACAACGTCCACAACGCTCACCTCGCTCCCGTCGAACTCCTGGGTGACCGTGAGATCTGTGTACCCGGTCATTAGTTCGACTGCCTCAAGCGTGTAGCTGAACTGCGAGTGGGACGCACTGAGCGTTTCCTGGTAGTCGTTGAACGGGACCTGGTAGTAGCCGAAGCCCGGCACCTGGTACATCGACTCCCCAGCGACCAGGTTCGCCTCCTCGTTGTAGATTGCCCAGTACTGGGACGAGGAATCGTCGTCACCTGAGGAACACGTTATTTGTGCGAGCGCGAAGGCCCCGTCTCCCGCCAGCAGGGGTTCCACCGTGTCAATAATCGCGAAGTTGTACTGTCCATCGGTTCGACCATCGCGGAACTCGAGCGGCGCCCCCTGGGCACCGACTGTTCTAGAGCACCCTGCCGGGACTGCCAAAGTCATGTTCGCGAGGTCTTCGTATGAAAGGGCTCTCGGAACGTCGAGCTTAGTGAGCCCTTCTGCCCCTACCTGCTCTTCCTGCGGCTCGGTGGGGAACTCCAGTTCGTAGATCGCCCCCTCGGCCCCTAAGAGCAGCGTTTGGTCAGAAAGGAGCCAAGCATCCACCGTGGCTTCCAGCCGCCAGATCTTTTCACCTGTCTTGGTGTCTATCCCAACAATCCCGGATGGCTCCCCAATGACGACCGTCCCCCCATCGACACCGAATGGGGGTTCCCCTCCAACGCCATTGACTTCTTCGGACCCCACTTCGAGGTCGGTCGCCCAAAGCAACTTGTTTCCCTTGACCGCGACGACTTTGCTGCCGTCCGTGAACAGGGTTGTTCCGCCACCGTTGTCCTGCTGCCAGACCGGCGTGAAAGAGAACGTGGCGAGGGGTTCGCCCTTTTTGTTGAGGAGCATGTGTCCCTCAAGATAGGGTCCGTCGCCTCCGGGAGCCGTAGGCGTGAGCCTGGCCTGGCTTTCTTCACTTCTCTCGGTGTCGTCTTCGCCCGTCTCGGTGGCGCCCTCACCCTCGTTTTCCGTTGAGGTCTGCGTTCCCTGCGCGAGGCTCACCTCTCCGGTAGTGACGCTGACCTGTTCGTCCCCGCAACGCACGGCGCTTCCCTGAAGTTCGCATTGGGATAGGGGAGAGGAGAGAGTAGCGGTCCAGGCGGGAGCCCCGATGTTGCCTTTTTCTAGCCCGACCAGCAGCTCGCGCCCCTCAACGTCCGCGGCAGCCACCAGGGTTGTGCCTTCGGAAAAATGGCCACTGTTACCGAGCGGGATCAGGGCGATAGGAGCGTCTGCGCGGCCGATCGCGGCAGCCGAAGTCAGCACAGGTAGGGACGCGTAGGCGGTTCCCGGGTCTTCTCCCGATTTTCGGCCGAGCAGCAACCACACTCCGCCACCCGCTCCAACTCCTAGCACCAGGGCGGCGACAGCCGTCAGGGCGATCCAAAGAACTTTCTTGTTCTTCTTCGCGGCGTTGCCTGCGGGTACGGGAACTGGAGTAGGCCAGGTCGGTGCAGGGGTCCTCTCTGCGATCCACGCGTTCAACTCCGGGTAGCTGCTTGGGTGCGCTTGTATCTGGGCCCAGAGGTCAGGGCGCCTCCCCGCGATCTCGCTGAGTTGCGCCGCCTCCAAGTAGGGAGCCGCAAGAAGCTGTTTGTCCTGGTCGATCCCGTTGAAACTCAAAACTTGCTCTTCTCTTCTCGCGGGGTCTGCTGCTCAGTCGAAACTGTTGAGGGCTCGAACGATCTCATCTGCGTAGAGCGCGGATCCTGCCGCACCCGGGTGCGTGAGATCCCCTGCCAGCAGGTCTCTGTTGGCGTCGGCTATCGGCGCCCAGTCCGCAACCCTCACCTGGTCCTGGTGGGCCGCGGCAACTTCGTAGATTTTCGCGTTTGCATCGAAAATCCAGTGTTCGTGTTCCGGGCCGAAGCCTGTCACTAAGACGATCTTGTGATCGGGACCCAGCGCCGCGAACATGGCTTCTATCTCTTGGTCCCGGACAAACCCGTTGATCGCAAGAGAAATCACGACGTATTCGCGCATCATTCCCTGGGCTCGAACGCTTTCAGCGACGCTGGGGAAGTCAAGCATCGGGCGCGAAACCTCAGAGTCAATAAAGACGCCCGGGAGTCGTTCGTACAGCTGCGATTCCGAGACAAGCGTGACGGAGTCTCCGATGATCGTGACCTGGTCGCCGGAGACCGGAGCGGCTGCCGCCGCAGCTGCTGCTTCTTCCTCCGCCCTTTTTGCCTCTTCGGCTTCTTTTTCGGCCTGCTTTTCAGCCGCTAAGGCAGCTGCCTCCGCTTGCGCGGATTTCTCAGCAAAATAGTCGCTCAAGTTTGAGATGTCCCAGTAGTCCTCGTCTAGATCCTCGGCCTGATTGCCGCTGATTAGCAGCTCGGCAGAGGACTTTGCCGGAGAGCTGGCGAGCCCGTAGACAAAAAGGGAGGTCGTGGCGAGCGCCACAACGGCAAGCAGAACTTGGAGCCACTTTGCCAGGTCCCTAATGCCACCGAGCCACGACTTCAGCCCGTGGATCCTGATCGGGGTCTCAACGTAACGGTAGGACACCTCGGCCATGATCAGGGACAGGATGAAGACACCGAACCCGATGCCCAAGCTGGCGCGGTGGAACGTGAAAAAGGCGATGACCCACAGTGGCCAGTGCCACAGGTAAATGCTGTAGGACCGCTCGCCGAACCAGACCATGGGCCGTGATTGCAGTCCTCGGATCAAGAGGTTGGAGGGTCCGGACAGCGCGTCTGGCAGGAACCCCCTGATCACCAGTGCGGTGAAGAAGGATGCGGCCAGCATCCCCCACGGGTACATCCACTCCCCGTTTGGAACCGCGATCCCAATCGTGAGCGCACCGGCAAGGCCAACCCAGGTGAGGACACCCCATGTCTTTCGCGAACGCGGCTTTAGGTCTGGGAGTTCCTCTACCATCACCCGAGGAACTGACAGTGCAATCGCTGCACCGAGCATTAGGCCGAACGCGTGCGCATCAGTGCCGACGTATGCGCGGGTGACGTCGTCGGCGACGTGGACCAGGTACCAGTTCCAGCCCGCCGACAATCCCGCCAACCCAACTACGACGCCAGGCCAAGCTTTGCGGGGAGTGAAAGCCAGGATGAGGACCAGCAGCACAGGCCAGACCAGGTAGAACTGCATTTCGAGCGCAAGAGACCACACGTTCGCCAGCAACAGCGGTGAGCGCTGCCCGAAATAAGGTGCTGCGTTTGCTATCTGGAGCCAGTTGTAGGTGCTGGTGAGAGAGCCAAACACCTGCCATGGCAACTGGACCAGGGAATCCCCGCCCGCGATGCGGGCAAGTGCGACGGTCCCGACAGTTGCGAAGACAACAGCGGGCATCAGCCTGCGGATGCGGCGCACCCAGAATTTCTTCAGATGGATGCGCCCATGAATCGCGGTGTCGCGAAGAAGTAGTGAAGTTATGAGGAAGCCGGAGAGGACGAAGAACATGTCAACGCCGACGTATCCGGCCCCGCGCCACCCGGGAACCAGGTGGTAGCCCAGCACCAGTGCGGCAGCAAGCGCCCTTACCCCGTCGAGGCCCTGGATTCGTGCAGGTCTAGCGGGCGCAGAACCAACGCTCGCGGGCGCGGGTGCTTCTGGGCGGGCGACGCCTGTCATCGCTAGGTTCCTCTCGGCCGATGGGACGGGCCAGCTGGCGAAACAAACCCTCCTTTCCAACTCAGCAAAGAGGGTCACCTGGCGGAAAGCCTACGTCATAACAGGTGCCCCTGGTTGCGCTATTCAACACTGCGAACGACCGCGAGACGCCACTGAAAGTTGCTCTTTCTTGCTCGCCGGAGAGGTCTCGCCCCACTAGGTCTTCCCGAGCGCTCTTCACTCGTCGTTGGTGTACCACCCCGGAAGGCCTTTCCTGTTTGTGGTGTTCCACGTGAAGCGCACGCCGGCCTCCTTCGCGGACTGGATTATGTGCTCGACCTTGCCGTTGTCATAGATCCAAAGCGCGCCCTTACTGCGGTTGTCCGAAACCTTGGCCCCGGCAGCCTTCGCTTGTCGTACGGCGGTCTCTATGGGGCTCGCAGCGGGCCTTGGAGGACCTGGGGGCCGGGTCCGCGTCGTCCCCTGGTTGGGGACAGGGCGCTTGACGTTCCCCTTCAAAGGGGCTGTCTTGACTTCTGGGGTGACGTCTGCTTTGCGAGACCAGTCCTCGGGGGTCGGTCGCGCGGTGAGGACTCCGTTGTCGGAGAACCTTAGAGACACCAGATCTCCACGGTGAAAGCCTCTTCGGGCTACAAGCTTGGCTACAGGGCCGATGGTTGGACCGTCACTCGTCCAGGCCACAAGCACGTCTTCACCCTGGCGGGTTGTGAACTTTTTAAAAGAGCCGGGAGTAATGCCGAGTTCCACCGCAAGGCTCGATGGGATAGGGGTGGTGCGTCCCCGCGCCAGGTCAGGCGTGACGTACGTGTGCCAGGTGAGGGCTTCTCGGTGCCTCTCCCAGTCTCGAGCCTCACCCGTGGGACCCACGTTCGGCTGGTTGTCGTAGCCTTGGGGTTTTGGTCTGGTTGCGCCAGTCGGCTTCGGTAGTTTCGAAGGTTCCGGTGCCTCTGGGGACTTTGACTTAGGCGCGGGGTCTTTTCTTGGTGTTGGCTTCCAGCGTTGCGTGCCCAGTCGTCGAGTCGTTGTTCCGGCAGTGGGCTTGGCGGCGCGCTCGGAGAACCGCGCCTGGTAGAGACTCCAGAGGTCCCGCAAAGACTTGTTGTCTGACCGTCGCCTCCAGACATCTAGTGCCTGAACGTTTGCACCACTGAGTGCCTTGCTCGCAGCGGATGGTGAGGTCACTCTTTGTCCCCTGGGGAGTTCGAGCTTCCCGTCCTGCGTGACGGTGACCTCAAACGTTTCGTTTAGGTTCTTTCGGACCCAGACGAGAACATCGCCTGGCTTGAGTAGGCCCACCTGAACGACATCGGCTAGGCGCGTGGCCTTGCTGCGGGAGACGCGGCCGCGGCCCGCCAGCTGGAGTGCCTCTCCCTCGTCTAAGACCAGAAGGTTTGTCCCTGCACTGTCTTCAGTGATCCCCCAGTTCTCCGCGACCAGCCGGACAAGATTCGAGTGGCGTTCGCGGAGCATGGCCTCGCTAGGTGGCACCTGCGGGTCAAGCAGCGTTGCGGGGGAGTGGCGTTGGGGCTCTCCCGGCCTCGTCAACAAACAGATCCCTGCCCAGCTCGACTCTTGACGGACGCGGGCGTTGTCGGTTATCGACAGGACCATTGAGCCCAGCTTGGAACGCCAGGGTTCGGCAAGCTCTGTGTCTGAGACCTCAGGTAAGGGCTTCGAAGGAAAGACGCTGATCCACGTTGAATCTGGCGGAAGCAGGCCGTCGGCGCCCGTAGCTTGCCAGTGGGCTCTGCGAAGCAGAGTTAGCCGCTTCGCAGATCGTGGTAGCTCGCCCTGCAGAGCGGCTAGCGCGTTGTAGATCAGAGAGTCAGGGAGATCGAAGACGTCATTTGGTGGCGCCTCACCAGTGGTTGACCAGTGTCGTTCAAACTCGCTGAGCAGACTGGCCATGGCTTCAGAGCGTTTCGTTCGATCCGAACCGGCCAGAGTGTGGACTCCGAAGACTCTATCGACGCCTCGCAATAACCGGTCGCGTTCGCTGGTCTCCAAGTCTTTGGATACAACCCACATGGCGACGGGTTTCCATTCGCCGGAATGGTGGTCATGGAGTAGGTCAAGCACCTCGGCCACGTCGTCGTTGAGACTGTTGTTCACAACAACAAACGCGTCGGATAGAGGGAGGAGGACGTCGTCGATGAATCGTTTTCCTCCTATCTCTCGGAGCAGACCTTCCTTGATTCGAGAGTTGAACTCCTCGGAGAGAGAACGGCGGAGCGTTGACTTCGACTGCGAGACAAGCAGGTGGCGGAAGAAGGCATCAGGGTCGTGCCCCACGGCTTTCAGCGAGTCGTCCCACTTCTTTGCATACTCGGCTCGGTCCGACTCAGCAAGCGTTCCCAGGATCTCTGCTTTGAAGACGTCCGACGCGGCTAGGGGGACTCCACGCGTGTTTAGAACTCCGAAGATCCGGTGCGCATTCTGGAAGTTGTCTGTCTCGATGACGACTAACGAAACAGCCAGAAGGAACTCGATGAAGCGTCTCAGGTCCTCGGTGTCTTCGAGGTCGCTGAACGTTTCCCAGATGGCGTCAGCGCTTCGTCGCATGTTGCGCTGTCCCTCGGTGGTAAAGACGCTTACGTGTTGTTCCCGTAGCCCTGCGAGGTCTCCGCGTACGAAGTACGTTTCGAAGAAATCTTGATCCGATTCGCGAACCTGGACCCGAGGTAGCGCCCCTTCCTGCCGGATGGGGTCTTCCTTTGTGCCCAGGTAGCGTGTAAGAGGTTCTTTCAGGTGCTCTGGCGCAAACTCCCTCAAGATGGCAAAGATGATCGCCAAGGTCGTCAGTCTTTGTTGCCCATCTACGACCTCACCAACCGGGTCGCCTTTTTCGCGGATCACGACGATGGAGCCAAGAAAGAAGTCGCTGTCGTCCCTACGCCAGGCAGCCAGCAGGTCCTCAGCGAGATCTTGTGCTTGGTCGAAGCCCCAAACGTAGGGTCTCTGGTAGTCGGGCACAACGTAGCGGCGCCGTTCACTGAGCAGGAACTCGAGTGATTCCTGGTGGGAGTCTATGGCCATTGCGTCCTCGAACGGTCTTTTTTCTCTGCGTGGGTTGAGCAGCCCACGTCCTGGGTTAGCGTAGTTGAGGGCGTGGGCGGCTCGGAGTCTGTTTTACGGGGACGTCCCACGCATTTAGCGGCTGCCTACGAACGCTTGGTGAGCAGGGTCCGGAAATTCAGAGAGAACACAACCAAGAAGGTTGAGACCCCTATTGAGATGAGCAGCCAGCCCGTTGCAGCCGTTACCGAGTCGGAGGTGACACCCTGCCTGACGGCCAGCGCGCGCCCGATGGCCTCAAGAGCCTCAACGTTTGCATTGGAGGCCGCAACGACGGCGTGTTCCGTGTCGGAAGCTGCGTTTTGGATGCCGGTGTAGGCATCACCGCCGTAGGCCTGACGATACGAAGTCGAGCTGATGGTCACCATGTGGTCAGAGAGGGGAACGCTTCCTTGAGCGTCTGGAGAGACCATCCCCGCGCCGATCACAGCCGATACGGCTAGCCAAGCTGCGGCAGCAACAGTGGCCACCCACGCGGCTACTTTCTGACCGCGGTTCCGGCCGCGAATCTTGTTCTGTTGTTCTTCGACTGCCCCACCTGAAGGAATATCTTTGCCTGGTGCTGGTTCCTCTACGGTCACGTCTAGCGTCTTGTCAGCTTTGTCCAGCGTTTCGTCTGCCTCTGCGGCCGACGTTTCACCTGTACCTGTGTCCGACATTGTCTATCCTTCCGAAAAGCCGCTTGGATTTGTCGCCAGGGTAAAGGGAGACTCCGACAGATAGTTTGTAGCGAAAACGGGAAGGTCGGCAAAACGGGGTCGGGGCCTATGCTTAGGGCGGACGCTCGTTGCTTTTGCGGTGCAAGGGACAGGTGAGATGGCGAAATACGACCCCATTGTGGAACAGGCCCACAGGTTCTATGAACCGGGCGTGCCCTACGACATTCCGATGCCGCACTCTTCGGTTTTCAAGTTGCTGGAAGGCACTGCTAAGCGATACCCGGGCGTCATCGCCATTGACTACTTCGGGAAAACCATCACCTACAAGCAGGTCTTGGACCAGGCCCTCCGCGCCGCTCAGGTTCTTCTTGACGCCGGGGTCCGCAGGGGCGACACAGTCGCCATTGCGCTCCCGAACTGTCCCCAGGCTTTCGTCGCGTTCTACGCGTGCCAAAGGATCGGTGCTGTTGCTGCCCAGCACAATCCACTGGCGACCGTGAAGGAACTAGAGGATCAGATCAGGCGCCACAAAGGGAAGGTGGCGATCGCGTGGGAACAGACGATAGAGAAGTTGCCGATCGGCTACTCGTCCCTGGAAACAATCTTCTCAGTGGATCTGACCGCGCAGATGCCCCAGAAAAACAAGCTTTTGCTGGCCCTTCCGGTAAAGGCTGCACGCAAGCAAAGAGCGACCCTTCGTGGTGAGGTGCCCGACCAGGTGCAGTCTTGGGACAAGGCCGTCAGGGCAGCCCGGCCGGTCTCGCACAGCGTTCCCCACGCGAAGCTCGAAGACATCGCGGTCATCCTGCACACCGGGGGGACCAACGGGATCCCCAAGTCGGTTCCGCTCTCGCACAGGAACCTTGGCGCGAATGTCGACCAATGCCTATTTTGGGTCTTCAAGCTGCACGAGGGTGCGGAGGTTTTCTTTTCCCTGCTTCCCTATTTCCATGCGTTTGGCCTGACCTTCTTCCTGCTTGCGGCTGTGAAGAAAGGTGCCAGCCAGGTTGTGCTTCCGAAGTTCGATGTGGACTTGGCACTGGAAGCACAAAGGCGAAGGTCAGTCACTTTCTTCGTTGGCGTTCCTCCTATGTTTGATCGCATCGCGAGGGGTGCGCTTGCGACCGGTACAGACATCACCTCCATCCGCTACGCGGTTTCAGGTGCCATGCCTCTTACAGAAGCTGTGGCCGCTATCTGGGAAGAGGCCTCTCAAGGGGTGATCCTGGAAGGCTACGGACTCTCTGAAACTTCCCCAGTCTTGACGGGCGCGCCCCTGTCGAAAAAGCGGCGGCTGGGAACTTTGGGGCTCCCCTTCCCCTCGACCCGCATCCGACTGGTCGACATGGATGAACCCACCAAAGACGTCGAAGACGGGACGCCGGGCGAGATCATTGTGAAGGGTCCCCAGGTGTTTTCCGGCTACCTTGACGCGCCCGAGGAAACGGCCCTCGCGTTCACCGAAGAGGGATGGTTCCGCACCGGGGACATCGCGATCAACGACGGCGGCTACCTCTACCTGTCTGACCGACGCAAGGAACTCATCTTGTCAGGGGGGTTCAACGTCTACCCAAGCCAGGTCGAGGACGTGCTCCGCACTCACCCGGACGTGAAAGATGTGGCAGTTGTTGGGATTCCGGGTGCGGACCAAAACGAGGTCGTGACCGCAGCCCTGGTGATGGAAGAGGGTGCACCCCAACCCACCCTCGAACAGATTCGTGCTTGGGCGAAAGGAAAACTGTCTGGCTACGCGATGCCAAAGCAGCTGGCTTTCATTACCGACCTGCCGAGAAACCAGCTCGGGAAGGTCTTGCGCCGCGGCGTCAAAGAACAGCTGCTGGAACCCGTGTCCAAAGCTCTGGGCCAGGCGTCGAAGACGGTGACGGAGTTCTTCGGCCAAGTCAGTGAGGCTGCGATGGAGGCACTCCCCAAGGCAGTGACCTCCTTTGGGAAGCCGGATCACGGAGAATCGGGGGAGGACCCCACAAAAGACGACTCGGACAGTCCGCCAGCCGGATAGGCTCTGGATACGCCGCCGAAGATCCTTAACTAACTGCAACTAGGAGGAAATATGGCCATCCGACACGTTGTTCTTTGGGAAATTGGTGTGGACGAACCCGCCATGCGCAGGGACACCATTGAGTCGCTCAGCGAGCGGTTGGAAGCTCTGGTGGGGGTCATCCCAGGCTTACTCTCACTTAGCGCAGGCCCGAACTCTGTGAACCTGGCGGGGAACTGGGACATGGGTTTAGTTGCGGATGTCGAAGATCGCGTTGCACTCGACAGCTACGCGGTTCACCCCGCGCACCTCGAGGTAGCAAAAGACCTACGTGCCGTGGCGACGGCAAGAGCCGCCGTTGACTTCGAAGTTGACCTGTGAGCGACCAACAGGAGTTTGCAGCTCAGCAGGCAGAAGCCGCCAAGCGCCGCCAAGTGCTTCTAGACGCGCAGGAAGAAGCCGAAAGTAAGAAGGCCGCGGAGTTTCTGCGCCGCTTTGTTGCAGAGGCCGAAGCCACCGGACTGCAGCCGGAGCCACTGGAAGCGATCGGCTATGGCGGGAAAGGACGCGCCAAGACCAATCTTGAAGGCTGGTACTTGAAAGCGGATCACACCTTAGCAGTCGACACGGACGGGAACTACTACATCCTGATCCGGGACCTGAACCTGCTGGATCGCCTCCGTACCCAGAAGATGACTCCCTCACCGCCCCCGATGATTCTCAGTAAGGGGGCTCGTGACGGGGAGTCCATGGACCTCACCGCGAAGCTTGATCAAATGCTTCCGTCCTGGCGCAGGGGTGGGCGCGACGGGTGACCCACACCGCCGGTTTGCTTGGGGCGGTGCTGTCGCTGCTCGGGTTTGGACTCGCGATGGGATTGAACCCCGCGCTCTACGCGGCGACCATCGACATGCTGGCCCGCACAAAAAACCCAGGGCGCAGGCTGACGCTAATGATCGCAGGGTTGTTCGCGGGTGCGACCGCGCTCTATTTCATCCTTCAGGGCCTGAACCCCGACCACCTGGTCAAGGTCGTGGAGGGTGACCTTGACAAAGCCGTAATAGACAGGGGTGTTGATGCCGTCGCTGGGGGAGCGTTCATTGGAGCCGGACTTGTGCTTGCAATGTGGCGGATCCACCAACCGCAGCTGGCGCACAAAGAGCCCAAAAAGCCTAAAGAAAGCGGAGGGATCTGGAGCTACTTCGTGCTGGGTCTTGGTGCCTCCGTCATAGGGTTCACGACGTTGCCGATCATGTACTTGGTTGGCCGCGTGATTGCGGCGGCATCCCACGATTTTGTGCTGAAGGCTGTGCTCTACGGACTGTTTCTGCTTGCGCTTGCCTCGCCTTTCGTCCTGCTTGCTTTTGCTTGGTCGAGGTTCCCGAAGTTCACGGGGGCTTTCACCCGCTACTACGCGAAGCTACTCAAGTTCGACTACCGAATCGTTGCTGCTGTGCTGTCGCTTCTGGTCGGAGTTGCCTTCATAGTGGGTGGCCTGGTCGGCTGGTGACCAGGCCGACTGCCTGCCTGCCGTCTGTCTGTCGGCTGTCTGTCGGCTGTCTGTTTGTCTGTTTGTCTGTCGGCTGTCTGTTTGTCTGTCTGTCTGTTTGTTTGTTTGTCTGTCTGTCTGTCTGTCGGCTGTCTGTCTGTCTGTCTGTCTGTCGGCTACCTGCCTGCCCTCGTCCGACCCTAAAAAACTAAGAGTGTGTTTGGGGTAGTAAAGGTGTCCTTGGGGAGGCCTCCCCAGGGACACCTTCACTACCCGAAGTGCACTTTCATCTCAGTACCGCTGCCCCCGGTGCACTCTCATCACCCGAAGTGCACTTTT
>CAYFRO010000050.1:0-12285 GCA_964345565.1 uncultured Actinomyces sp.
TTACACGCCCCTGGTCACGTACCTCCAGGTCCTCACGGACCTACCCGTCGGTGGCCTAGCACCCGCCGGACACGGCCACACCTACAACCGGGAACTCTTAGACGTCTGGATCAAACTGCTGGCGTTGGACGAGGAACAAGCAAGAGGACTGGTGGCAAGCGGGCACTGGGTGACGCCCTCAATGAAAAACAGGATCGCGGACGCTATTGACGCCGACCTGGCCAACTATCACAAGGGCCTGAAAGACCCGCCCCCGGACGAAAGCTAGAGCAGCTTCTTCTTTTCCATCCTCTTCAGAGCCAGCCACCCGAAGGGGATGCGTCCGTAGAAAGTCATCAGACGGAACGAAACAGCTGCAGACAGGGCGATCGCCGGCGGAATCCCCGCCACCTGCAAACCCGCGGTGAGCGCAGCCTCAACAGGACCAATCCCACCAGGCGTGGGGATGACCGACCCCAGGGCAGTTGAAACAAGGAACGTGATTGCCAGGCTAACGGGGTTCAAAGTCCACCCGAACGCAGCAAGCGCTGCGCCGAACGCCCCGATGAAACTGAGGTTCATCAGCAGGTTCCCGCCGAAGGCAATGGCGAGCTGCCTGGGATGGCCCAGGATCCACAGAAGCTGGGGATACGCCTGGTTCCAAGCTGGCTCGACTTTAGCGACGACCCAGCGGCGCAGCTTTGGGATAGAAAAAGCTGCCGCTACAACCGTGGCAGCCGCAGCGAAAATCCAGATGAGTGCGCGGGTCGGGAAGTTGATCTGGACGGAAGTGCCGGTAGCGACAACCAGTATCAGCAGCAGCGTGACCGAAGTGAGGAACTGGCTGATCTGAACTAACGTGACAGTCGCGACCGCCACCGGTGTCGACACCTTCTTTTTGTTCAGGTATCGCAGGTTCACAGCGGCCGGGCCGATCCCAGCAGGCGCCACCAGAGCCACGATGGAAGCTGCCATCTGCGCCAACGTCGTGTCGCCCAGCCCGATCTTCTTCGGGGAGAACGCGACCAGAGGAATCGCAGCAGTAACCCAGGTGAAGGCTCCCAGCCCGAACGCAACCACCAGCCACCAGGGGTTCGAATGCCTAACCGCGTCAGCGACGGCATCAAAGTTGAGGCTACCGAACAGGACCACTAAGGCACCCGCCGCGATGATTGTCATGATCACGGTGCGGGGCGAGAAGCGTTCGACCTTCAGCGGTTCCGGTGCCTGTGCGGTCGGAGCGATCAGCGACATTTCGTCGCGCAACCTCTCTAACATCTTGGCCTTTCGGGCCAAGTTTCGCAGGGGTCGGGGGAGGATCGCACTCTGCAACACGAGACCCGTGGACAGCAGCTCCGCGCGCCCCAACTGTTTTTGCGCCGAAGCCATAGCACGCTCAGGGCCGACAACCAGGGAGAGGTACACAAGCATCTGCGCGCAGTCAATGAGGCGAGTCAGGCCCGACTGGCCCAGGTCTCCGTGGTTCCAGTCCAGGATCCACGGATTCATGAGTTCGTCGACCCGGAGAGACTCAATATCTATGTTGCGGTGGCAAATCCCCGCAGTGTGTGCGGAATGCAGTTGCTCCCACAGCTGGTCAATGATCGCGTCCGAAATGTCAATCCCGCTCTCATGAGCTTGATAGAGACTGATGACCGGGGGGAGGACTTCCCAAAACACGACAATCGAGGTCCCGGCTTCTGCAAGACCTGCCGGCCTGGAGGTCCGGACGCCGGTGCGGGAAGCCGCCGCCGCAGTCAGCATGATCCGCTCCGCAGCGGGTTTGATGGCCGGGGAGACCCACCTCGAAGTCCCTTTCAGACGGATGTTCTGCCAGACGTCGTCCGCCATCGCAGCGAAACCAACGTCCGGGTCCGAAACGTGCATGTCCAGAACGCGGCCATCCTCCAGCCAAGCCTGGTAAAGGCGGCCGCGGCCTGCGTTGAACTGCGGCGTCACCTGAAACTCCGACTCAGAGCTGTCAGCCGAGTGGACTGTCAGTGGCGGGTGGATTTGACCCTGTCGCGAATCCGGCGCACCGCTACCCTCAACGACCCGCCAGGTTTCCAGGGGCTCCGTCGTCGTGTCCAGATCAACGCGGATGATCCGCACCGGCTGTAGCCCGATCTCCAGGCAGGCCTCGACCAGGTCCGTCGGGCCCGCGCGTCCGTCATTGAAACCCGCGATGAGTCGCGCAAGAGACCCTAGAAACCGTCCTAGGAGAACGGTGAGCAACATACCGGGGACAGTGGCGGCACCCCGAATGAGGGAGAAAAACAACAGAATCCACAAGCCCCACCACGAGTATCGGATCACAGCGTTGCTGCCAGACGTTCCCGCCACTGTACACATCGCTGCGAGCACCACGAAGACTAGGTTTACCGTGCTCAGTTCGCCCGTTGGTGTAGAGATGACCAGAGAATCTTTTAGGAACGAGGGAAGGTACGGGACTGACAGCAGTAAGCCCCAGCAAACCAGCGCGGAAGAAGCACCTGTTAGAACGGTGTGGATGATGGATGGGTACTCCGCGCGCCTAAGCAGGCTGATCACAAGCGCGACAGGTGCCGCGATAACAAACAGTCCTTCCAGAACCGAGAACGGGAGGAAGAGGATCTCGCGGATCACGTTCCCAAAAGCAGCGCGGAAGTCGTCCGCTACGCCCTGTGTCGTCGACTGGGCATAGACGCCGATCAGGAGGACAAGAACCATCCCGCCAAATGCTGCCGCGGCCTCGACCGCGTCCTCGACCCGACGTTGGCGAACAGGAATCCGATCCGAAACCAAGACAGGGGCACTCAGCCGCGGCTCAGCGATCAGGCCGGCGCCGCTGAACGTAGCAAGAACGGGGGCGTCCGTATCGACCAACTCCTGCTGTTCGCTGCCCTCGAAAGCCGACTCCGCGTTCTCGGGAGCCGGCCCGGAGGGGGCAGCAGGATCAGGTCGTGACATACGTCTACCCTAACGGCGACCCCGGGACCCGTTCATCCGGCGGGGCCTGAGAGATGGCCGGCACTTTTGGGCCCCACCCTGGCCGCGGCAAGCTGCGTCTATAGGCTGTAGATTCAGCTGCTCCGCCCCACGGATAGGACGTGCACGTGTTCGGGTCCCGACTTCTTCTTGCGCCCTGTATGTTGGCCGTATCTAGCGCCGGCGAAGAATCATGGTGGCACACCGTCATCGGCTGGTTCAAGGATCCAAGCGACCTGCTTATCTCGATGGGGCCCTGGGTGCTGGTTGGGGTAGCCCTCATCGTGTTTGTTGAGTCGGGGGTCCTGTTTCCGCTGCTCCCGGGTGACTCACTAATCTTCGCCGCAGGCCTGCTCCACATTGCTTTGGGTCTGAACATGTGGGTTCTGATCCTGGTGATTCTGGCATCGGCGTTCGCGGGCGCTCAGATTGGTTACTGGATTGGCTACCGATGGGGGCGATCCCTCTTCAAACCCAACGCGCGGATCCTCAAGACCGAGTATCTGGTGCAGGCCGAAAACTTCTTCGCCAAGTACGGGGGGCGTGCGCTAGTGATCGGGCGCTTCATCCCGTTTGTGCGCACCTACGTGCCCCTTGCGGCAGGGATTGCACGCCTCAACTACGGAAAGTTCACTTTCTTCAACACTCTGGGCGCACTGCTCTGGGGTGGGGGGGTGACCTGGCTTGGGGCGGCACTTGGAGAAGTCGAGTTCATCCACGAAAACCTGTCGCTCATCATCATCCTGATCGTCTTTGTCTCGGTTCTCCCAATGGTCTTTGAGTTCGTCGCCCATAAGAGGCGCGACAGTGCACCAGCTGACCAGGAAGCCCCCGCCGATCAATGAACCCGGCAAATCTGCCTGACTGGCTCGCACTGGTGCCACTTGTCGGTGCGATGGTCCTGGTGTGGATTGGCACGTCGTACTTTTGGCTCCGCTCACTGCGAATCCCCCCGGCCCTGGCCTTGGCCATCGCCCCAGCGATCACAACGTCACTGCTCTGGTTGCTGAGCCTGCTTTGGTACCAGGCAGGCTGGACGTGGTCCGGGTCCACAGTCTTACCCGTTGTTGGCGTCCTCGGAGTTATCGGCGCTTTGCTTCGCCTTCCGGCAAAATCCGCACGAAGACGTCCTACTACTTCGCATCTGGTCTTCGCTGCCGCCGCACTACTCGGGTGGATGCTGGCTGCCCTCCCGATGATGCTGGCTGGGAAACCTAGCGACCCGATCCAGCAGTGGGACCCCACTTTCCACATGAACGGGGTTTGGGGAATCACCCAGTACGGCGTCGCCGCACCAGGGCCAGGGCTCTCTCACAACTTTGGGGGGAGCCTGTCAAGGGAATACCCAATCGCTTGGCACGCCTTCACCTCTTTGTTCGCCACCGGCCCGACGACCGTCGCCGTTAGCAATGCCAGCGCCCTTGCCCTCATGGCTCTCTGGGTTGTTAGCGTTGCTGCCCTGGTCTATTTTCTGTACGGACTGAATGTAGCGACCGCTGCTGCCGCCGTCATCGCCGGTGTTCTTCCCTCGATGCCAGCCGATGCGCTGGGCGCCTACTCTCAGACGCCGAACGCAATGTCTGTTGCCCTGATGCCCGGGATAGCCGGCATGGGGATCCTGGTCGGTCGAACATTGAGCGCGATGGTGAAGAGGGAGACCGACAAGAGCGTGTGGCGCGGCTGGTTGGTGTGGGTTACCGTTTTGGGTGTTGCCGTCTGGGGCGGCGTCCAAGCCCACCCCGTCGTCGCTTTCAACCTGACTGTGTTCCTGGCACCGGCAGCGGTCGCGGCCCTTATAAGCCTGAGTGCTTGGGCCGTTCGAAACCGCAGGCCGCTGGTCCTTGCAGGCACCCTGACTTCCGCCGCCCTGGCCGTCGCACTAATCACAGCTGTCATGCTGACCCCGGAAGTCACCTCAATGCGCGCGTACAAGCGGTCGGGCGTAGGTCTTCGCACCGCAATCTCTCAGGTGCTTATCCCCGTGCCACCTTTCCCAACTTCGGTCGGGGTTCCTCTGACTGTGGGGACAGCGGTCGTGCTGGCGGTCATCGGTTCGCTCTGGATCGTGCTAGCGCGGCGGGGGCACCACAACTGGGCCAGCTGGCCAACAAAGCAGACCCCTGTGGCCTGGCCGGTCTGGTCTTACGCACTCTTCCTGGTCTTGGTCTTTTTCGCGTACGGTCCGGACTGGGAGATTCGAAAGTGGTTCGTGGGCCCCTGGTTCTCGGACGGCAGGCGCATTATGGAGCCCATGTCGCTTGCCTTGGTGATCCTGGCTGCACTCGGGTTTCAATGGGTCGCGGACCACCTCATCACCGTCATAGGGAAATCCGCGCCCACGCTGCTGGGGGTCGCCCTGTTGCTGCTCACGGGCTTGGGCGGGTTGCCGGGACGCACAGCTGCCTTTGCATCCGTCATGGATCCGGATCAACTTGGAAAATCCGGGATGGCGACCCGTGGTGTCTTGGATCTGATGTCTTCCCTACCGGACCTGCTTCCCGAGGACGCTATTGTCCTTGGGGACCCGAAGGCCGGTGCCGCCTACTCGCAAATGATCGGACAGCGGGTTGCCTATTTCCCTCAGCTGACCCTTGTTAACGCAGACCGCGACGCCCAGGACTTCCTTCTGGCTCACTTCGATGAGATCGCCTGGAACCCCGAGGTATGCGAGGTGATCTCCGAGCAGGGGATCACGCACTTCTTTCAGGTCCCCGACGGCTACTATTACGGGAGGCTGCGGTCGGATCGGGCTCCCGGCCTGTACCAGGCTGACACCGAGGTTGGGTTTGAGCTGGTCGGGGTTGGGGATGACGCCCGACTGTACGAAATTACGGCCTGCAACTGAGCCGGGCTTCCCAGGAGAAAAGAACACATGCTCGAAACAAACCCACGAAACGAAGCCGCTACTAACTTCCCCGGTCCGCCGGCAAGCAGCGACAAGTTCAAGATCGCTTTCTTGGGCCCTTTCGGGACTTTCACTGAGCAAGCCGTGTGGAAGGTTGCACCCGCAGGCGCTGAACTGGTCCCCGCCACTTCGGCGTCGCGCGCAATGGACATGGTCCGCGAGGGCCTCGCCGACCGCGCAGTAGTGCCAATCGAAAACTCGATAGAGGGCGGCGTAAACGCCACAATCGACGCTCTCTCTCGCGGCGACTCCCTGGTTATCGTTGCAGAGGTTTTGGTGCCCGTACGCTTTGTTCTTGCGGCCCTTCCCGGAACAAAACCAGAAGACGTCAAGCGTGTGGGTACGCATCCACACGCTTGGGCTCAATGCCGCAACTGGGCAGAGGCGAACCTGCCCGGCGTTTCGCACGTCCCCTCGACCAGCACAGCGGCGGCAGCGGAACTGCTGGGTAGCCTGTCCGAGTCGGATCAGGAACTTCCCTTCGAGGCCGTCCTCTGCAATGCCACGTCGGTCGACCGCTACGGACTGGTCGCCCTGGAGCAAGATGTCGCGGACAACCCGGGGGCCGTCACCAGGTTTGTGATGGTTTCGCGGCCGGGGCGGGCCCCAGCGCCCACCGGGGCAGACAAGACAACCATCCAGGTTGCACTCCCCGATGACGAGGCCGGAGCCCTACTCTCGATGCTCGAACAGTTCAGTGTGCGTGGCGTGAACCTCTCGCGAATCGAATCCAGGCCGCTCGGGGGCGCGCTGGGCCACTACGCCTTCTCTATCGACATCGCTGGGCACGTTAGTGAAGAGAGGGTACGGGCCGCCCTCGTCGGACTACATCGCACGTGCCCAAAGGTGACCTTCCTGGGTTCCTATCCCCGTGTCGACGGGGTCAGGGCCGAAGTTCGCCGGGGCACCAGTGACGACGACTTCGTGGCAGCCCGCGAATGGCTCGAAGGAATCGTGGGCTAAAAGGCGCCCCTAGGGGGCCTCAACAGATTGCCTGGGAACCCGCACGATAAGTGCCCCGGGGTCAACGCGGACGTGGATGATTCGGGCGGTCCCTACCGGATCCCCATCAACTTGGATTGGTTGCGCCCTTGCCAGATCAACCCTCACCGCGGCAGCCTGGCGAAACTGGATCATGCCGGGGTCGTTCTTAACGTTAACCGGACTCAGGCCTGCGCTCTGACCGAAAACTTTGACAGACAGCAGTGCCCAACCAAACAAGCCCCCACGCGTGTCAATGGTGATGACATCCATCTTGCCGTCATCTAGCGACGCTTCTGGGGCAAGCACCGCGAACGGCAAGACACCGCAGTTTGCAAACAGAATGGTGCGGGCCTGCAGCTTCGTGCGCTCCTCGGTCTCGGTCAACTTTTCCGCCGGGAGCACACCTTCCTTCGCACCCAGAGTGTGCGAATCGCGGATGACTTCCCCCAGGACGGCGGGAATCGGGCCCTGACGTTTCGGTTTGGGGCCGTTTTGCTCGTCTTTCGCGTCCCGGTAAACGGTGACGGTTGCCTTCATGCGTTCGCGCCAAAGGGATTTCAGAGCCGCCACGACGTAGGCTGACCAACCAATCTTTTTCTTCAAGGTGGGATCCGTGTCCGCCATGGTCTGGCCGTCGAAACCTACGCCAGCGATGACCGTGAAAGCGAACTCGTCACCCCTGGGCGGTTTGGCCCCCGCAGGGAACCCCTGCTCACTCGCGGCATAAGCCTTCCTGAGCAGGCCTCCCTCGGCCGGGAGTCTCGAAGCTTCAGCAACCGCGCCGGCCCGCAACCACGCCAAATCCATGCGCCGGGACACGGGGGAAAGTGCGGTTGCAAGGGCCGCATCCAGTTCTAATGGAATTCCCAGGTTCCGGGCCAAGAGGTTCCCTGTTCCCATCGGCAACAACGCCATGGGAACGCCTGAGTGGGCCATGCCCGCACTCACCGCTCGCACAGTCCCATCCCCGCCGGCTGCGATAACCACCCTGGGTTTGAACCGGAGTGCCTGAACCGCCTGCCCCGTGCCGGGATCCTGCACCGTTGTCTCAACCCAAACCGGCGGTTGGCCAGTTGTGGAGACCACTGCAGCGTCAACCTGCTCTTTGAATAAGGACAAGTCCTGGGGCTTCGTGGGATTCACGACCACCCAGACGCGTCTCTTGGCTTTAACGCCACTGGCCTGGGCGATCGCGAGGGCCTTGGCCGCATCGATCGGTTCTGCCTGGTCACTGTGCGTGCGCCGCAGGACAACCACGACCGCCACGGCTGCGACAACCAACAGCACAATCCCAAGCCACGCGAAGCCAGTCACCCAAGTCATGAACCTGAGACTATCCTGAACCCGGGGAATCCAAGGCCCGCCTTAGGGCAGATTGACTAGGCCCGCTACCATTACGACCATGATTGACATTCGCCTTCTCAGAGAAAATCCAGACGCTATCCGCGAATCGCAAAGACGACGCGGTGAAGACGTAAGCCTGGTGGACAAACTCCTGGAGGCCGATCGCACCTGGAGGGCCAAGCAACAGGAGTTTGAGTCCCTGCGGGCGAAGCAGAAAGAGGTTTCACGGAGCATCGGTAAGGCGTCGCCTGAAGACCGCCCTGCCGCGCTCGCGGCCGCCAAGGCGCTCGCTGAGCAGGTGAAGGAAGCTGAAGAGCAGGCCTCAAACGCGGAACGCGAAGCTAAGGACCTCAGCTACAAGCTGTCGAACGCAGTGGACCTCGTGGCCCCGGTTGGCGGCCCCGATGACTTCCGGGTCCTGCGGCACGAGGGACCCGAACCACGCAACTTTGAAGCGGAGGGGTTCTCTGCGAAGGACCATCTGGAGATCGGCGAGGGCCTGGGTGCCATCGACATGGTGCGCGGTGCGAAAGTGTCAGGCTCCCGTTTCTATTACCTTTCCGGCATTGGTGCGCGCCTGGAGCTGGCATTGCTATCCATGGCGGTGGACCAGGCAACGGAAAACGGATTCACCCTGCAGATAACGCCCACGCTGGTAAAACCGGAGATCATGGCAGGCACCGGTTTCCTCGGTGAACACGCGGATGAGATCTACCACCTGGAAGAAGACGATCTGTACCTGGTCGGGACATCCGAAGTCTCCCTTGCGGGGTTCCACAAGGACGAAATCATAGACCTGTCGGACGGACCCTTACGCTACGCCGGCTGGTCCACCTGCTACCGCCGTGAGGCAGGCGCGGCGGGACGCGACACTCGGGGAATCATCCGCGTCCACCAGTTCAACAAGGTTGAAATGTTTGTCTATTGCAGACCCGAAGACGCAGAGGCAGAGCACCAGCGCCTCCTAGCGATGGAAGAGCAGATGCTGGCCAAGGTGGAACTCCCCTACCGGGTGATAGACACAGCTACCGGCGACCTGGGTTCCTCGGCTGCCCGGAAGTTCGACTGCGAAGCATGGCTGCCCACCCAGGACCGGTGGATGGAAGTCACCTCCACCTCGAACTGCACCACTTTCCAAGCAAGACGACTCTCGGTGCGGGAACGGACCGAACGCGGCGTGGAAACGGTCGCCACGTTGAACGGAACGCTAGCCACTACCCGGTGGATCGTCGCGCTACTCGAGAACCACCAGAACGCCGACGGGTCGGTGCGCGTCCCGAAGGCCCTGCAGCCATACCTGGGCGGCCAGGAAACGCTCAGCGTCGGCTGAGCAGACCACCCGGGAGCGTAAGTATGAGTAACACTCTTCTGGTGCCTCCCCCTCACCAGGGGCCACCCGTGCCCTACTCGGAGCAGCTGGAAGCGGCACGGGAATCGCTGCCCGAAAACCTGCCCCGGGATGCCTCGAAAATCCTGTTGGCACTGGATGTCGACGGCACGCTTCTGCTGCCGGAGGGGGCCAGTCCGCGGGTCAAATCAGTCATGCACGACGCACTGGAAGCCGGAATAAACGTGGTGATCGCAACCGGGCGAGGGATCGATGGGACACGCCCGGTTTTTGCGGAGTTGAACCTGCCGGACGGGTACTCGGTTTCCTCGAACGGGGCACAAACCGTCCATTGGAGCAGCCAGAGCGGACAGGGCCAGGCGGCCCACGAACCGCAGGTCCTCGCTGAACACCGCTTCCACCCCGAGAAGGCGGGGCGCGTTCTCTTGGACGCCCTTCCCGGTCTCCTCTTAGGGGTCGACGATGGAACTGAAGGGATGCTGGTGACTCGAAGGTTCCCTCAGGGGGAGCTACTTTCGCGCCAAAAGGTTCTGCCCGCAGACCTGCTTTTGCGGACCCCAACTCCCCGCCTGGTGGCGCGCGCTCCTTGGATGAGCCGGGACGATTTCAACCTTGTCGTCCGGGAGTTGCCACTGACAGACGTAGCCGTCGCCGTTGGCTGGACTGCGTGGGCCGATCTCTGCAAGCTGGGCGTTTCTAAGGCAACCGGGCTCCAGGAACTCGCAGACTCTCTTGGAGTCGACAACGAAGGCACCATCGCGCTTGGCGACGGCACCAACGACATCGAGATGCTCTCTTGGGCGGGTCATGGCGTGGCAATGGGAGGAGCCTCCGACGAAGTGCGCGCCGTGGCGGACGCCGTGACGGGCCCAGTTGACTACGACGGTGCTGCGGCCGTCATTGAAGCTGTCCTGGAACGAATCTAGCGATCCTTATCCGGCCCTTTCGACAAAGGCTTGTGGTCGGGGGATTGAGCGTTGGTGCGCAACCTGGAGACCAGAAGCACCACACCGGTTACGATCATGATGATCAGGATGGCGACGACAAACCACGGGACCTCGCCGACGGCCTCCCCGACGACGTCAACGACATCCCCGGGCTCGCCGGACTGAGTAACAAACGCGAACATGATCCCAGGATACGTGCGGGATCATCCACAGGACCTACAACCCCGGCGGAGCGAAGACGGAACTCTTATGCTTGGATAGACGGTTAGCTACGCACGCCACGGCGACGACGCGAGAAGGTAGGCAACTATGAGCTGGATCGGGTCCATCGAGCACAACAGGTGGCTGTCACGCCAAATGCAGGCGCTCCTGGAACATGGGCGCGCGGCGATGGCACCCACGGGCTACGGATACTTCAAGGCAGACGGGTCTCTTGACACGGAGCGCCCAGTCGATCTGGCCATCACTGCTCGGATGACCTTCGCCTACTCTCTGGGCACGCTGCTCGGAATCCCGGGGTGTCGACGCTACTGCGACCACGGGATCAGAAGCATGCAAACCTATTTCCGCGACCGGGAATACGGGGGCTGGTTCACCGCGATAGAACACGCGGCAGACACTGAGGGAGCCGGCGTGCCGTGGCCGGAAGGCGGCGACCAGAAATGGCAGTATGCGCACGCCTTCCTGATCTTGGCTGCGGCGACAGCGGCAACAGCGAACCGCCCGGGTGCCGTCGAACTCCTGCGTGACGCGCTTGCCGACCAGGAGGCTCACTGGTGGGACCAGGAACACGGTGCAGTGGCCGATCGTTACTCCCGGGACTGGTCCGACGACTCGGGGTATCGCGGCCTAAACTCCCTGATGCACACAAGCGAGGCCTACCTGGCCGCTGCGGAAGCAATCAACGAACCCCTTTGGATTCAACGCGCCGGCCAGATGCTGCAGCTTGCGTACGAAGAGGCCGCCACGTTCGGTTGGCGCGCGCCTGAGCATTTCGATAAAGACTGGAAGCCTCTTCCCGACTACAACATTGACGCGCCGAATACCCCGTACTACCCGTATGGTGCCGTGGTAGGCCACGGGCTGGAACTGTCAAGGCTCGGAGTCGAGTATCGCGGTGCTCTTCGCGAACTGGGGCTCCCTGAGGATTGGGACATCCTGGACGGTAGCACCAAGCTGTTCGACCGGGCGCGGGCCGATGGGTGGCGGCGCGGGGGAACCCCCGGGTTCCTCTACACGACAACCCTGTCCGGCGAGCCCGTTCTCACGGAACACTTGCAGTGGGTGGTCAGTGAAGGGATCATTGCGGCTGCTGCTCTGCGTCAAGCGGTGCTTGATGACGGCGGAAGCAGTGGGGATGTCGAACTCTACGACCACAGCTACCGTACCTGGGTCGACTACCTGAACGACTACATGTTGCTTGAGACCGGGGTGTTGGCCCGGGTTCTGGACGTAGATAACGAGCCGACCGAGGGAACGATCCCAAGCCGACCCGACATCTACCACCCAATTCAGGCATTGCTGGCCTCACGCGTGCCGCTCTGGCCTCCAGTAGGCGCAGCAATCGGCAGGGGGCTCCTAGATAAGCCCCAGGGGGCGCCGCCCAGACTCGTGAAGAGCAAGCGGAGACTCTCCAGGAGTGACCAACCGTTCTTCAGCTGGCGACAGTAGGCGCTGGCCCGGCCGAAGCAAAGCATCCGCCTCGCTCTTGTGGCCTGGGGTCGCGCAACCGCACGCTGGAAAGTAGACTCGACTCTCGGGAGAGTTGACCGAGCGGCCGAAGGTGATGGTCTTGAAAACCATTGTGTCGA
>CAYFRO010000051.1:0-12177 GCA_964345565.1 uncultured Actinomyces sp.
CAGGGCCGCCAATGCGGCTTTTCCGCGGGGTGGATTCCAACCCGCGGCCAAACCTGGACCTAACCCGCGGCCAAACCGAAAAAAAGGGGGGTGCCCGCCTAGCTTCCGCGTGACCTGCCCCGGTTTCGAGTCACCCACGCCCACATCGCGATCGCCGCCGCGTGGCCCACGTTCAACGAACGAGTCGACCCGTACTGGGTGATGTGGTGCACGCTGTCGCACACCTCGAGCATCTCAGGGCTGAGACCACCGCCCTCTTCCCCAAAGACAAGAACCGCGTCCGCTGGCAGGTCCGCCTCTTCGAGCGGGGTGGAACCGGGCAGGTTGTCGATCCCCACGATGGCGAGATCGCGCGCCCCCACGTCCCCCACAAAGTCCTGCACCTCGTAGTGATGCACCACATCCATGTAGCGGTCGGTGACCATCGCTCCGCGCCGGTTCCACCGCCTACGCCCAACAACGTGGACGCGGCTGGCCCCAAGCGCGTTCGCCGTGCGAACTATGGAACCGATGTTGAAGTCGTGGCCCAGGTTCTCAATCGCGACCTCGTACCCCAGCGAAGCGTCCTGGATTTCCTTCGCGATCGCTTCCCTCTTCCAGTACCGGTACTGATCTTCCACGTTCCGGTAGTCGCCCTGGGCCAGGAGTTCCAGGTCCCAGTGATCCCCCTCAGGGAGCGGGCCTTCCCAGGGACCCACCCCGCGCCGAGGCTTCTGTTCCTTGTTTTCCATAGTCACCTACATGTGGGGAACCAGGCGCATTGCTGCGCGTCGGACAGGCCGAGGAACACCGCGTTGCACCGCGGAGACAACCTTGTATCGCAAGGTGGGAGTGAAGACCACCCTACCTTTGCGGGAAGCCGCGAGGCTCTGGGAAACGACCGACCCAGCACTTGACCAGGCAATCGCCGGCGCCCCCGAGTAGTCAGCCCCCGCGCGGTCGTGGAACTCGGTTCGCACCAATCCCGGCATCACTGCCGTCACCGTGACACCACTACCCCGCAACTCATTTGCGAGGCCCTCGGAAAAAGAACGGACCCAAGCCTTATGCGCGGAGTAGGGGCCCATGCCCGAATCAGCAGCGATTGAAGAAACGTTGATGATCCGGCCTTGCCCGCGAGCGCGCATGGCGTTCCCAGCCACGTGACACAGTTCCATCACGGCCCTGACCATCACGTTCAAAGCCTGGGATTCCACCTCGAGGCTGTTTTCCAGGAAAGGCTTGGAAAGACCGAAACCTGCCGCGTTCACCAGGACTCCAACCGCCGGTTCCTGCCAGAGCCGCCCCGCCACCCTGGCCGTGTCTTCCGCCTTGCCCAAGTCTGCAACCAGAACCTGTGTCCGAACCCCAAACCTGTCCCGAAGCGCCGCGGCGATCTTCTCTAAACGGCGCTCTGAGCGTGCCACCAAGACCAGGTCGTAGCCTTCCCTCGCCAATTGGCGTGCGAACTCGAGCCCCATCCCGGAGCTAGCTCCCGTCACCAGTGCAGTACCCACTCCCCTATTCTAGGAGCCCTCTAGATGCGGTCGCCCCCGATAGGGTTGGGGCATGAGGATCGCAACCTGGAACATCAACTCAATCCGCACTCGGGTCGACCGAGCCACAGCCTTTCTAGAAAGGTCGAACGTCGACGTTCTGGCCCTGCAGGAAACGAAGTGCCGCGACGACCAGTTCCCGCTGCTCTCTTTCGAGGCGATCGGGTACGAGGTTGCGCTACACGGCCTGAACCAATGGAACGGTGTCGCGGTCGCTTCGAGACTGCCGATCCTAGATGTCCAAGTTGGCTTCCCCGGCATGCCAACCTTCGGTGACCCCGCGGTAGAAGAGGCCCGCGCTCTCGGCGTCACCGTCGAAGGCCCCTCGGGCGCAAAAATCGTGAACTGGAGCCTCTACGTCCCTAACGGTCGCGAGCTTTCCGACCCCCACTACGACTACAAGCTGGAGTGGCTGGCGCGCCTTGCCGACTACGCCTCGGACGTCCTCAAGGAAGACCCGGAAGTTCAGATGACGCTGATGGGCGACTGGAACATCGCCCCACTTGATACGGACGTCTGGGACATGGAGTTCTTCGAGGGCCGCACCCACGTGAGCAAGCCCGAACGGGCGGCGTTCAAGCGGTTTGCGGACGAGGGCTTCGTGGAAGTGACCCGCCCCCTGGTCGATAACTACACTTATTGGGACTATCAGCAGCTCCGTTTCCCGAAGAACCAGGGTATGCGGCTGGACTTCATCTACGCCTCACCCGCCCTGGCGAAGCGCGTGGTGGCGGCGGAGATAGACAGGGACGAACGCAAAGGCAAGAAACCCTCGGACCACGTTCCCGTGATCATCGAGCTGGACTAACCCCTACGAAACTAGCTAGCGCGGGCCGCCTGCAAGATCCGTTCGCCAAGGACTGGCCAGTTCTCCTTGTGCCACTCGCCGAACGGGCGGTCCCCTAAGAACACAGCCCCGACCTCTGCGACCGGGTCCACCCACAGGAACGACCCCGACATTCCGAAGTGACCGAACGTTGCGGGCGAGGACGAGGGTGGGGTCCAGTGCGGTTTCTTGTCCGCCTTGATCTCGACCCCGAGTCCCCACGCGTTGTTCTTCTGCATGCCGTAGCCGGGCAGGATCCCCCGAAGCCCAGGAAGGACGGTAGTGGTTAGGGCCGACTGGGCCTTCGGGTCAAGCAGCTGGGGGTCCATCAGCTCCTCAGCAAGTAGCGTCAGGTCAAGGGCGTTCCCGAACCCGGAGCGGGCTGGACTCCGCGGGATCACGGTGGAGCGCAACCCCAGCGGCTGGTAGACCTGGTGGTCCAGCCACTTCGGAAGAGGCTCCCCCACCGCGTCGGCGACTGCGTCCCCCAGAACTTCGAACCCCTGATTCGTGTAAATCCTGCGCCGGCCCGGTGCATCACGAAAGCGGTCGCCGTCCCCCTCAACGTCCAAACCCGAGGAGTGAGAAAGCAGGTGAGCATAGTTGTACGCACGCCCAGCAGGGTCCTGGCCGACCCGGGTGGAAAGATCGAAAGCCCCCTGCTCAATACCGCGTAGCGCCCCGATCGAAGTGATTATCTTCGTGACTGAGGCAAGGGGGAAGACGTGGTCTAGATCCCCCTGGACCCAGACTGGCCGGCCCGTTTTGTCAACGGCTGCAACCGCGTGACGAAACGGGACCGGATAGTCCTGCTGGGGGTTCTCACTCACCGATTAGGGGAACCACATCAAGGTGGTGCCCATCCGGTGCAACCACGACATCCACCGTCTCGCCGTCCTCGACCTCGTTCGCCAAGATCAGCATCGCTAGACGGTCGCCGATCTCCTTTTGCACCAGGCGACGCAGGGGACGAGCGCCGTATGCGGGGTCGTAACCGTGGTCCTCGAGCCACTTGCGGGCTTCGTCGCTAACTTCCAACGAAATGCGGCGTGACCTGAGGCGATGTGCCATCGCGGCGACCTGCAGATCCACAATCTTCCCAAGCTCATGCTTGTCCAGTGGCTTGAACAGCACGGTCTCATCAAGTCGGTTCAGGAACTCAGGCTTGAAGGTCTGACGAACTAGCGCCATGACCGCGTCGGCCTTGCCCTCGTCTGACAGGTCACGGTCGATCAGGAACTGGGACCCGATGTTAGAGGTCAGGATCAGGATCGTGTTGCGGAAGTCGACGGTGCGGCCCTGACCATCGGTGAGTCGTCCGTCATCAAGGACCTGGAGAAGGATGTTGAAGATCTCCGGGTGAGCCTTCTCAACTTCGTCGAGTAGGACAACAGAGTAGGGACGGCGACGCACAGCTTCCGTGAGCTGCCCGCCCTCGTCATACCCCACGTATCCCGGAGGGGCGCCAACCAGCCGCGCCACCGAGTGCTTCTCGCCGTATTCACTCATGTCGATACGGACCATGGCCCGCTCATCATCGAACAGGAACTCGGCAAGCGATTTGGCGAGTTCCGTCTTGCCAACGCCGGTGGGGCCAAGGAACAGGAAGGAGCCCGTGGGTCGGTTGGGATCGGCGACACCGGCCCGCGAGCGCCGAACCGCGTCCGAGACGGCCTCGACAGCCTTTTTCTGACCGATCAGGCGCTCCCCGATCCACTTTTCCATCTCTAGAAGCTTCTCGGTTTCGCCCTGCATCAGGCGCCCTGTGGGAATCCCGGTCCAGGACTCAATGACTTCAGCGACTTCTTGGGGCCCAACTTTTTCGGCAATCATGAGTTCGCCGCCGGCCTCAGCCCTTTGGACTTCGGCGAGTTCCGCGTCAGCGATCTGGTCTTCGACCTGGGGGATCTCCCCGTTTTGGATGCGTCCGGCCTCGGCCCAGTCCCCGTCGCGGACAGCGATCTCGAAGGCGGTGCGTAGTTCATCAAGCTTGGCGCGCAGGTCGCCGACCTTGTTTCGCCCAGCCTTCTCGTTTTCCCAACGGGCGGTGAGAGCGTGGAGTTCTTCGCCGCGGTTGGCGATTTCTTCGCGGAGCTTAAAGAGCCTGTCAGCCGTGGCTTCGTCTTCATGGTCGGGGTCGGACTCTGCCAGGTAGGTCTCTTCCATTTGCAGACGGGAGAGTTCGCGTTGGAGCTGGTCGATCTCGATGGGGCTGGAGTCCAGTTCCATGCGCAGGCGCGACGCGGCCTCGTCAATCAGGTCGATTGCTTTGTCGGGCAGTTGGCGGCCGGCGATGTAGCGGTCTGACAGGTCGGCTGCTGCGACTAGTGCGCCGTCGGAGATGGTTACTTTGTGGTGGGCCTCGTACTTGGGCGCGATTCCGCGCAGGATCGCGACGGTGTCCTCGACGGAGGGTTCGCCGACGTAGACCTGCTGGAAGCGACGCTCCAAAGCCGGGTCTTTCTCGATGTTCTCGCGGTACTCATCAAGGGTGGTGGCGCCAACCATGCGCAGTTCACCGCGGGCCAGCATGGGCTTCAGCATGTTGCCTGCGTCCATGGACCCTTCCGAGGCGCCAGCACCGACAACGGTGTGTAGCTCATCGATGAAGGTGATGATTTGCCCATCGGAGTTCTTGATCTCATCAAGAACAGCCTTCAGTCGCTCTTCGAACTCGCCCCTGTACTTCGCGCCGGCGACCATGGAGCCAAGATCCAGGCTGATGAGGGTGCGGTCGCGAAGGGAATCGGGGACGTCGCCCTCAACGATGCGTTGGGCGAGGCCCTCAACGACCGCTGTTTTGCCGACGCCAGGTTCGCCGATCAGGACGGGGTTGTTTTTGGTGCGCCGGGATAGGACCTGCACGACGCGGCGGATCTCAGAGTCGCGACCGATGACGGGGTCCAGTTTGCCTTCGCGGGCAGCTTCAGTGAGGTCGCGACCGTACTTCTTCAATGCCTCGAAAGTGCCCTCGGGATCCGCTGTCGAGATGGGCTCGGGGCGGAGCTGACTCAAGTGTTCTTCCAAGACCTCGGGAGTCGCACCGTCACCACGCAGGATTTTGCCGGCCTCAGTATCGGAAGCTGCAAGAGCGATCAGCAGATGCTCAGTGGAAACGTATTGGTCGCCGCGTGCCTGAGCGCTCTTCTCAGCGGCCGTAATCACGTTCATCAGGGCCCGTGATGTCTGCGGTTGCGCCACAGACGCCCCCGAACTGGCGGGAAGTGCCACCAGTGCCGTACGGACTTGGGCGCCAATCTCACCACGCTGCACGCCCGCCGAAGCCAGGAGTGAAATGGCGATTCCCTCTGGCTGTTCTAATAGGGCTTCCAGTAGGTGTAGCGGTTCAACTGATGGGTTACCCGCAGCTGAGGCCATTTGCACGGCTGAGCTGAGTGCTTCCTGCGCGCGAGTTGTTAGTTTCATGCTCACTTTTGCCCCTCTTCGCCTGTACCGAGTTCTTCACGAGTGACTCTTGGCCTGCCCTTTCAGACCTGACGCCAGTTCTCACGGCCTCAGGCCCTGGGCAGAGATGCCAAAGACCAGTCTAGTTCTTCGGTCCCACAACTTGGGCAATGATGTGGGTCGCGATCTCCCTACTTCGGTTTGGCCGCGGCCAAACCGGGGCCTAACCCGCGGCCAAACCGAGGTGGGGGGAGGTGTGGCAAGGTTTACCTATGACGTCGAACCACATGGATCGCCTTTTCCCCGAGTTTCTTGAAGAAGTGACGGGCGAGGAAGCCCTCGCCTGGGTCCGCGCACGCAACGAACGCACGGAAGAACGCTTGAGCGCGCCAAACGGGGACCAGCGGACACCACTTGGAAACCCCATTCCTTCACTCACTGAACTTGAGGAACAGATCCTCTCCGTCCTGGACGACCCGGAACGCGTGCCGATGGTGGGCCTGCGCGGAGACTTGGCCTACAACTTCTGGACAGACGGAGACCACCCGCGAGGACTGTGGCGCCGGCAAAAGTTCGAGGACTACCTGCGCGGAAAAGACAACTGGGAGATCCTGATCGACGTCGACGCGCTTGCGAAAGAGGAAGGTAAGTCCTGGGTCTGGCACGGCGCAACAGTCCTTTACCCAGACCGCGATCGGGCACTGGTGTCACTGTCGGACGGCGGGTCAGATGCGGACGAAACACGCGAGTTCGACCTGGTCACGAAAGAGTTCGTCGAGGGAGGTTTCTTTCGGCCCGAAGCCAAGGGGTCTCTTTCTTGGATCGATCGCGACCACTGCTGGCTGACCCAACCGATGGGGCCGGAGTCCACTTCCCCCTCGGGCTATCCACTCCAGGCGCGGCTCCTGACCCGCGGAGAGGCACTCGAAGATTCCCAGCTAGTGCTTGCCGCCGACCCGAACTCCATGGGGGTGTTCGCCGGCTCCGGTTGGGACGCTCTTGGTCAGCACCAGATGGTCCAGGTGATGGAGGACTTCTACACCTCGGACACCTACTACCTGCCGGGTGGATACTCGGAGATCTCGACCAAGGAGCCCGCGTTACTGCCCGTCCCTCGTTCAGCCGAGGCCGCCGTATGGAACAAGTGGACGACGGTGTGGATTCGCGAAGACTGGGAGCGTCCAGAAGCGGGGGAATCGTGGCCCGCAGGCACGTTGCTTTCCTTCATCACTGAGGAACTTCTGACAGACCCGCTGTCCGCGCCCGCCGCCGCGATGTTCGTGCCCACCGAAGAAGAAGTACTTGAGGGACTGTCCGCAACCCGCAACAAGATCATGCTCACCACGATCCGGCACGTGGTCCCACGGATCACGGCGCTTTCACCCGCAGAGGACGGCAGGTCGTGGACACGGGAGGTTTTCGACACTCCGCCAACCCCCGACCCGTACCTGACGACCGCGGTCAATCCCGTCGCGCCGCTCGAGGATGACCGGCTGTGGGTGGTGACTACCGGCTACACCTCGCCCTCCACCCTCTGGTTAGTTGACGACCAGGGCGAATGGAACCTTGTACGGACGACCCCGACGATGTTCGACGCGGACGGGATGCAAGTGAGCCAACACTTCGCGACCTCCGCTGACGGAACACGGATCCCTTACTTCCAAGTGGGCTACCCGAACCAGGAACCAGCGCCCACCCTTCTGTACGGGTACGGCGGTTTCGACGTCAGCCTGCTGCCAAGCTACGTGCCTGTTGCAGGAAAGGCGTGGCTGACCCAGGGCGGGGTCTACGTCATCGCGAACATCCGAGGTGGCGGCGAGTACGGGCCCAACTGGCACAAGGCGGCCCTGAAAGACAAACGTCACCGTGCCTACGAGGACTTCGTGGCGGTAGCCCGCGACCTGGTGGACCGCGGCGTCACGACTCCCGCGCAACTGGGCGCCCAGGGCGGGTCGAACGGTGGCCTCTTGATGGGCAACATGTATACCCAGTTTCCAGACGACTTCGGCGCTATCGTTTGCTCCGTGCCACTACTGGACATGGGGAGGTTCCACACGCTCTTGGCAGGCTCGTCGTGGATCGCCGAGTACGGGGATCCAGAAAAGGCCGAAGAGTGGGAGTACATCAGAACCTTCAGCCCCGTCCACCTGTTCAACCCCGACCGGGACTATCCGCCCCTGATGCTGACAACGTCAACAAAAGACGACCGGGTGCACCCCGCGCACGCCAGGGCACTGGGGTACCTGACCGAGCAGGCAGGGAAAGACATCCTGTACTTCGAGAACATTGAGGGTGGTCATGGGGGTGCGGCGGACAACCGCCAGCGCGCCCATAACCAGGCCCTGTCGTGGGAGTTCCTGTGGGAGACCCTGACGCGGTAGGCCCTCGCCTAGTAGGGCACTCCCTGATAGAAGGCCCTGCGGGCTCGGTTGCGTTTCACCAGCCAGATGATGCCGCCGATCAGCATGCCAAGTCCGATGATGCCGACCAGGGTCGACCAGCCGAACGCCGCCATGGTGCCACCGACAACGTCGGACATGAACTCGCCATCGACCGCCATTACGCTGGCTCCCGGCGCAATGCCCTCGCACTCGACTGTGTAAGTGTTTTCTGTCAGGCCGCGGGCTACAAACATGCCGCCAGAATCCAGCTCGTAGGTCATCGGGATCACTTCGCCACTGGACGAAACCAACTGGCAAGAATCGGCTTCACCATCTAGAGGCGTGACCATCAGGATGCCGGTGCTACCGACGGTAACCTGCCCGCTGTTCTGCGTCGACATCCCGATTTCCACGATTTTGTCCATGCCAATGCCGGACAGGAACAACGTTACGAAGAGGATCGGGGCGACCAAAACCATGACAACAACCCCCGAGACCAGCAGGGCGATGGCTCCCCCACGACTTGGCGGCGGACCGGCGGGGACCAAGCCCGGACCGGGGAAGGGCGGCTGGATTTGAGTCTGTTGACCTTGCTGCCACGCGGTCTGCTGACCCTGCGGGTCAATGCCTTGGCCTGGGACTGCGGAGGCCTGACCGTAGACAGGCCACGGGGACTGCGGCTGAGCGTCCGGTGCACCGTCGGCACGCCAGCTGTCCGACCTCTGGCCAAACTGCGGTTCCTGAACCCCTTTGTCTTGGGGCGCGCCAGGAGGGGGCGCGAAAGGATTAGGTGAGTCGTTGCTGCTCATCGGGTTCCTAGCTTTCTGTCTTCTTCAGGTTGGGACTCATTCGCCCAAGCCGACCGCGTCTAGTCTTTCACGTCGTAGCTGTTCGACCGACGCCAGTTCCAGCGGCTCCAGATCTCCCGCGACAGAGCTGAGCAACAGGTCGGCTAACTGAGGGTTGCGGGCAAGGACTGGACCGTGAAGGTAGGTTCCGATGATGCTGCCTTGAACCGCGCCTTCCAACGTCTGTTGTCCTTCCCCATCCGCCAGGCAGCCGTTCCCAACCCCCGCAAGGACGCGGCCTAGTGGCTTAGCCTCCGGACCCAAGCAGGTAGCACCGCCATGATTCTCAAAACCAGTGAGAGGCTCGGTGAGTCCTTCCAAGAGTGGAGTCGTGACCAGTTCTCCAATGGCTCGCTCCCCACGCGGTGTCGTGGTGATGTCAAGCAGTCCCAACCCCGGAATCTGCTTGCCGTTAGCGCCTGTATAGAGGTTCCCCAGCAACTGCATCGAAGCGCAGATCGCCAGGATGGGCGCGCCTCGATCCGCCGCGAGCGCCAAAGCAGGGTCCGCGGCAAGGTGCTCTGCAGCTATCGCTTGAGCTTTGTCTTCGCCCCCACCCATCGTGTAGATGTCGAGGCCTGTTGGGATTTGGGAGCCGAGGGTGACCGGGACGATTTCCGCGTCGATGCCACGCAAAGCCGCGCGACGCTGAAGCACGGCCGCATTCCCCCCGTCCCCGTAGGTCCCAAGAACTGTGGGATAGACAACCCCGATTGCCAGCTTTGAAAGACTCATCCGAGTTCCCACTCCTTGGCTAGATCCCGGAACGCCGTGTAGTTTGCGACAAGGTCCACTGCCCCCGGCTCGCAACTGGCGATGGCATCCTGGGGATCTGACGCAACCGTGAAGTCAACGCCCGCGTATTCGAGGCGTGTGGCCAGGTCCGCGGCACGCTCACCGCTCGCAACTATTCGCGTGAGTCCCATGCCACTCAGCTTCTCAAAGGGGACGTCCCACAGCCACGAAGTGTCGACCCCATCGGGGATCTGCGCGTTCACTGCGACCACCAACTGGCGAGTTTCAGGGTCCAGCATGGTGAGGCTTTCTTGCCAGCCAGCCGGATTCTTCGCAAGTAGCAGCCTGACGTCACGGCCCCCAACGTCGACGGACTTATACCGCCCGGCCACCCCCGACACTGTGGTGAGGGCCCTACCGATCGCTGCTGAGGGGACCCCGAGGTTGCTTGCCGCTGCAGCGGCCTGGGCAGCGTTGCCTCGGTTAGCACGGCCCGGCAGACTGAGCCGAGTGGTGATCTTCTGGTCCGGACCGAAAATCGTGAACGTGCCGTCCTCGCTCACGGGCCCGACCTCCCAAAGGGGCACGGGCCGTAGCAGGGGCTGATCCCCAAGGACCTCCCACCCGTCGTCTTTTCGAAGGACAATGCCCCCCGTCCTGGGGAAGGTGACTGCGTCGGCGTTCCAGGGAGCTCCCGCAGCTACCCAGACTAACTTCGGCGCGTCCCACGCAGCGCTGGCGATGAGAGGATCGTCGCAGTTAGCGACGATGACGGCTTGCGGGCTGGCCTCTACCGCCTGAGCGAGCCGTGCCTCAACCGCGCCGATCTCTCCGACGCGGTCAAGCTGGTCGCGCGAAAGATTCAACAAAATGATGGCGGCCGGCGCCGTCGCCTCCGCTATCTGCGGTAGGTACATCTCGTCAACTTCAAGCACGGCATAGGGAGCCCGAGGCGCGGCTATCAGCGCGGCGACGATGCCCGTAGTCATGTTGTCTCCCCGACCATTGGTCGCCACCTCCCCGACTTCCCGGAGTGCCGCGGCGGTGAACGCTGTTGTCGTTGACTTCCCGTTAGTCCCGCTGACAAGAACGATTCGTCGACCCTCACTGAGCTCAGCAAGCAGGCCGGGGCTGATTTTCAGTGCAATCTTGCCGCCGAGCATCCCACCTGCTCCGCGTCCAAGGCCGCGCGAAAGCGCGCCAGCCAGGCGACCAAGTCTCGTTGCCAAAGCTGAACGCAGCGACAGACGTGGGGGTGCCTGCTGCTTCCTAGAAGAGTCTTCAGATGCGCTCAAGAAAGCTCCCTTTCCGTGGGCCACGCCCAGTCATTGAACGTTCGGACAAGCTTTGGCGTGAGCGAGAAAGCTGCAGGTAGGCCAGACGCTGCCACCCCTGCAAAGTGGCAGCACTAATCAGGCTTGCGCGACGGTTTGACGCGCTCGGCAATCGGCCCAGCTCTTTAGACCCCTCAGAAGTCTTGGGCCTGTCGGCCCCCCTTGTCGGCCTAGGTCGCTCACCCGGTGGCCTCTGACGGACGTCTCCGGCCGCGTCCGCCGCAAAGATGCGTTTGGGGGGCGCCGAAGAAGACAGTGCCGCCTCGCGAAGCAAGTCGACTTCAGCTTCAAGCACGCGGATTCGTTCACGGAGCTCTAAGACCAGTGCAACCCCGGCCAGATTGACACCTTCTTCTTGGGAAAGGCGTTGCACTTCACGCAAGACCCGCAGGTCTTCGCCCGAGTACCTGCGCCCCCTGCCCTTCGTCCGGCTGGGAGTCACAAGTCCTAAGCGGTCGTATTGGCGAAGAGTCTGCGGGTGCATCCCGGCGAGTTCGGCCGCGGCAGAAACCGTGAACCACGGTTCCGCGCGGCCGTTCTCTTCGTTCCTCACTTGCGCAACGACTAGGTCGCGGAACGGGGGTTCCAGCCCCCCTGGGCGACCTTCAGCGCTTCGACCGCTTCACGCTCGGCGTCCGACAGTTTCTTCGGGGTCACGATGCGAAGGTCCACCATCACATCGCCACGCTTCTTCCCCTTCTTGACTCCCTTGCCGCGCAGCCGCAAGACTGCCCCACTGGAAGTTCCCCCAGGGACCTGCACTTGGACCTGGGTGCCATCCGGCAGAGGGACGCTGACCTGAGCTCCCAGTGCTGCCTCCGGGTAGCTGATGGGAAGCTTCACGCGCAGGCGGTCCCCGTCCATTGAATACATGGGGTCAGACGCAACCTCGACCTTCCCAATTAGGTCGCCCGCCGGACCTCCCCCCAGTCCGGGTTGTCCCTCGCCCGCAAGTCGAATCTTCTGCCCGTTGCGGACGCCTGCCGGGATGCGGACCTTCATGTTTCGACCGTCGAGGTTGAAAGTTAGGGTCTCGCCGTCGTAGGCCTGCTTGAAGGTGAGTTTCGTGGAGGTTGTCAGGTCCGCGCCCTTTTGGGGTTGTGGCCTGCCACC
>CAYFRO010000052.1:0-12095 GCA_964345565.1 uncultured Actinomyces sp.
TTCTCTACTTCGAGAGGCCGCAGAACATTCGACGCAGCGCAAGAACAAGGTCAGGCCGCGGGCGCCCGGCCCCGGCCCCAAACTCAGAAAATGCGTTCTCGATCACGGTTTGCACCGTAGCAGCGCCGCGGCAGGCCACCTAAGAACAGTCCAAAAGACGGGCGAGGGCAGAATCTAGTCAGAGCCAACAAGCCAGCAACTCAAAGCCAACAAGCCAGCGAGCCACCAACTCAAAGCCAACAAGCCACCAAGTCGAAGCCAAAAAGCCAGCAACTCAAAGCCAAAAAGTCGGGATCAAACGGAGAACCGTGGTTTCGCGCCACGCTCAGCGCCTGGGAGTGCTACATTTTCGCGAGTGACCCCATCACCAAAAGAACCCACTATTCTTGTCTCCGGAGTGACCCTTAGGCGTAGCGACGACGAACGCGCCCTAGGCTGACCCAGCGTCTACTGGGCGGGCTCACCCGCGGCGCTGAAGGATGCTAGAAACCCCTGGTCAGCTGGGCCGAAGAAGACGGGGTCGAAGGCGCCCTAGCCAAGCTAGACGACGCTGACGCCCTGGTCCTGATGGGCGGGCCCGGTGTCGACCCGCGCTTCTACGGTGGAGCCCCCACCTACCTGCACCAAGAGAAGCACTTCCCAGAGAGCGACCGCGTCCAAATCGCCCTTGCCAGGCACGCGATCGACCACCACATTCCAACCCTGGCCATCTGCCGGGGCCTGCAAATCCTGAACGTCGCCCTGGGCGGGACACTGATCCAAGACATGTCTGAGCTTCCCGGTCACCGCAGCGAGAACCTACTCCAGGACTTCAGTTTCGACCGGCACGAGGTTCAGATCAAGCCGGGCTCTAAGCTCGCTGAGCTACTAGCACCCCTTGGCGCAAAGAGTTCCCCACTGGCCACCCGCATCACCGTGCATAGCGCTCACCACCAAGCGATCGACAAACTTGGCAGAGACCTTGCCGTCACCGCATTGGCAGACGATGGCACCATCGAAGCCATCGAACACACCTACTCCCCGGTGGTCGGCGTCCAGTGGCACCCAGAAGACCCCGACGCTGACCCACGCGAACTTCAAAGCCTCATGGCGCGCATGTGCAAGCTAAAGGGGTCACGCAGACTAGCCGCGTGACCCCAAAGCTAAGAACACTTCCCCGCCAAAGGACGGGGAACTGAAAGACCCCTAGGCTGCGGAGTAGCCACCGTCCGAGGTCAGGACTGCGCCCGTGATGTTAGGTGAGTCTGGAGACAGCAGGAACGCAATCGCCGCAGCGAGTTCTTCAGGCTCAGCCGTCCTTGCCCCAGCGACCTGCATCCTTGGCCCCAACCGGTGCATCGCAAGCTGGGAGCCGAACTCGACACCAATGTTCGTCCGCACGCCACCGGGAGCAATCGCGTTCACGCGGATGTGGTACGGCGCGTACATGTGTGCCGTGTTCTTCGTCATGCCAACAACAACCCACTTCGATGCCGTGTAGGCAGCGCCTGCCGCGGCGCCCGTGATGCCTGCAAGTGACGCGACGTTCACGATCGTGCCGCCGCCTTCTTCCAGCATCAGGGGAAGGACAGCCTTCGTCATCTTCATGGTCCCGCCAACGTTGACGTCGAACACGCGGTCCCAAAGTTCATCGCTCACTTCACCGATCGGGCAGAACTTATCCATGATCCCAGCAACGTTTGCGAGCGCGTCGCATTCACCGTCACAGGCGTCAACGACTCGTTCCACGTCGTCGTGCTTCGTAATGTCTGCCCGCACGGGGACGGTGTCCAGGTCCGGGTACTCAGCGACCAGGGAGTCTAAGCCCTCCTGCGCGTAGTCAGCTGCGATAACCCTGCCGCCTTCTTTTCCAATCCGCACGGCTGTTGCCCGGCCAATGCCCGACCCTGCACCCGTGACGATGACGGTCATCCCGTCGAACCTGCCCGGCACCGGCTTTTCAACGTAGGGGGCAAGTTCGGGGTACTCGGGTCCGCTGATGGTTTCTTCTACGACTTCTACTGTCTCTTCTTCGGCCATATTTAGTTTCCTTTTCGCTCTAGAGACGCGCTAGGCCGTGCTTCCCTTAGGTACCTTGGGTGTGCCGCTAACGCACCAACCGAACTGAGTTCGGGTCAGCGCCGGCACGGGGTTGAACTGACTACAGGATTTCGACAAGCCCACGCAATTGTGGGCCGTTGGTCCCATTATGCCTTGGATTTGGGGTCTTGGGTAGGCCTTCCGACGACGGTATGCGCGCTGATCCCGCTCAGTCCCTAGTGGTGTCTGCCCTGGTCTGCGGTAGCGACTGCTGGCCGACAAACTGACACGGACAGGCGCTCGCCGAGACAGCGGGTCCCGCCGAGACAGTAGGTCGGGCGAAGACAGCGGGGTCAGGCGGCCCACTGGACTGGTCGGCGTGGATCCGGCGACCCCGAGTTTCGGGACGCAGTGTCAGACGGCACCGCGTCAGGCAACCCTAAGTCAGGCGGCACTGGGTGTCGGCTGGCCTCCGGATGCGGGGCCGCCGCGGCCGGACGGCTCTTTTGTCGCGCCAACACTGGTGTTCCGGGGGGTCCCCCGGGTTGTCTTCCGCCCGGTTTGTAGGGTTTCTGGAGCTGGTTCCTAATTTTCCTGTTTTGGTCGGCTATTACTGAGTTCACCCAAGCTTCTCGCGGGTCGCCTGGGAACAGGTTTCGCAACCAATCGGGCGGTTGCACGAACGGGACGCCGCCGCGCATGCTGATACGCCAACCGCTGGTGTCGATGCTCTGGTGGTGGTAGTGGCACAGCAGCACTCCGTTGTCGGTGTGGGTGGCGCCGCCCTCTGAGTGGGGTAACACGTGGTGGACCTCACACCACGCCGTAGGAACGGTGCACCCGGGGATGACGCAGCCGCCGTCACGTAGTGCGATGGCTCGGCGCTGGTTCGCGTTGAAGATGCGCGCCGGAGTTCCTAGCCTGGTGACGCGTCCGAGGCTATCCCTGACGACGGCTTGGATCTTGGCACCACAGGAAAGGTGACGCACCGAATCCACGGGAATGGGTGAGGGAGTCCCTTCATGGTCGGTCAACCACGCAGTCCCGCCTTCCCCACGTAGGGTCTCTTCTTGAATCTCAACCACTACTGTTGCGGACGTGCCTTGGAGCACAGGGAGCTGCCTGCTTGCGAGGGCAACACCCAGGGCCGTCGCGAGCCCGTCATGGCGTTTCTGGGCGGGCGTGCGTTCGTCGGTAATGTCGCCTCCACCCACACCCGCGGCGACGTCATCTGCGGCTGAGTTGCCGGTGGCCAGGTCACCAGCAGCCAGATCACCAGTGACCGAGTCGTCTACGGCCAGTTCACTGTTTCTGACGCGCGGGTTGTTCAAGGCGTCGCAGATGGCGCCCAGGCTTGCTGCGACTTCTGCTGTCACCAGTCCATTCATCCGTGATAAGCCGTTGCGGACGGGCCCAATGCTCAGGAAACGCTGCTTCATGCGCAGTCGCTGGTCGGGTTCCGCGCCATCGGGATCCAAGGCATCCTCCCATTTCAGACACAGAAGCCGCACGTCATCAGCGTGCAATGCCATACCCGGGGAATCCCCGGTCTGGAAGTCATGTCCCGTAGCCGCCTGAGCCAAGCAGCGCTCCGCCATGTCCAGGTCTTCAGCGTTCGCCTGGCGCCTAACCCGAACCAGCATCCGAGAAATGTGGTTTGCGCTTTCTGCGCACATGGCGCCGGAGTCAAGGGCAACCGCAAGATGTTCTTGTCTTGGGGCCAACTGCTCTCCCAGCAGAGACAACTCTGATCTGGTCTGGCGCCCCAACTTGACCCGGGCGGAAACAGTCTGGGCAGAAGCGCCCGTGAGCCGCTGGATCAGCTCAACTGAGTTACGGCACCCGTGTTGTCTAGCCAGGGAATCGCGACCACCAGCGCCCTCAGACTGGGACCAGATCTGAGCTGCGACCCGCGTCTGCAAGGCCTCAAGCCGGTTCGCCGCCAACGCCAGTTCCCGGCACGCGTCCAGCAGTGCTGCTCCCTCAAGGGAGCCCACATCCTGCGGTGCAAGGGTCGCCACGTCCATACCTAACCATACCAAAATTAGAACACCTGTTCGATACTGTTCGGTGACAAAACAATAACGATCCCCCAGGCGACCTACGACCCCTGTGCGCGGGGAACCAACAAACCGCGGAATCCGGGCGTCAACGGAATTGCGCTAGGACCCCTGTGCGCAGGGAACCAACGAACCCCTTGTTTGCCACGCACCATTGCGGCAAGCAGGGGTTGGACGGCAACGCCCCCACCGGGAACGTGAAGGACAGCTATTTGAATCACCCAGGTGACTACTTGTTGAATCATCCAGGTGACTACTCGAACCACCCATAGACGCTGGAGTTGCGGCGCACCTCACCCTCACTTATCCTGATCTGTTCGCCTCTTGGCAAGCAATAACTGAAAAGAGGAGACACTATTTTTGAGAACACCCCAGAAGGGGCCAGAGAAGCAGCACTAAAGGGTATCTGGGAGGACGGCAGTGTGGTCCGATACCAGGACATCACACCCCACTTCATCGAGTTGTTCCGAGCCGTTGCAGAGACAGAACGTCCTGCGTTAGTGCAGCAGGGGGACTTTGTGTTGATGTGCTTGGTCCCAGCAACGGACTTCATCGACCTTGACGCCTACCTCTCAGACCGGCAGGGCACCGACCCGATCTCGTTCAAAGACTCGGTGATCAACGCTCGTGAAGTGCTAGCAACGGGCCCAGGTGACAATCCCGAGGGGACATTCCTGCACATTAGCCTGGAGACACTCAAGGGTAAGCTCGGTTTCTTTTCCGTCAACCGCCCCGGAATCTTGGAAGTTGTCGCGTGCAACACCGACATCATCGACGCTCTTGCAGAACACGCAGAGGACATGTCCGATGCCGAGGCGGCTAGGCGTCTCAAAGAAGCAAACGACGACCCGTCGTTCATGGTCCCGCTGCCCGAAGAGATGGTCCAGGGTCTGGAGCTGTCTCAGGGCCCGGGTGGCATCACCATTGTTCCCCGGTGTCACATCGGTTTCGTCCTGGACTACGAGCGGCTCAAGGATCAGGCTGCGGCAGACCCGACAGGCAAGAAACAAGCCGAGGTCGACGCCTTGGTCGCCCACGTGCGGCAGACGCTGATGGGCAAACTCGAGGGCGAACCTTCCCACCCAGCCAACTAGCAAGTCACTGCCAGCCAACCACCAAATCAGCCTGCCAGCTGGCCACCAAGTCACCCTGCCAGCTGGCCACCAAGTTAGCTAGCTCTAGCTGCAGGGGTCCCGGAGCCCAGCCACTCCGGGACCCTGACTTTTCGTTCAGGCCGAAGCCCTCAACTGGTCCAAGGACTCAAGTGAAACACGCCAGGGTATCCTGACTCGCGTGGCAGTGGAGAAGAGCTTCGAATGAGTGCACTCGCGTTTGACCCGTACAACCGCACCTGTCCCTCGCGCCGTCTTCTAGACGAGATCGGCGAGCTTTGGACTGTCCTGATTGTTGGGGCACTCGCAGATGGTCCGTTGCGTTTCACGGAAGTTCGCGAGCGGGTTGACGGGATTTCTTACCGAATGCTCACCCAGACCCTGCGAACTCTTGAACGAGACGGTCTAGTCACCCGGACCCAGTATGCGGAAGTCCCCCCACGCGTCGAATACGAGTTGACTGACACGGGACGCGAACTCGTTGCGCCGCTTCAGGCCTTGGAAGACTGGGCCACCTCTCACATGGCCGAAGTGTTAGAGACCCGCGAAAGGTTCGACGCGGCAGCTCAGGAATAGAGCTCCGGAACTGTCTCCAGTCAGCGCAACAAAGCGGACCCTTCACCCCGGGACCGCTTCTCGCTGAACGCGGATCCCCTAAGCAAGACCATTACATTCGTCACGAGAGCCTTGTTACTCTCATTTTGCGAGTAACAGTTGTCCCAACCTACTAACGGCGCCCGCCTGCGCCAAGGCAGAAGGGGCAGGGATGATCGAGTTCCAACAGGTTTCCAAGACCTACCCGGGTGGATCGGTGGCCGTGGGCGACTTCTCGCTCACCATCCCCTCGCACAAAACAGTGGCGTTAGTCGGGTCCTCGGGCTCCGGCAAAACGACGCTGCTCCGAATGGTGAACCGGATGGTCGACCCAACGTCGGGCCGCGTCCTTATTGATGACCAAGACGTCGCAACGGAAAACCCCGTCGGCCTGCGCCGCTCTATTGGGTACGTCCTGCAATCGGGGGGTCTGCTCCCCCACCGCACGGTGCTTGAGAACGCAAGCACCGTCCTCAAGTTAAACGGAGTGCCTGCAAAGGCCGCGCGGGAGATCGCGATGGAAACCCTGAAGCGAGTTGGGCTGAGCCCAACGTTTGCTTCCAGGTATCCTGGCCAGCTTTCAGGAGGGCAGCAACAGCGTCGGGGTCGCTCGCGCCCTAGCCCCCAACCCGAACATCCTGCTAATGGATGAGCCCTTCGGGGCCGTGGACCCGAAGGGCTCATCCGCCAGGAACTGCAGCTTGAATTACTCAGACTGCAAGCCGAACTTGGCAAGACAATCCTGTTTGTTACCCACGACATTGATGAGGCCTTCCTGCTGGGCGACACCGTGGTCGTCCTCCGCGACGGCGGTGAAATCGCCCAACAGGGCTCGCCGGACGACATCGTCGCGGCGCCCGCGGATAAGTTCGTTGCGGATTTCATCGGGGCTGATCGTGCTGAGCGCACCCTGCACACCGAAGAGGTGGAAGGTCGGCTCGTCGCCGTTGACGGGAACGGGCGGCCCGTGGGGGTGATGCAGCGATGACGTGGCTGACCTTGAACTGGCCGCAAGTTCTAAGCTTGACCCGCGCCCACCTACTACTTAGTGTGCCTGCGATCCTACTTAGCGTCATCATCGCAGTTCCCCTGGGACGGATCGCGTTTCGCTACCCCAGGGTCGGGCGGCCAGTGCTTGGTGCCGCGGCGCTGGTGTTGTCGGCGCGATCACGGGAGCGGCTCGCGCAATTCCAACCCTGGGCCTGTTGACACTATTCGGGCTGGCGTTCGGGATTGGTCTGACGCACCCATTCTGGCACTGGTGATCCTGGCTATCCCCTCGCTCCTTGCGGGGGTTTACTCCGGGATTCAGGCCATTGATCCCGCCGTGACCGGGGGCGCGAAAGCGATCGGGATGAGTCCCAGCCAAGTCATCTTTAGGGTCGAGATCCCCCTGGCGCTACCGGTGATCATTGGCGGGCTCCGCGCAGCAACTTTGCAGGTCATTGCGACAGCCACGCTCGCCGCTTACACAGCGAACGTTGGGCTGGGTCGCTACCTATTCTCAGGCCTAAAATCTCATGACTGCGCGGAAATGCTGGGCGGAGCACTCGCCGTGGTCGCCTTAGCACTCATCTTCGAGATCACTTTGGGGAGCCTCCAAAAGTGGGTAGCCCGGCAGAAGTAGAGGTAACCGTGAGGCCGGTGCTTTGGCTTGAGCTTTGACAGGTAGTGCCCCCGCTGGGGCTCGAACCCAGGACAAACGGATTATGAGTCCGCTGCTCTAACCGACTGAGCTACGGGGGCATACAGACCTATTTTACCGTGACTGGCAGGCCGCTCCAACCGGCGGGCAAGGAGACCCCTGGCACGTCGGTTCGCAAAGGCCCATAATTGGGGTATGGAAATCACCACTTGTCCCTCGTGCAAAAAGAAGAATCGGGTTCCCCTTGCTGCTGGGGTGGCGCCGAAATGCGGAAACTGCAACGCCGCACTGCCCTGGTTGGTGAACGCCACCGACGCAGACTTCGCAGAGGCCTCAGCGACCAAGTTGCCGGTGATCGTGGACCTGTGGGCGCCGTGGTGCGGACCCTGCAGAATGGTCGCCCCCATCCTTGAAAAGGTCTCAAAGAAGTACGCCGGGGCCCTGAAAGTCGTCAAGGTCAACGTTGACCAAAACCCCGCGTTGCAAGCACGATTCCAAGCCCAGAGCATCCCGACCATGTTGCTCCTCAAAGACGGCAAAGTTGCCGCGCGCCAGGTTGGCGCCATGCCGCAACCACAACTAGAGAGCTGGCTGTCGGCCAATGGGGTGAAACCCTTATAAATCCCGGGGACGCCCGGAGAAAGAACCGCGATGTCCACTGTTCATAACCCGGCTGTTGCCGGAATGTTTTACCCCTCGGACCCAGAAGAGCTCGCAGGGCAGGTCGACTCTCTGCTCGCAAACGCTCCGGAGCCGGGTTTCGTTGCCCCTGCGGTGATGGCTCCCCACGCCGGCTACATCTACTCCGGGCAGACGGCGGCCGAGTCCTACCGTGCCCTGGACCCTGCAACTAAAAGGGTTGTGGTCCTGGGGCCCACGCACCAGGTTCCAGTTAGGGGCATGGCACTGGTCGGCGCGGACGTGGTCCGCACCCCGCTCGGCGACGTTCCCGTTGATACTGAGATCACCGAAGCCCTTCAAGGACTGCCGGAAGTGGGAGTGTTTCCCCAAGCACACGCGCAGGAACACTCGATAGAGGTCCACCTGCCGTTCATGCAACGCTACCTGGGTGGGCCGTTCACCGTGGTTCCCATCGCGGTGGGGCATGCGGGTGCAATGCCGGTCGCGAAGGTCATTGAGACCGCGCTGAGTTTCCCGGACACCTCGGTCATCATCTCCTCGGACCTTTCCCACTACCTCCCCTACCAGATCGCAAAACTTGCGGATGCGGAAACCCTGGGACAGGTGCTGGACGGGGAACCCCCGCTTGAAGGCGGGCAGGCGTGCGGCATGTTCCCCGTGAACGGCATGATGGCCTACGCGAACCAGACTGGGATGACCCCGGTCCTACTGTCCGCCGTGAACTCAGGCGACACTGCGGGAAGCAAAGACCGCGTTGTCGGGTACGCGGCGCTCGCGTGGAAAGGGCCGGAAAACAGGAACCTGCCTGCCCTGGCAAAACATGCAATCGCAGAGGCCCTATTTCCTGAAGGCGAGATGCTCGCCGAGCCGGCCGTATCTGAAGAGACACTTGCTCAGTTGGGTCGGCCGGGGGCGTGCTTCGTGACCCTGAAGATCGACGGTGAGCTCCGTGGTTGCATCGGGAGCCTGCAGGCCCACCGGGACCTTGGTGAAGACTTGGCCGAAAACGCAAAGGCCGCAGCTTTTGGGGACCCCAGGTTTGGGCCGCTCACCCCGGATGAGTTCGACCAGGTGAGCGTTGAGGTCTCTGTGCTGTCAGAGCCCTCCCCTCTGTCTGAAGGACCCGTGACTGAGGAAGAGGTGCTGGCTGCACTTGATCCAGGCCGCGACGGCGTGATCCTGTCCTGGGGGCCTCGTCGCGCCACCTTCCTCCCGCAGGTCTGGGAGCAGTTGCCGGACGGACGCGACTTCCTGGCGGCACTCAAGAGGAAAGCCGGTCTTCCCCCGAACTACTGGGATCCCCAGATGCGCATCCAGACCTACCAGGTGAGTTCTTCTGAGTTGCCGGCAGGCGAACAGGCGTGAGCACGCCACACGTGGCTAACTGGTGGACTTCGCTGCCAGACGGACGAGTCCGCTGCGAAGTCTGCCCCAGGTTCTGCACGCTACGGGACGGGCAACGGGGCTTCTGTTTTGTTCGCAAGAATCAGGGCGGCCAGCTGATCCTAGACACGTACGGGCGCTCTTCCGGTTTCGCGGTTGACCCGGTTGAAAAGAAACCCCTCAACCACTTCCTGCCAGGCTCAGCCGTCCTTTCCTTCGGGACGGCCGGCTGCAACCTGGGGTGCAAGTTCTGCCAAAACTGGACCATGTCCACCTCCCGCGAGTTCGATGACCTTGCGGTTGAGGCGAGCCCAAAGCAGATTGCAAGGGCCGCCAGGCAAACGGGGTCTGAGTCGGTTGCGTTCACCTACAACGACCCGGTGATCTTCGCGGAGTACGCAATCGACACGGCAAACGCGTGTCGGGAGGCAGGGATCCACCCAATCGCGGTCAGCGCAGGCTACATCTGTGACGAGCCCGGCCGCGCGCTCTACGGAGCCATGGACGCCGCAAACATTGACCTGAAAGGGTTCACGGACCGCTTCTACCGGAAGGTGACAGGTGGACGCCTTGAGACGGTGCTTGAGACCCTGAAGGACGTCAATGATTCGGACTGCTGGCTGGAGATCACGACCCTGTTGATTCCCGGGGAGAACGACGACCCCGGCGAGCTTCGGGAAATGTCCCAGTGGATCGTGGAAAACCTGGGGCCGGACGTCCCCCACCACTTCAGTGCGTTCCACCCAGCTCACAGGATGCTTGACACCCCACCCACCCCACCGGAAACGCTGCAATTGGCGCGGGACATCGCGATGGAACAGGGTGAACACTACGTATACACGGGCAACACGTTCGACCCGAACGGCCAATCCACCTACTGCCCGACCTGTGGGGAACGGGTGATCTGGCGGGACCGCTACTTCGTGCGGGCGAACCGCCTAGTCATCGACGAAGACGGACGAGGATTCTGTCCGGCGTGCAACACGCTGATCCCCGGCGTTTTCGCGTGAGGACGAAGACGCCCTCAAGAACCACACCAAAGACAGGCGAACAAGACCTCAAAACGATAGGAGACAAAGTGGCGTGCCCCGGCAAGATGGAAGGAAAGGTCGTTTTTCTGACCGGTGGGGGCGGCGGCATTGCGAGGGGCGTTGCGCGCGCGTTTGCTTCCGAGGGCGCCACGCTGGTTCTTTCCGACATTAGGCCCCAGGGAATGGAGAGGACCAAAGCAGAGTTACAGCGCGACTTTGGCACGGAGACCCTCACCATGATCGTTGATGGAGGTGACGAGGAACGCGTCAAAGCGGCCGTTGCAGAAACACTAGAGAAGTTCGGCAGGCTGGATGTGCTCATCAACTCCGCGGACGGTGCGGTCAGTGGCGTGCTCCTGGTCGACCATTCCGCGAACGACTTCAAACAGGCGATTGACGCCGGCTTGCTCGCAAGCTTCTACTTCATGAAGTACGCGTACCCCCACCTGCGGGAAACTGCCGGCTCGATCATCAACTTTGCGTCTGGTGCAGGTCTTTCCGGAAACGTCGGTCAAAGCGCCTACGCCGCCACGAAAGAAGGCATCCGCGGACTTTCCCGAGTTGCGGCGAACGAGTGGGCAGCAGAGGGCATCAACGTGAACGTTGTGGCGCCACTGGCAATGACGGAACACCTGGCTCGCTGGGGCGAAGAGAACCCCGAAATGCTCGAAAAGAACATCAAGACTATTCCAATGGGGCGTTTTGGCGACGCAGAAAAAGACGTTGGCCGCGTGTGCGTGTTCCTTGCCAGCGAAGACGCAAAATACATCACAGGGGACACGATCATGATCCAGGGCGGTCTGGGGATGCGCCCCTAGCGCTTTGCGGCGCGCATTTCGGAAAGTCCACCCAAGGGACCAAGTGCGGCTGTGTGGAGCGATCGCACTCCTGGCCGCGAACCCCGACCACCAGGAGCCGTCCCCTTCAAAGGGCGCAACGCTTGGAAAGTTCGCGTCAGCGACGAGCGGATCCTTTACACCGTCCAAGATGACGTCCTGATCGTCGTGGTAGTGGCGTCAGGGCACCGCCGCGATATCTACAGGTGGGACAGCGCGCAACCAGCCGACTGAGGCCCGGACAAGTTGGGCGCCACTCTTCGAAGCTGTTTGGACTTCTCTAGAACCCACAAGCTGACGCTTCAGCAGCGAGTTGTAAGGACAAGAACTAGCACCAGAGCCACTGACCAAGCGACAACCCGCAGCCAAACAGCAGGCCCCACAGCCCGGGAGCAGGCAGCCAAACAGACTGGGACGAGTGCCGGAACGTGTTGTTCAGGTTGGGATTTTGCTTGTGGTTCCAGGGGAAAGTGGGTGGGGCTAGCTGTTTTTGGGCTAATGCGGGGCCTATAGGAAGTTAAGTGCGTCTGGGGTGGTGTTTGACTTTCGCTGCGGCCTGCTGGTTGGCTCCGGCCTGCTAGTTGGCCTCGGCCTGCTAGTTGGCTCCGGTAGCCCGAACAAAGTCTCCGAAGGCCCAGGAACCCTCCCACGCAATCTTTCCCCACCCCAAGCAGGCTCTCAGCGTGTGAGTGCCCTCGGATCAAGACCGGGGTCTGCTAGCCCCGCTAGGGAAGCCCTCCCAGCCATGACCACCAGCCCCAACCATGATCCTT
>CAYFRO010000053.1:0-3273 GCA_964345565.1 uncultured Actinomyces sp.
GGGTACAGATTACTTCGACATGATGGACGTCCTCTGCCGCGAGTTCCTTGAAGATAACAATCAAGCAGACATAGTTGCTAACATCCGGCAGTCGTTCAAGAACAGTCGGTTCTTCGCTGTCTCAGCCATGGGGCATGAGGCAGACAGTGGTCCCTATCAGCCGCAGGGCGTGACCGAGGTAATCGACTGGATCGTCCTGCAGTCCGACAAGAAGTTAGGGAAGGTTCTGGCTCAGTCTAACTTCAGCGGCAAGAAACTTCCTGTGCCAGCGACAGCTGCCGCGTAGGTTCAAGGACAAAATAAAGCCAGGCAAGGAAAAGCAATGACGCAACCAAGGGACGCCACCGTTCCGGATATACCCGTGAGCCCCGAGGAAAACGAGGGCGACCGAGACTTCGATGCCACGGAGAGTGAAGTACGTCTAGAGGAAGAAGTGCACGAAGACGTCGACACGCAGGTTCGAGAGGATGAACCGACACTCGTAGAAAGAGACGATCTAGACGACGGAGCACCCTCGTCCTTGGAGAAAACAGAACCGGAGCCGAAGACTTGCCAACGGGACGCTGATGCGGAGCGAGCAGGAACTGCTACCGTTGCTCACCTGCAAGAGGTACTCGCGCCAGTGACTTCACTTATTGCAGACTTGTCCGAACAAGTACGCAGCTTGCAGGTGAGTTTCAAGGAACGCTTCCTCTATGACGAAGCAAAAGAGATCGTTCTTGACCGCATGCATCGCGAGTTACAAGACTACAAACAAGGCGTCATCGAACGCCTCGAAAAACCTCTATTGTTGGAACTCGTCAGCGTCTACTTGGAGTTGCGCGAAGCTGCTGCCGTCCGCGAAGCACAGGGAGCCACTCAGGCTGCGGGCGATCTAGCGTATTACACGGAAGTCGTCGAGCAAGCTTTGGCTAACCATGATTGCTATCCGTATGAAACTCAAGCATTGGATCCCTACAACGGTCTGACACACCAGATTAAGCGGACTGCTAAGACAGTGGGAGCTGATCAAGATCGGCGGATTCACGAATCTCTGCGCCCAGGAATTATGTACGGGGAACGCCCACTGCTGCGCGAGTGGGTAAGCGTTTTCAAATATTCCCCTGAGGCGGGTGCCGAAAAAGGCGAATCAGCTTGATCGGTGTTCAGCACTTTTCCTCCAAAAGTTAATCATCATAAGGAGCAACAATGGCAAAATACGTTTTCGGGATCGACCTCGGCACCACCTATTCCGCGATTGCCTACCAGGACGATACGGGCCATCCCGTAATCGTGAAGAACTTGGACTACAACACCTCCATGATTCCTTCGGTCGTGCAGTTCCCCGAAGGGGCCTCACCCGTTGTTGGTCAAGCGGCTAAAGATGAATCGGTGATGAGCCCCGACGAAACCGTCACATTAGTCAAGCAGCTGATTGGAAAAACGACCGAAGCTCATCGTGATCCCGAAGGCAACGTTTTGTCCCCAGCAGAAGTTTCTTCTTATATCCTGCGGGGCTTAGCCCAACAGGCCAAAGAAGAACTGGGGGAAGAAGCACTGGACGTGGTCATCACTTGCCCCGCCTATTTCGGAGAGAGTGAGCGGACCGCTACGAAACAAGCCGGAGAAATTGCCGGATTAAATGTATTGAAGATCATTGAAGAACCAACAGCTGCCGCGATCTACTATGGCTTGGCCAAAGCTGAATCTGGCAAAACAGTACTTGTTTACGACCTGGGTGGCGGGACATTCGATATCTCTGCAGTTCGGGTAGAGGACGGGGAAATCCGGTCGATCACAACGGAAGGCGACCACAGTCTGGGCGGGAAAGACTGGGACGGCGCCCTGCAGGCGTTCATTGCCGAACGTTTTGTCGAAGATTTTGGGGCGGATGAAGAGCTCTACGACGACCCGGATTTCATGCAGGATCTAGCCATAAAAGCAGAGCAAATCAAAATCTTGCTCACCTCTAAACAAGAAGCGGGTAAGCCCTTCCAGTTTGGTGGCGCGCGCGGCGCTGTGAAAGTGACCCGGGATGAGTTTGAAGAGATCACCTCGTCCTTGCTGTTGCAGACTATCGACCTGACGAAGAAGGCGTTTGCCACACTCAACGACCAGGGTATCGAAGTAGATGACATCCTTTTGGTTGGCGGCTCAACGAAGATGCCCCAGGTTAAAGAGGCCCTCACCAAAGAATTCGGGATGGAACCGAAGATCTTTGAACCGGATGAAGCCGTTGCCAAAGGGGCGGCTATCTTCTCTGTGCTGATGAAACAGGAAGAGAATGAGAAAGTTGAAGTCTTAGAAACCGAAGTCGACGAGGTCACCGGGGACAAGGTAGAGACGGTTAAGGACAAAGAGACGGGCGAAGTTACCCGCCGTTTCGCCTTGGAGTCCGCGGCTCCCGCCGCGACCGCGGCGCTCAAAGTAATCCCCGTCACGACGAAGAGCTTCGGGATCAGAGTTTTGGATTCAGAAAGCAATGAGTCCAAGATTGTCAACCTGATTATCAAGGACATGGAGATACCCACGTCCGTGACGCAAACGTTCTACACCGCTGAAACGAATCAGGCTTCAGTCAGCATTGAAGTCTATGAAACACCGGAAAAAGTGGACATGTATGACGTTGACGAAGACTACCACTTGGGTCAGGCCGTCCTCGAACTGCCCGCGAATACGCCCCAAAATTCACCGATTGAAGTCACCATGCAACTGGAGACCGACGGGACTGTCACTGTCATAGGTAAGAACCCCGATACAAACGAAGAAATCAAGGGCGTTTTCCAGTCTGACTCCGTCCTCAAGGAAGAAGAAGTGGAAGCGGCCAAGAGTCGCGTCACCTCTACCGAGCTGCGCATGTAGCAACTTGAACCTGTTCTCTACCCATCCCCCATTCAACGTTGAAGGATCACCATGCACGTAGGTATCGACCTGGGCACCACCTATTCTGCAGTGGCGCGCTTAGACAGCGAATCAGGGCGCCCAAGAATCATTGAAAATTCGGCGGGCGAGTCGTTGACACCATCCGTGGTGGCCTTCACCCCCGATGGGGGATGGGTTCATGGCGTCGACGCCAAACAGATGCAAGAATCCGGTCACACCGAAGTCGCATCCTTCTTCAAGCGGCAGATGGGTGACCCGAACTACCGCCTGATTTTCTATGGGAAGAGTTACTCACCCATAGACTTATCAGCCCTTTTACTGCGCGGCCTTGTGGATGAGGCCGAACGAGAAACGGGAGAGGCTGTCGAGGACGTCGTCATTACCGTCCCCGCATATTTCACCAGTATCGAA
>CAYFRO010000053.1:3283-12084 GCA_964345565.1 uncultured Actinomyces sp.
GACCCTGACGGCTGCTCAGCAGGCTGGACTCAACGTTTCCGCGCTGGTGAACGAACCAACAGCGGCGGCCTTCGCCCAAGGTGTTACGGAGCAGCAAGGTTCCCGCACCATTTTGATCTATGACTTAGGCGGTGGCACTTTCGACGTCACCTTGGCGCGAGTCAACAACGACGAGATCCAAGTCCTAGGTTCCGACGGTTCACACGCTCTGGGCGGGAAAGACTGGGATGATGCTCTGGCCGGCTGGGTGATGCAAGAGTATGAAGAAATCCACGGTGTAGACCTTTCCGACGACCCGGAGCAGATCGAACAGATCATGGTCGCCGTTGAGGAGGGTAAAAAGAGGCTCTCCACACTTCCATCGACCACGTTAACCATTGACCACGCTGCTGGCCGGGAACGATTCAAGGTCACTAGAGAGGATTTCGACAGCCTCACCAGTTTCATGCTGCAGGAAACGAAGGACGTCATTGCACGTCTTTTCCAGAGTTTCGAACCAGAAATGTCATGGTCCGACGTCGATGGAGTGGTCCTGGTCGGCGGGTCGACCAAAATGAAACAGGTTTCGTCCTATTTGGAAGAGTCGGTGGGTGCGCCACCTTACCGCGGTGTCAACCCGGATGAGGCCGTGGCCCTGGGTGCGGCTATCCGCGCCAATCAAGATGCGCGCGGCAAAGCGAAGGCTTCGCGTTTCACCTTAGGTGCCGCACCCGCACCTACTGCGGGGCCGCAATTTACTCTGCCAGTTGGCAAGAGACTGTCTGATGCGACCTCGCACGCGTTGGGAATGGTCTCGGTCTCAGAGGATGGCCAGCGGTACATCACCGACATCTTGATTCCAAAAAACTCACCTGTTCCCGCAGAGCGTACCGTGCGCCGGCAAATGCGGATCCCCAAGAAAGATGCTCGCCTTGAAGTCTATTTGCTTCAGGGACAAGAAGAGCGTCCCGCCGATAACGAGATGTCCGGCCTCTACGTTTTCACAGGTTTCCGACACAGGGGTGATGGGGAAATCGAAGTTGACGTCACCTACAAGTATGACGACAACGCGGTAATCCAGATCGAGGCGCGCCAAGTCGGGCAATCAAAACCGTTGAAGCTGCACCGCGAAGAACTCCCAGCAGACATGTCTTGGCTGGACCAACCACCGGCAATGCAAGCCGCCGCCCAACCCATCGAAATCTATCTTGCCTGTGATCTGTCCGGGTCCATGAGCGGAACGTTCGGTGACGTTGAGAGAGCAATGGACACCCTGGTGAACCAATTGCCGTTTCCCAATGCGTGGGTAGGCACTATCGGGTTTGCGGATAAGTCAGCGGTATTAGGGCAGGCGACGAACCACCCGCGGAAGGTGTTCCAGCAGATCCGCGCATTCAAAAGAGAATTCGACAGCGGTTCTCTAGGTTGGGGAACTAAGGCGGACCCTCTGGTACTTCTACAAAAACGGGGCTTGTACCGGGAAAAAAATGCCCTCAAAATCGCGGTGATTCTGACGGATGGGTACTGGAATACCGACACCGACCCCGTTAAACAGGCTCATCGCTGCAATGCCCGGGGGATTGAGACCGTTGCCGTTGGATTCGGTGGCGCCGACCTGGCATTTTTGAAAAGTATTTCTTCCCTTCCGGACCTGGCATCATTGACAGACGCTCAGGGTTTGGTTTCCTCCTTCTCTGCCATCGCTCAAGTTCTGACTGGCGGCAGCACAGAATTGAGTATGTAACCGGTGGCTGAAACAAACTTTTACCTACTTCTTGACCTGTACGATCCGGTTGACCCAACCAATGATCTAGTCGGAAACTCAGACGCGGATCCAAGCGTGCGTGAGCTAATCCAAAAACAGATCACAGAGAAGACACTCCAGTGGAACAAGGAAGCCAACAAGCCTAAAACCGGTGCGGCAGCCAAGCGAAATACGGAGCTGGTTGCCGGTGCTTTGGCCGCTTTAGACACCATGGACAAGCGGCGCCAGCAGCATTCCGATGCGAAACTCCGATTTGAAAAAGCCATCCGTAAGCGCATGGCTATCTTCGGCGTGAAAGGCTTTTTTTACGAAAGTGAAGTCGCCAAGCTAGCTGATGTAACCGGGTATTCCGAGCAGAGGGTGCGGGCCTTTTTGGCGCAAAGCATCGAAATTCGTGAAGAAAAGTTTGAAGATAAGCAGCTAAAGAAACCAGAGATGGCCAAAGCGCTAGGGGAAACCACCGAGCTGCTAAAGGTCTACGGCTACGACACGCTGTATCACCTTTTGGGCTATCCAGAAGGTGCGAAACGTTCGATAGTTCCCACCGCCGACCTGCTCGCCAAGGCAGAAGACGCCGCCCGAAAGATTAGCTCGAAGGCGACAGAAGAAAACGCGGCACGCAAGAAAATGTTGAACCGCGCTCGTGAGGTATTTGCCTCTGACTCCAAGCGCAAAGAATATGACGACTACCTGTCTTGGCAGGGAATGAATGAAGTCCTCGAAGAGCTGAAGATGAGCGCTTCTGTCACCAAGGAAATATCCGGTAAGCAGGCGGCCGCCGCAATTGAAAGGCTCATAGCCGCAGGTAGTGCTAGCGGCATCCTCTTGGCTGAGGACGATGCCATCGCGTATATCCGAACCATGTGCAGGAAGGGCTCCATAGCCTGGGTTGAACCAGAAGCAGAGCAGCGTCCAGATCTAATGCTGTGTCACTACTGCACCCAAGTCCTGCCTGCCGGAACACAGGCGTGTAAAGCGTGTGGCGGACTGCAGTTTGACCTATGCCCCAAATGTCAAACCAGTAACTCGGTAGACAACAGTTTTTGTGCGTCTTGTTCCTATGACTTCTCCGGACGCGACAGCGCTGAGCGGACGTTGACACAAGCCAGGGAACTCCTCGCTGGCTTGCGCCTAACGGACGCGGCACAGTTGATTGACCTTGCGGAACGTCAATGGGCTACTCACCCGGATATCCCCAAGCTACGCCAGCGCGTTTCGGAAGCGGAAGATACTCACGCCAGCAAACTAAAAGCTCTGGCAACCGCGGTGAAGGACCGACGTCTTGTTGAAGCAAACCAGCTTTATACGGAACTGAAAAAACTGTTCCCAGCCTACGCTGACCCGACGCTGGAACAAACTATTACTGACGGGATTGCCAAGTCAAAGTCACTGGCTAGCCAAGCAACCGCGGGTGCAGTCCAAAACGAAGAGCTTTCCTTTGATGCCTACTACGAATGTAAAGACGCCCCCGAAGTCGTAGCGTTATTTGCCGCAATGGCGCCGCCCGCACCACAGAACGTTATGGCAACTCCAGATAGCGTCGCGGGCCGAAATGAGGTCACTTGGGATAGCCCCACATCGGGGCGTCGAGAGTTCGTAGTTCGACGCAAACTCGGTAATCCGCCCTCTTCCGCGGCAGACGGCGAACTGGTCGGAACAGTTTCTGACAATCGCATTTCCGATGGGAATAATGTTGCTGGCTTAGCCTATTACTATTCCGTTGTCACCCGTTTGGGCCCAACCGAATCCCCGCTGAGGGTAAGTCAAGCACCCGCTTTGAATCTCGCGAATCCGGAACACGTATCTCTGCGAGCAGACGCCGGAAGTATTCGAGGGACTTGGAAGGTGGCTCCCAACGCGGTTTCGGTTCGAGCTAGCCGCCGGGAGGGAAACGCGCCCGACGTTTACGAGGACGGGATACCGGTTGGGAACATCACCACCCACCAGATGCTCGACACCAACCTGGTCAACGATCATCAGTACGGCTATCTGATCCAAGCGGGCTACCAGGTGGATGGGGCTACCGTGTATTCCCCCGGCGTGAAGTCCACCGCTACCCCCAGCGTTCCGCCCGCCCCAGTGGAATGGTTGATGGCCACCCTAGGTGAAGATTCCACGTTCGAACTGGAATGGGACGTGCCCGAAAAAGGAGAGGTGCGTTTCTTCGTTTCCTCTACCGCAAGCGCCCCTACCTTGGGTGAAGCCATCGAAAGTCAGTCATTACAGCGCGACTGGCTGGAAGTGCCGGTGACCGCCCGAGGTCCGGGAAAAGGTTTACTCAAGATATCTGGCACCGATACGCACACCGTACTTGCCACTACCGAGGATGGCACGCAAATGATTGCCGGTGCGACGGCGTTGATTTCCAGCCGTACGTCGCCAACTATCGACAGGGTCCAAGCAGCCGCGGGGGACGTGCACCTGATTTTTGACTGGCCCGCAGATGTAGAACGCGTCCTTGTAGCCTGGAAGGATGGCGGGTATCCCAGCGGTCCGAATGATCGGAGCGCGAACCGTAAAGTGTTCACCCGTGGCGAGTATGAAACGCTCAGGGCGATCCGCCTTCGAGCGCCCTCCCCAGATGGACTGCATTTTGTCCTGTTTGCTGAAATCGGGGAAGGTGATTCCTCTTCATACCTTGCCCCGTCGTACAAGGCGGTGGGCGCGGCCCGCAAAGGGAAAATCACCTATTCCATAGGGACGAAGAAGCGGTTCGGTAGATTGCGCGGCGCCGTCCTCGAACTGAAGACAACTTCCGCCACGCCACCCCTAGTTTTACGGGGCCAAGTCAATGCTTCGCCTGTTTTCCCCACCCAGGGCATGGGTTTACTGGACATTCCGGAGCTAGCAGAAGCCGGAAGCCACCGCTTTGAGTTGCCAGCAGGTCTGCTCAAGAGTGGAATGTACTGCAAGTTATTCCTTGTGGACCAGGCGGACTACGAGTATTTCGATGTCGATCTATCTGCCGGTGGACGTCAGAAGATTGGATAGGTTCAATGGCTAAAAACTACGTGTGCCCCTATTGTTTCGAACAGAATCAAATGGGCGATATCCAATTCCGGTGTCAAGGGAACATGGTTTGTCCAGAACGCCCACAGGATGTCGAACAGGCACGGTACCGGGGGCTGCCCGCCCCTGTGCAGGGGCCGGCATACTTTCCCGATGTTCGGGGAAGGGGAGCGAACATGCCCAAATCAGGGACCTGCACCCACTGCTCCACTATCTCTTACACTCGGGTTTGTCCTGACTGCCACAACGTACTTCCCACGACCGTCGACACGGACGAGCAGATAATCGTTTCTTTGATTGGTACCCGCGGCTCTGGCAAGAGTTCCTACGTCGGTGTTTTGATCAGAGAGCTTTCCAAGCGAATAATGCTGGGGTTCAACGGGACATTCAAACTGATGACGGATGAGGATCGCACAGAATACCGCGTTCGCTTTGAGCAGTTCCTGTATCCCGGTACAAGCCAGCCAACTGCAATACCGCAGACACAGACAGAAGTTGGTGTAGGAACTTTCGCTAGTAACCGACCCATTTTGGGGACCGTGAAAGTGGAAGAAAAGAAAATGTTCCGTAAAAAAATCCGGGCCATCACCCTGGTCTTTTTCGACGCGGCGGGAGAGAACTTCGAAGAGCAAAGCAAACTGGATCAGGTCAACCGCTACATTGGTCATTCTTCGGGAATCGTTTTCCTGGTCGATCCGCTTGCCCAAAGTGCGATTCGCTCTCAAATTGAAGATGAAGTCGTCCAAAGGTCAACCCCTGTAGAAGGCGCTCAGGACGTGTCTTCCCCAACAGATGTCGTGGCTAGAGTGGCGCAGATCTTCCGCAATGTGAACGGGTTGCCACAAACCGCGAAGATCCAGGTACCCGCGGCCGTGGCATTTTCGAAACTAGATACGATTGAGCCCCTCTTGCCACCCGGCGCAGCACTGTCAAAGCCTTCCCCCCACTACTCTATGGGCGCTTTTGTACCTGACGACGCGGCCAATATAGACGCCGAAATGAGGGGTTTGTTGACCGAGTGGGGAAATGCTGACCTAATCGCCGAACTGGAAACAGAGTTTGCCGATGTCGCCCTCTTCGGATTCACTGCCTTGGGGAGAGAACCGAATGATGACGGGACACTTTCGCCCCCCTTACCTCGACGTATAGAAGACGCGTTGCTGTGGCTTTTGGCGAAGGCACAAATCATTCCGACGGCGAAACGGTGATCGACATGCACGGTGAACAGCTGCTCTACACGTCGTGCAAACGTGGAATAGAACGGGCGACCTCTGGATTCCAGATCTATTCTTATTCCGCGGGAATGCCTAGCCTTCTCGCAGCTCAAGTCCCAGTCGCAGACGTCTTGAGTTACCAGCCGCCGCTAGGGTCCAGCCTGCCGCACCTACCCACAGCTGAAGAGGCCGCCTCTCTTTTCCCGGCACGGTACGTGTTTCGCTTCGCTGGGCCTGAGCGGTACCTCTTGTCCCTCATCTCTTACATTGGCCGCGACTATCCGGAGGGTTCAACGCGTCCGGGCAACTTTCTTGGGCATGTAGTTACCGTTCCCACCCAAGAAATGCTCGAGCTGCCTTACCGCTATATTGGGTCTCCTGACCTGACAGGCAGCATTGCCTTGGACTTAGTTAGATCCGGGGATCAGCCCGACCTGCTTCCCACTGTTTCGGTCCGGCCAGGCACAGCAGCGGTCGACCTGACGAGGCTTTTGGCTGATCCTGTGGGTGAGACAGCGGTTGGGTCGGTCGTCACCGCGGTGGTGAATAGCCGAAAAGTGGGGGAGGCTTCAGCCTCCAGAAAGTTAGTGGTACGGGCCGACCAAGAAGATTTCGTCACCTGGATTGGTGCCGCACAAGAGTTGCTGCCACGCGCCCAGGCGCTGCAACTAGGCTTTTCAACCTACGAGTGGGATCCAGAACGCAGCAGCGTGCTAGCAACACGCGCACTGCTAGATCAGCAGGTGCCAACGCACCCTGGATTCACCGTTATGGCGCCCAACGGCACACTCGTGGGCGACCCTGGCTTCGATGACACCACGGAATTAGTAGAGTTCCTAGTAGAGAGCGCACAGTATGGCTCTGGTGCTCTGAAGGCTTTTCACGAATTCGTTGAGCAACGATCCTTCGATGAACTGTCCCCCCGACTATGTGACGCTCAGCGTGCTTTCATGGTTCTCAACGCGGGCGTTCCACTGTCTGATTACACGGGTGCTGAGGTCGCATCCGCCGGCGAGTTCATCGCCGAATTCGGAACCGCTGATGACAAAGCCCGATTCGCCACCATTATCGTCGACCACTTGGGTGGTGGCGACCTGTCCGAGGACGAGGCGAACCAACTGACTCTTCTGGGCGGTCAACTATTAGAAGGTAAGCCCCAACTGGCTGCCGAACTGTACGCAACTACGTTGACGCAGCTGGCAGGCGACCTCGAAAAACGGCGTCCAGCCAAACAGCTCGAGTGCCGCTGGCGGGTCGCCCAAACCTTGGCGTCGCGACTTCCCGCCAATAAAGACGCCAACGACATGACAGTTGTGCTTGACCTTTGGGACAGTCTGCGCGACCCGGTGCCCGTCGGTGCGCCGCAGCAGCTTCTAAAACTATGGATAGACATAGAGAGCCCAGAAGGCGCAGAGGCGTGGCATGCCCGCCTTGAACTCTTAGCCCGAACGCGTGGCTCCGAAAAAATGTTGGAGCTAGCCGATGTCCTTTTGTCCACCGGCCAGCTTCCACTGGCAACTGTCGTTAACTATGTGGGTCAGACGATGCCCGCCCAGGATCGTGCCGCGCAAGAGTTAGCTGCGGCGATCTTCCTGAACGAAGCGACACAGTATGACACTGATGACCAGGGTGCTCTGGCCGCCCTGCGCTTCGCTGCTGATGTGGGTGCTGTTGCCGCCCCGGAATACGGGCAGCTGGTGCACGGTCTCGACAGTCGCACTTCTCTGCAACCAGAGGGCGATCATGGTTCGCCTCGGGCGGAGGAAATCTTGCGCCTGGCAGCAGTCGGGTCGTTGGACGCACCGCGAGCGCAGGCGTTGAACTGGTTGCAAAACCTAATCAGATACGATGTGCGCGCCCTCGCCGCCCACGCACGGTCATCACGGGTAGGGCCCTTAGCGACACTCGGCGGATCTGCGGAAGACAGGGACTATCTGACCGCGGTTGCATCCGCTTTGGCTACTCATCTTCTTGCCGGTCGATCCGCCACGCTCCTTGACACGGCGGTGCGCGCAGACTCACCCAATGAGCAGGAGGTCTACGCCCTCTTACTTGGGGACTTGTTCGCCAAGCACCGGAAAGCAGCCCGCGAACACCTCCCTTTGCTGGTTTATGCGCATATGTTGCGCACTCTGACGCTTCCAGTCGCTGACTCTTTGTTCAAGCAAGCTCTTGACAAGAACAGGCTCACGGCAGCGAAAGTTGGTGCGCCTACCGAAGAAAATTTGGGGCAGGCGGCCGTCAAAATCGACGCAGAAGTGAAGGGTGTGTCAGGACGGAAGGTCACCGAATTGTGGAAATCGTTCGTAGAAGATAACACTCCGGCGTCCAAACCGGGCAGATTCGCGAAGTTTCTCAAAGGTAGAGGGAAGCAGGACTAGCTGCCTGCGCAGTGGAAGGGGTCGCAATGCGTTCAGCAGGCGTTCAGTACATCAAAGTGGCTTGGATGCTGTTGTGGCGGGTAACCATCATCACCGGACTTCTTTCCGACCGGATGCCGTCAACAGCGGGGGCGCTCCTCGTTCTTGCCTTCATGTTTGGGGCCTTGGCGCTTGCAGCCTGGCTGGTGTTTAAGACTCATCGTACGGTGCGCATATTCCCGCTCATTGGGTTAGTGCAGGGCAAACCAATCCTAGAGCCGCTTGCTGGAGCGGCGCCTAGTGCCACCCCTGGTCGAACGTTTGGCGGTTCCTACGGTGGCGGTGGTTCCTACGGCAGTGGGGGTTCCTATGGGGGCCTGTCTTACGGCAGTGGTTCTTCCAGTGGAACGTCCTACGGTAGTGGTTCTTCCAGTGGAACGTCCTACGGTAGTGGTTCTTCCAGTGGAACGTCCT
>CAYFRO010000054.1:0-11604 GCA_964345565.1 uncultured Actinomyces sp.
CTCACCCGGGCGTCCTGTTCCTGGCCGAAGCCTTCACGAAGCCCGCCATGATGCGGGCCCTGGGCATGGTTGGTTTCCAACAGTCCTACACCTATTTCACGTGGCGGACGACAAAGTGTGAGATCGAGGAGTACTTCTCTGAGGTTGCGAACCACACCGCCCAGGTCATGCGTCCGGCGTTCTGGCCGACTACCCACGACATTCTGACCCCGCAGATGACAACGGGTGGCACCGCGATCTTCGCGTCGCGCGCTGTGCTCGCAGCGACCGGCAGCCCGACGTGGGGAATCTACTCGGGATACGAACTGGTTGAGAACGTTCAGCGTCCGGGTTTCGAGGAGCAGATCGACAACGAGAAGTACGAGTTCCGTCCTCGTAACTGGGAAAACGCAGACCTGTTCGGGATCTCCCTACTCTTGGAAAAGCTGAACCAGGCCCGCGCGAAGCACCCCGCTTTGCAGCAGTTGCATCAGATCAGCATCCACCCAACCTCTTCCGACCAGGTGGTCTGCTACTCCAAGCACGTGCCGGCGCGTTTCTCACCAACGGGTGAGGACGACACGGTCATTGTGGTTGTGAACCTAGATCCGCACACTGAGGTCTACGCAACCGTCTACCTGGAAGCCGAAGCGCTCTGGGCACCGGACACGAAGAACCCGGAAAGTCCCGCGTTCCAGTGGGCCCGCCAGCCCTTGAACCTTGAGTTGGTCGACGAACTCGACGGGCAGACCTACCACTGGGGGAACCAGAACTTCGTGAAGCTGTCCCCCTGGGAGCGCATGGCTCACGTGTTCTGGGTGAAGTCCGCAGAGCACTATGGCTAAAGAGGCGCCGGGGGCTAAGGAAACGGAGGCTAGGGAAGTAGCGCAGTTGGGCGAAACCCTAGACCTCCCCCTTCTGGCCCGGCAGGTCACCGAATGGGCGAAGTCAAAGCGGTGGTGGCCGGGAGAACCAGGCCAAGGCGCAGCCGTTGCGGCCTGGGAACCCCTTGACGCCGTAGCAGACCGCCAGGCCTGCATCCTGGTGCTTCGCCTTGATGGGACTTCTCAGCTAGTTCAGGTGCCGCTGATGCTTGAGCGGGCGCCGGCCGCAGATGGGCTCTCAGAACAAACGCTTGTGGGAATGCAGGGACAGATCGCGATCACCGATGCTGTTGGGGAACCAGTCTTCTGGCAGGCGTGGGCCAAAGACGCGTTGTTCCCGCCCGGGTCTGAACTGGAAGCGGAATCCTTGGCGGCGGTTGCCAGCGAAGCAAAGCCGCTGGGTGTCGAGCAATCCAACTCTTCTGTCCTTTTGTCAGGCGGAGAGAAACCAATGATTGCTAAGGTCTTCCGCGTTCTCCACGCGGGAGCTCACCCTGAAGCAGAGTTGCCCGCGACGCTTGCAGGCTGGGGGTCCCTGCCTACCCTCCAAGCAGTCTTCGAAACTTCCATCCCCTCGGAAAAGAAGCCGGTCTGCGGAGCTGTCCTGACAGACCTGGTCCCGGGAGCCAGGGACGGATTCGTCCTGCTTCGCGAAATGGCAAATGAGGATCAGGAGTGCACGGACCTTGCGACGGCAGCTGGGATCGCTGTCGCCGAGATGCATAACCTACTCCAAGAACGTTTGGGCTACGAGCCTGCCCCGCAAGCCAGTGCGCTGGTCGCCCGCGTGGGGTCCCTGCTGGGGGAAGTGCGCGGCGAACTGGAACCCAGTGATGTGGAAAGAGTCCAGGACTTCATGGACCACGCCAAGACGGTTCTGGGCCAGGACACGAAGGGAGTGGCAACCAGGGTTCACGGTGACCTGCACTTGGGCCAGATGTTGCTGGACTCCTCGGACAAGTGGCAGGTTGTCGACTTTGAAGGCGAGCCCCTACGTCCTCTTGAAGAACGCATTGCCATGGACTCGCCCGCACGGGATGTGGCAGGAATGCTGCGGTCCTTCGACTACGCGGGTCAGGCCGACGCGGCGAACCAAGCGTGGGTGGACGTAGCCCAACAGGCTTTCTTGAAGGGCTACAACTCCCGCCGACAGCTGAGCGAAGCGGACGTACTCCGACTACGCACCTATCAGCTCGAAAAGGCGCTGTACGAGTTGCAATACGAATCCAAGTTCCGCCCCGACTGGAAACGGATCCCCCTGTCAGCCATCAGGGCTCTAACGCGCGACGAAGAGTAAAAGTAAGAGTCGTAAGCGGCACAGAGGTCACTGCGGGCGTGAGATACTGGTCTCATGAACAACGAACCGCTTCCTATTTCCCATGATCTCCTAGAAGCCGTCTCTCACGGCTCCTACTACGACCCGCACTCGGTGCTCGGCGGACACGTCGGCGATGACAGTGTCACCGTCCGCACCGTCCGTCACCTCGCTGATGAGGTGACGATCCTGACAGAGGACGGTGAGTACCCTGCCGTTCACGAAGCAAACGGAGTCTGGGCCGCAGTCCTACCGGGAACAGTCGTCCCCGACTATCGCATCAAAGTCCGCTACGGCGACACAGAAACGACAGTCGACGACCCCTACCGCTACCTCCCTACGCTGGGTGAGCTGGACACGCATCTCTTCTCAGAAGGGCGCCACGAAGAACTGTGGACGGTTCTTGGCTCGCACATGATGACCTTCTCTGGACCCATGGGGGACGTTGACGGCGTTGCTTTTGCGGTTTGGGCACCGAACGCCCGTGCGGTGCGCGTTGTTGGCGATTTCAACTTCTGGGATGGGACCGGAACCGCGATGCGTTCTCTGGGCGCCTCGGGCGTCTGGGAACTGTTCGTCCCCGGCGTTGAAATCGGGGCGCGCTACAAGTACGAAATCCAGGGTCCGGAAGGCAACTGGTTCCAAAAGGCTGACCCGATGGCTCGCGCGGCAGAGGTGCCCCCTGCAACAGCGTCTGTGGTGACCACGTCGAAATACAAGTGGAACGACGCTGATTGGATCGAGAAGCGCGCGGACACAGATCCCCATACCTCTCCCATGTCCATCTACGAATGCCACCTGGGTTCCTGGAAGCAGGGACTTTCCTACCGCGAACTCGCTGATGAAATGGTGCCTTACCTGACCGAGATGGGGTACACGCACGTCGAGTTCATGCCGGTGATGGAACACCCGTTTGGTGGGTCTTGGGGCTACCAGGTGACGGGGTACTACGCCCCCACCTCCCGCTACGGCTACGCCGATGACTTCCGCTACCTGATTGACAAGCTGCACCAGGCCGGCATCGGGGTCATCTTGGACTGGGTGCCCGCACACTTCCCCAAGGACTCTTGGGCGCTGGCACGCTTCGACGGGACACCGCTCTACGAAGACCCGGATCCGCTCCGGGGTGAGCACCCTGACTGGGGAACCCTGGTGTTCAACTATGGCCGTAACGAAGTCCGTAACTTCCTGGTTGCGAACGCACTGTACTGGCTAGAAGAGTTCCACGTCGACGGGCTCCGCGTTGACGCTGTCGCTTCAATGCTTTACTTGGACTACTCGCGCAAGGACGGCCAGTGGCACCCCAACAAGTTCGGGGGGCGCGAAAACCTGGAAGCCATCCAGTTCATTCAGGAAGCCAACGCGACCGCCTATAAGCGCAACCCCGGGGTTGTGATGATCGCGGAAGAGTCGACAGCGTGGCCTGGGGTTACGGCCCCCACCACCGGCGGCGGACTGGGCTACGGATTCAAGTGGAACATGGGCTGGATGAACGACACTCTGGCCTACATGAAAGAGGACCCGGTCAACAGGCGTTGGCACCACGGCGAACTCACGTTCTCGCTGGTGTACGCGTTCTCAGAGAACTTTATCCTGCCGCTGTCGCATGACGAGGTCGTGCACGGCAAGGGCTCCATTGTGGCCCGCATGCCCGGTGACAAGTGGCAGAAGATGGCGAACACCCGCGCCCTGTACAGCTACCAGTGGTCGCACCCCGGCAAGCAGTTGCTGTTCATGGGTCAGGATTTTGCTCAGGAAGGCGAATGGTCTGAAGCTTACAGCCTCGACTGGTGGCTGCTGGACTACCCGGAGCACAGGGGGGTGGCAGATCTGGTGAAGGACTTGAACCTGCTGTACAAGTCCTCGCCGGCGCTCTGGGATGACGACTACACGGGCTTCGAGTGGATTGACGCGGGCGATGCTGACCACAACGTAATCAGCTACGTGCGTCAAGGCCCGGGTGAAGACGGTCAGATGGAGCACCTGCTGTGCGTCATCAACTTTGCGGGGAACCCACACGAGCAGTACAGGGTTGGTGTCCCGTTTGCTGGGGAATGGGAAGAGGTCCTGAACAGTGACGATTTGAAGTACGGCGGTTCAGGGGTGACGAACCCTGAGCCGGTCGCTTCTGAGCCCATCAACTGGATGGGCAGGGATAACTCGATCTCGCTTAGGATCCCGCCGCTGGGAGCAACGTTCCTGCGCCCTAAGAAGTAACGTTCCTAGTCTCTGAGGGATGCCCCTTGTTGGTCACCGCTTGTTAGGTGCTGACAAGGGGCATTTCGCACCCCACAGTCCGGTTCGGCCGCGGGTTACGCCCCGGTTCGGCTAAGCCGGGAATGGGGTTAGACCATCAGAGTCGTTGCCAGGCGGGTCCGCGCCGACTTCACCGCACCCGGGTCACCCGCGATTTGGAACAGCTCAACCAGTCGCGCGCGGACTTGCTCTTTTTCCCCGGAGTCCTTAGCCGAAGAAAGCGCCGTGAGGAGTAGCTCGAAAGCTGCTTCCTCCTGGCCCGCCGCGAATAACGCGTCGGCCTGAGCCTGGACAGCATCGATTCCCTCCAAGGCATCACCACTGGCGTCTACCTGCGCAAGGCCACCCGCTACTTCTGCCTCTTCTTGGCGCAACTGGAAACGGGCGCGCGTCAGTGCGGTCTTCGCCTCCCGATCAGCCGGGTTCGACGCCAGGACTTTCTGCCAGGCACCAATGGCCTTCTTCCAGTCTCCCACTGCTTCGGCCTGGCGCGCCGGTACGTGTGAGTCCGGGATCGGCTCCTCAAGGTCAGCCGCTGCCACGTTGATCCGGCCGACGACGCCCATCTGCGGCGCAACCTGCAGCAGTTCGGCAAGAACCCCTTCCAAGTCGGACTCGGTTGGTGCTCCCTCAAAGAGAGGAACGGGCCTGCGTGCCAGCAGCGCAACACCAGCCGGCAGAGTCTGCAACTGGAAGGCTTCAACGAGCTCAGGCAAGCTGGCAGCATCGACCTTTCCTAGCTGGAAAGCACCCCTAGACTTCCGCGCGACACTCTCAGCTGTCTGAATCGCCTGGCCGGACGCCAAAGAAGCTGCGGACGTAAACAGCAACACGACAGGCACGGTTTGGGACAGTGCCATGACGTCTTCGAAGTTCGCCTGCGAAACGTCAACGATCAGCGCCGCGTCAATCAGCGGACCACTCGGGGCTCCAGGAACGCTGGCGCCAAAAGCAGGAGCGCTCTGGGCCACGGGGGCTCCACCAAAGGGAGAATCCCCCTGACTTGTCTGAGGGGATCCGGCCATAGCCGACAGATCATACGCCCCGGATGACGACGCGGGTGCGGGCTGGTTCATACCACTCCTTTGATCGAAATCTGACAGGTTCTAGATAGCCTTGCGCGCGAACCTATTCCTTCTCCACGCTCTTGATGATGCGTTCAGCACCGACCACAGAGACTGGGTCATCACTGCCTGCCTGTGGCACCAGGAAGAAGATATTCACCTGATACTTCACGGTCGCACTGGTTTCGACAGCAGGGTCGTCGATGTAGGCGGCCGGGGTTCCAGCAAGCTCCAGGGTTGAGCCTTCCACAGTCTTCTTGTACACGTGCGTGTACTCAAAGGAAGCCGCAGTGAGCCCCTGCCCCGTCTCAAGCAGCACCGTGGTAATCGGAGATTTGTCCTCGAACGCCTCGGCAGTGACACTGCCCGCGACCTCGACAGCGTCGGAGAGCGCCTTCAGTTCCTCGGCGTACCGGGGCGCAAACACGTTGTCGTCGAAGATAGCGTATTCCTCGTTATCCGGACTATTTAGGTAGTTCACGTAAGTGCTAAGAACGTCTTTCGGCGAGACTTCGAGGTCACTGGAAGTGTCGGGCAGGACCCTGGAGCCACTCTGCACCGCCAGGCCCCGAACGGGCGTTCCGCCTACCAAGCGCACCCAGTTCTCAAGCATGTAGTCAGACTTGGCGTCCGCTTGCGTCAAGAAGAAAACTTCTGCAGGCGCATCGGTAGCTGCATCCGATGCGACGACAAGCACCCTGGGGAACGAGGTCCCAACAGTGACGGAGTGGACCGCATGCCCGATGACCAAAGGAGCCAGATCAGTGTCCGTCTTCTTGGCTCGGGCCAGCTGCCCGGTCCGCATTGAAAGCGCGGGGTCCACCAGGCGCTCATCCAGACCCTTTGCGCTCCCCGACGAGTCCGACTGGTCCACGACCGCCTGCACCTCAGCGACAATCCTGTCGACCTGATCATCTGTCAGGGAAAGCTCATCGCTGTCCTCGCCTGATTGAGCACCAGATTGGGCGCCCGACTGCGCGCCGGACTGCGAAGAATCTCCATCAACTTCAAGGACGGGCAACTCGCAGCCCGCAAGAACAAACGCGGATGCCAGAAGCGGAACAGTAAGGATCTTAAGCGAACGTTTCATCAGTTATTCTCCCTGTGAGGGCTCATCCTCCGAGCCTTTTCCACCCTTGCCATCCTTTGTTGCGCTCTGAGAAAAGGGATTCCGGGAATGGCGCTTCTGCGCATCTTCGGAGGCATTGCCAACCATCGGGATCTCTCCCGTCCTGGTTTCGTAGCGCCGACCGTCAACAACGAGTGCCTCAACGCCGCGCTTCTCGGCGTCACGCATGGCTCGTCGCGAAGGGAAGCCACGCCCGGCTTGGAGCGCGGCAAGGTTCATCATTCCCGACTCCGTGGTGACGACTTCCTCAAGACTCCCGGAGTCGGCTGGGGGTTCCTGTACCTTGGCAGCTTGTCTGCCCCGTGCTCCAATACGTCCAGCAACGGGATAGAAGACGCTTTCTTCCTGCAGTTCAGCTTCTTCCTGCGGTTCAACCTGCGTTTCTTCCTGCGGCTCGACCTGGGCATCAATAACCTCAGCCTCAACTACCTCAGGTTCAGCCTGCACGACGGTCTCCACTTCAAACGATTTAGGTTCTGTAACCAGTGCAGAATCAGCCGGAGCCGAATCGGGTTGGACCGCCTCAACAACGATGGTCTCAGCTTCGGGTTCCTGCACTGCTTCGTCGGAATCAGTAGCGACGCTGGCTACAACTTCATCAATCTGCTTCGCAGGTTTGGGAGCGGCCTCAATCTGCCGGACCTGCTTCCCCTTCCGCTTGCGGCGGGCGCCGATGACTGCGGCCGTGATGACAGCAAGCAACGCCAGGGCTCCCGCAGAAACAAAGCTCCAAAGAGCAAGAGTGTTGGCACGCGGCGTTTCCCAAGAAAGAGTGATGACGGGAGCCGCGCTCTCTCCATCGGTTGCCGCCAGCAAAGACTGGTCTAGCTCATCGCCAGTCAGCTCAAGGGAAACCGAGTGCTTTCCGTACTTCACAGCGGTCCACATGTCAGAGGCGATCGGGTTCTCCGCCGTCTCCTCTGACTCTTCAGCTTCCTCGACCTCTTCTCCCGACTGGGCTTCTTCGGTTTCTTCTTCGGCCCCGGGCTCACCGGGGACTTCGTGAGCAACAAGCTTCAGTGTCTCGAGGTCAGACAGGCCAACAATCTCATCGTAAGATTCGTCCTGTAGCCAAGCGTTAACGTCATCTTCGGAACCGATTGCCAGCCAGACCAAAGAATCTCCGGGAACGGTGGCCTCAACGCGGACTCCTGCAGCCTCTTGGTGGGGCTCATAAAGCCTAAGCACCCCGGCCCTGGTCATTGCGAATGGCTGGTCAGTTTCACCCGTTGCGACGACCTTTTGTTGGGGGCTCCAGACCGTGTTCGCGAGGATCCCAATGGTCACCCCGACCAGGGCTAGCACGCCCAGGATCAGGGGGAGCGTGTAGCGTTTCAGCTCTCGCACGCATCTTCCTTCCAGTCGTCGCGCTGGTTAGCGCAGCTCTCAGCTATCACTACAGAGTAAGCCCATTATTCTACGCTTTTCAGCGGAACGTCTCACAATGGGAACAACCGCCACAGGTGTCACAGTGGGGACAGTCGACGATCCCAGCAGCTTGCGTGCCAGTGTCTTCGCGCCCCGACTCCCACGTCTGTACCAAACGCGGCCTCACTGGGCCAAGCCACCACATGATCGACGCCGGGGCCGACGGGGCGACCGCACGCGGGGCACGTGTAAATGCGCGGTGAGGGTCCCACTCGCTGCACCTGGTACAGGGCGCCGTCAGGCCCCGTTTCACTGCGCGCCACGCCCCGCAAAGCCGCCTGGTTGAGCGGCCTGTGAGTTGGACGCCGGGACCTCGATGAACCTCGCCCCACTAAACCACCAACTCTCCTTTTCGAACGACTGCAGCCACCTCGAGGTCCGGGTCCATCACCAGGAGATCAGCCCTGCCCCCAACCTCCAAACGGCCTCGATCCGTAATCCCCAAGACGCCCGCGCCGGCAGCAGTCGAAAGATAGACCGCGTCCACCAGCGATAGGCCCGAACGCTTGACCGCCGTCCGCAAGCAGTCGATGAGCCTGGCAGTTCCACCAGCGATGGCGTCCCCTTCCGCCAAGCGAGCCACACCGTCCTTAACCCGGACAGCCTGGGGGCCCAGCTGGTACTCGCCGTCAGGCATACCCGCCGCGGCCATGGCGTCGGTGACAAAAACGCAGTTGTCACGTCCCACCATCTCGACCACTTTGCGAACCAGGGAGGGGTCAAGGTGAGTCCCGTCGTTAATCATTTCGAGGACGACCTGGCCTCGCTTCGCAGCTTCAAGGAAGACAGAGATGGGCCCAGGCGAGCGGTGATGCATGGGCCGCATCCCGTTAAACAGGTGTGTGACCGTGGCACGCCCACCTCTGGTTGGGGTGGATTTCCCGCCGATGTCCAAGATCCCTGCGGCCACCGCAGCTTCCGCGTCTGCAATGTCGCAGTCCGTGTGTCCCCACGACGGCAGCACGTTTCCGTCAACCAAGACCTTCACTGCCTCCCGACCCTCTGGGTCAGTTGCCCGTTCGGGTGCAAAAGTCATTGACACCGCCCGGCCTCGTGCCGCCTTCACCAGACGCTTGGTGACGTCCGGGGTCGCAGGGATGAGGTAGCGAGGATCCTGGGCACCACAGCGGGCCTCAGATAAAAACGGACCCTCATAATGAATGCCCTGAATGATCCCCCGCTCCGTCGCCTCTGCCAGTAGGTGGGCCCTGGCTTCAAGCACATCAACCGGGGCGGTGACCAGCGAAGCCACAAGAGTCGTGGTGCCATTTTTCAAGTGCTCGCCCGCAGCGGTCCGCACGTCCTCAAGGGTGAGGGAATCAGGGAACGAGGCGCCTCCCCCACCGTGGCAGTGAACGTCGACCAGCCCAGGAGTGATGATTGCGCCGCCCGGTAACTCTGCTACAGGTGAGCCCTTCCATTGCTCCGGAAGATCCCCTACCTGCCCAACCCAGGCAATCTTGTCACCCGAAGTGACAACGACCCCATCCTGGATCACTGCATCAGGGAGGACAATCTTGCCGCCCCATCTCTTCGCTGATTCCACTAGAACAGTCTTTCTTCCGCGTTGTCCATGCCGCGCATTGCGGCGTAGTCCAAAATCAGGCACTCAATGCCGCGATCTTCTGCCAGGGTGCGGGCCTGGGGGGTGATCTCTTGAGCCGCGAAAATCCCCCTGATCTTGCCGTATCTTTGTTCCCGGCCAAGTAGCTCCAGGTAGCGGGTCAACTGTTCGACCCCGTCTATGCCACCGCGTCGCTTCACTTCAACTGCGACAGGCAGGTCCTGGGCGTCGTACACAAGCAGATCGACCGGTCCGATGGGGGTTGGGTGCTCACGGCGAAACAGCGTCCACCCGGAGCCAAGAATCGTTGCCACCTGCTCTGCTAACAGCTCTTGGAGGTGGGCCTCAACGCCGTCTTTGACCAGGCCCGGGTCCTGGCCAAGCTGCTCTTCGATCTGCGCCAGAATCTCGAAGATCCTGATGACAAGTAGCCCATCAGTTTTCGTGGGCTCAACTTGCCACACCTCGGTGATGCCTTGAGCTTTGTCTTCTTCGCTGGGCTCCACCTGGGTGAGCCTGGCAGGGGCGCTCATCCAGTTCAGGGGCTTGTAGGAACCCCCGTCGGAATGAACCAGGACCGACCCGTCTGCTTTCAGCATTAGGACACGCTTAGCCCTGGGCAAGTGTGCATCGAGCCGGCCAGAATAGTCGACAGAGCACTCCGCGATGACCAGTTTCAAGGTGCCCCTTCCACAGATTTCAAAAGCACCCTACGCCCAAACTCACAGTAGAGGCTAGCTCGAAATACTGCCGTTCTCAACGACCACGGTGACGAAGTCCTGGTCGACAGAAGCGAAGCCGCCATCAACGTTCACTAAGACATTGTCAGAGCCGGTCCGCGAAATCTCGACGACACCATCAGAAAGAACAGACAGGATCGGCTGGCGTCCTGGAAGAATACCCAGGCTACCGTCGACCGCTGGGATCGCCACGTAGCTGGCTCTGCCTTTCCAAAGAGACCCTGTCTTCCCAACAACCTCAACACGGAGCTTGTCAGCAGGATTCGAGGTGCTCATGCTTCCTGCTCAAGTTCGTGCCACTTGCGCTCGAGGTCGTCGATGCCCCCAATGTTGAAGAAGGCCTGCTCGGGAACCTGGTCGTAGTAGCCGTCAGCAATCCGCTTGAAGGCCTCAATGGTCTCGGTCAAAGGCACGGTAGAGCCAGGGATCCCAGTGAACTTTTCGGCCATGTACGTGTTCTGGGACAAGAACTGCTGGATGCGCCGGGCGCGCGCCACAGGTACCTTGTCTTCCTCGGACAACTCATCCACACCCAGGATCGCAATGATGTCCTGTAGTTCCTTATTCTTTTGCAGAATCGACTTCACCCGGGTTGCGACCTGATAGTGCTCTTCACCCACGTACTTCGGGTCCAGTAGCCGCGACGTTGAAGTCAAGGGGTCAACCGCCGGGTACAGGCCGCGGGAAGCGATCTCACGAGACAGCTCTGTTGTCGCGTCCAGGTGAGCGAACGTTGTCGCCGGCGCGGGGTCGGTGTAGTCGTCGGCGGGAACATAGATCGCCTGCATCGACGTGATCGAGTTCCCCCCGGCCGAAGTAATCCGCTCTTGAAGCATGCCCATTTCGTCGGCAAGGTTCGGTTGGTAGCCAACAGCTGAAGGCATGCGACCCAGCAGCGTTGAAACCTCGGAACCCGCTTGAGTGAAACGGAAAATGTTGTCGATGAACAGCAGCACGTCCTGGTTTTGCACGTCACGGAAGTACTCAGCCATCGTCAGGGCGGTCAGCGCCACGCGAAGACGAGTCCCCGGGGGCTCGTCCATCTGCCCGAAGACCATTGCGGTCTTCGAAAGCACTCCCGCGTCCTCCATTTCGTGGATCAGGTCGTTACCCTCACGGGTACGCTCGCCCACCCCAGCAAAAACAGAAACGCCGCCGTGGTCCAGAGCCACACGCTGAATCATCTCTTGGATGAGGACGGTCTTACCAACACCGGCACCACCGAACAGACCGATCTTTCCGCCC
>CAYFRO010000055.1:0-11497 GCA_964345565.1 uncultured Actinomyces sp.
ACAAGGCATGGGAACGTACCAGGTCGGCAAGCAGAGTCATCTCTCGACCTGCGATGCGGATGGCCGCCCAGTTGTCTTCTATCCTGGGTAGCTTCCCCTCTTCGATTTGCGCTCGCGGGATCTGTTCCCCACCCAAGCTGTCCCAGTAGAGAAGTTGTCCAGTGTCATCACTTCTCCAATTCGGGGAGCGGAGGTCAATGCGGTAGTCCTCAGTTTCTAGAAAAAGAGCCAAGTCAGTCCTAATCACTCAGGAAACTCTCACGGAGAACATCTGCTACGTGTTTTGGCGAGTGAACATCGTTCACGTACCGTGCGCCTTCACTTCCCAGACGTTCGCGCGTCGCAGGATCTGCTGCCAACCGCGCAATGACTTCACGGAGGGTGTCTGGCGTTGCTTCAACAATTGGGAGGTCCGCTCCGCTCAGAGCCTTGATACGCCCGCGCACCCGCTCCCCCACCTGTGCAACAACCGGTTTGCCCAACGCCATAGCCTCCACGCTGGCAACACCGTACAAGCCCATCGTCAGTTGATCCACGACGATGTCCGACGCAGCGACTTGGAGAGCCACCTCCTCAGGCTCGAGTCCCGAAAGCTCCCGGTACTCGATGACTCCCTCTTTGTCGAGTTCGCGTAGCACTGGCCCGATGTGTTGCGTTCCCTTGAGGGCTGCCCGCGAAGGGATGTGAACAACGACCGGACGCCCAGGCTCCCCTGCCAAACCACGCTTCCCAACTTCCCTGCCCAGCCGCGCCTGGTCCCAGAGCGCGGAGTCGTGAAGGGTGGGAAGCCACGTGGCACCCGGACGATAGTCAAGCAGGTCGGGTGTCGACACGAACTCCGGGATAGCGGACGCGTCAAGGAAACGATTCAGGGTAACGGCGGAGTCCTCTAGAGCGTCCGTAAGCCCGTCGAGTGGCTCTGCAAAGGGAGAGTCAGGATTCAAGGTCCGGTGGATTGAAGGGACGCGGATGTCACTGCCATGTAGCAGGGCTCCGACCTTGATGCCCGCCTGTTGCATTGCAACGAGTTCCCTGCGGGGATCTCGGGCGAAGAGCGTTCCAAGCAGTGGCTGACCTGACTCAACAAGCACGTGTGTTGTATTTTTGGAAACCTGCTCCCACTGCCGCTTCGACCACGTCGGAGAGTGCCACGCAGCTCCGATCGGTGGCCGGGCGTCCGCCTCGAATTCCTGCCCGGAACGTCCAGTGAACCCCAAGCTAGCGGAAGAGGTTTCGGGCAAAAGGGAGGCCGCGTCAGCCCACCTCTTTGCCTGCCCCGCGGTGTTCGTGCCTCCTATTAATAGACGCCGTTTCCCCTCCCCCAAGAACTTAGCGACCTCACGCTCGTCGCCGGGACGCCATGGGTCGACGCCAGGAGCCAGGGCTCGAGAGACGCAGGCAGGCGCGAACGGCAAAAGAGACCGCAGAGAGGACTTTGTCTGCCGACGGGCCCTGCCGCCCAGAACCTTCGACCTTTTCCCCCTCAGTTGCTTCGACAGCCAACTGTTGCGGTCGAGCAGTGCACCGGGACGGGCAGGCAGACGGTTGTCTAGGTAAGACGCTCCCTGCATCGCACGTAGTGCCTCCCCCAAGTCGCCTGCTTCCAGAGCCGCCCCCACGGCTGACCAAGTGCGAGTGAAACCATCGTCAAACCCCGGAGCTGCCACCTTCATGACCCGCACTAGGTCGGTCAGGAGCCAAGTATCACCGTCCGACCATTGCTCCGCTTGGGGTTGAGCCTGCAGTAAAGGAAGGATCCCAACCTGGAATGTCGCGTCTGCCAAGCCTTGTCGCTGCTTCAGTGACAAGGAGGCCAGTTTGTTTCTCTCCCAGATAGTTCGCCATGCCCGAATGCGTTCGCTAAGCGGCCCGGGAGCGAGCGTCGCAGGCGACTTCGCACCTGAACCGACGACATGGGCGGGGTCATAGCCGTAGTGGGAAATGGACAGGTCGTCGGTCCATAGTCTTGCACTAGCTAACAGACCCTCCCCGGACCTCGTGGACTCGTCAAACGCATACCGAGGCGACTGGAGCAGTTCCCGCTGAAACAGTCCCAAGGGTGCGGTTCGGAAGAAGAGCCCGTCTTCGCAAGCGCGAAGCTTCCGAGTCCTCGCGTTAATCGGGTTGACCTCGGCGCGCAGGCTGTAGTCGTAGCGCAGGGGACTGAGAACACCATCGCCACCATCTTCGCTGAGGTGGTTGAGCATCTTTTCGAGCGCGCCGTCCTCGTACCAGTCATCAGGTCCCATGATGCCCAGGTAAGGTGCGCTGGCTGCCCTAACCCCTGCGTTGATGGCCGCGCCTGGCTTCCCGACCCCATCCGCGATCTCAATCAAAGTGACGCGTTCATCTGCAGGCAGGTTTAGCTCCGAACCCGAAAGGCCGTGGGCCACCACAACAACTCCGACCCCCGGACTCCGCAGCACCGAGTCAACTGCGCGCAGGTATCTGCTGCCCACCGAATGCACCGGAACCACGACTTGAGCCAGGAGCACAATCCCCTCCCTCCCTAGCCTGATGAGTCGGGTATAAGCTTAGACGCGTTCCGTCGAGTCGTTTGGAGTCCCTATGAAGGCAGCGGTCAAGCGCCTACGGCTGATCATCCCTTATCTGCCTGAGGGCTCCGTTTCTTACATGACCCGCTACGTGATTGTCTCTTGCCTACTAACGCTCCTTGATGTTGCGGCCGTGATGCTGTTGGGCCTTTCGCTCTCCACGATGATGACTGGCGGGGACATAACGATCCCCGTGACGGGCGTTGTGGTCCGCCAAGATCAGTATGTATGGCTTCTGCTCACGGTATCCGCGCTTATCTTACTCAAATCTTGCCTCTCTCTTCTGCAACGATGGTTCGCCACTCGACGATTCACCGAGTTCGAGCTTGTGTTGGGTTTGCGCCTCTTCGACTCGTACATCGGCGCGCCGTGGGTTGATCGCTTAGCTCGCTCCAGCTCCACCCTGGTGAGGATGGCAGACATCGGGGTAGCAGCACTTATCGGGGGCCTGATTATGCCCCTTATCGGCATCCCCGCGACAGTCGTTTCTACCGTCCTAATACTTGTCGCGCTCTTTGTCGTCCAACCCCTGACGGCTGTCATCTCAATCGTCTACCTTGGCGGGATCGCGCTGTTGCTCGCTTTCGTACTGAGTAAAAAGACTCTGGAAGCGGGCGTCGTCAACCAACGCTATAGCTACAAAGTCGCCTCCCTCATGACCGACATGGTTGGCGCCCTCAAGGAAATCACGCTACGCAATAAGTTCGACGAAGTCGCAGACGAAGTGCGCCGCAACCGTCAGCACGCGACGCGCGCGCGGGCCAACATCCAGTTCCTTGGGGCCATCCCCAAGTTCGTGATGGACACGGCACTGATCGGTGGATTTCTGATCGTCGGCGGGCTCTCTTACCTTTCGGATGGATCTATGTCCGAGGCGATCGGAGCCGTGGTGCTCTTCGCCGTGACGTCGATGCGTCTGATCCCTGCGCTGATTTCGTACCAGAGCACGGTAAACGCACTGAACGCGAATGACGCTCAGGTCGGAGCAGTCATAAGGGATCTCAGGGCCGCTGATAGGTATCGCAAGAACGCTGAGCACCTCGGTAAGGAACCGCTGCTACAGAGCCCACAGAATCTTGATCTGCACGGGGTTACCTTCACCTACCCCAACAGGACCGACCCAGCCGTCAACGACGTTTCAATGAAGATAAAAATGGGGTCGCGTGTTGGGATAGTAGGCGAGTCGGGCTCTGGTAAATCGACCCTGGTCGACATCATCTTGGGCCTGCTAGTCCCTCAGGAAGGAAAGATCCTGGTCGACGGCAAGGACGTTCAGGACGTTATGGCCGACTGGAGGTCACGAGTGGGCTATGTCCCCCAAGACGTGTCTCTCTTTGACGGCACCGTAGCGCAAAACGTTGCCCTCACTTGGAAAGACGATATCGACCGAGAGAAAGTCATCGAGTGCCTGAAAAAGGCTCAAATGTGGAAGGCCGTCCAAGAACGCCCGGGCGGTTTGAACGCCAAAATCGGGGAACGCGGAATCGCTCTGTCAGGCGGTCAGCGTCAACGACTCGGTATTGCACGGGCCCTCTACTCCGACCCCTACATCCTGATCATGGACGAGGCCACGTCGGCGCTTGACACGAAGACCGAATCTAAGGTAACCGACGCCCTATCAGGCTTACACGGACAGGTCACGGTCATATCTATTGCCCACCGTCTTTCCACAGTCAAGGATGTGGACCGACTGTTCTACATGGAAGAAGGGTTCCTGATGGCGCAGGGCACGTTCGATGAGGTGGTGGACCGAGTGCCTAACTTCGCCGAGCAAGCCGCGCTAGCAGGGCTGGTCGCTGAGGATGAGCTACGGAGGACAGGTCGTCGGTGAAAATCCTTGTAGGAGCCTTGCTCTTTGACGACACTGCACGCATTGGATCCCACCGCGCCCGCTCTTTAGCCCGCGAGCTAGCGGCGCGAGGACACGACGTGACGGTCGTTGCACCTGAGACTTCGCACCCATCGGAGTCTCCTCCGGGAGTGAAGGTACGACGGATTGGAAACTACTCGCCGGGCCCAGAGAGCCTCTCGCGCCGCGCGCGGCTGGCACGGAAGGGACTCATTGCACTCGTCATCGCCCCAACTGTCCTGCCCGTGGCGTGGCTCAAACGGGTCACAGAACGCCGGCCGGACCAGGCTTTCTCCGAACGCCTAGCCGAGCTCACCCAACGCAGGTACTCATCTATCCAAAGACTGGACGAAATCCTTGCAACCAGAGTCTGGTCGCGTGAAGTGGCGAGCGGGCTTAGCGTTGATGGAGAAGAACCTAAGTTCGATGTCCTCTTTTCAACTAACGACCAGCTAGGCGTTGTCCTTCAGGAAAGCGACGTCGCTACGCGGTGGGTGAACGATTTCAGAGATCCACTGGACTCCTCCAGTTTTCTGCCAGCAGTCCGCCAGTATCTTCGCCGACACCAGCGAAAGCTTCTTGAGAAGGCGGATTGGACGACGGCGGTCTCTTCGGGCGTCAAGGACTCCCTGCTGCGATCCACTCGAAACCGCCGCGCAGCAGCTTCGACATCAGTGCTCACGAACGGCTTCAGCGCGCGCCCGACCGCGCCCCCGCCGACTGGCATCGGGCCGCTTCGGATCGCCTACACGGGAGCCCTCTACCGTGAGCGTGTCCCGCTGTTTCGCGAGTTGATCTCACTCCTCCAAGCCCTGGTAGACGACGGAGTGGAAGTAGAGCTCCACTACGCTGGCCGGAACCACCCTCTGGTCGAGCAAATCACAGACGAGCAAGGGGCAGGCGGCGTCGTTGTGTCGCACGGAATGCTGTCACATGAGGATTCACTGAGGCTCCAAGCAGACTCGGACATCCTGTTGGTTACGTCCTGGAACTCCCCCGAAGAAACGGGAGTCCTGTCGGGCAAGCTACTGGAATACCTTGGAGCCCAGCGCCCCATTCTCGGGATGGTAGCGGGTCCTTTAGCGGGCTCGGAGATCAGACAAGTGCTGGAAAAGACCAATACTGGCTACTGCTACGAGGAAGCCTCCGGTCCGGAAAGCAAGAAAGGGCTGGAGGCCTGGTTGAGGGACGCAGCAACCAAACGCTCGCAGGGCCTGCCCTTCACCTTCGCTCCCAACGCTACTGAAGTAACCCTGTTCTCCTATCCTGCTATCGCAGCCCAGTTAGAGGACATTCTGCTTCGAGTGGCTGACGCCCAAAGCTGACCTACTTAGGCCGCGCTGAGCTGGGAACGCGCAAAGCAAGCGCCCTCACTGGGGCGAGCCACCCCTCGTTTTGCTCCTCTGCGCTGAGCGCTCTTGCCACAAGATCGGCGTTGGCTTTCCACTGACGGATCTGACTTGGTTCCAGCTCGTTGATCGCAGCCGTCAACGCGTCTTCGCTGAAGTCAGGTAGCACCAACCCCAATGAGTGGTCCGTCACCAGGCGCGCCATCTCTGGACTAGGACCAGTGATGATGCCAAGCCTGGCCTGGACATAGTCGAAAATCTTGTTGGGGAGAGCGTGCTTCAGGTTGAAGGTGTTTGGGTGAATCACAGAGAGTCCAACGTCGTAGGTGTTCAGTAGCGGAACCAGTTCGTCGTAGGGCACCGCGTCTTTTACTGCAATCCTTGGATCCGCGCTCGCAAGTTCTCGGATGTCCTCAACCCATCCCGCCGAAGCGTGCATCAGGTAAAGGTCAAACTGAAAATCAGCGGTAGAACGCATGGCTGCCTTAACCATGCGGTCGATGCCCCTGTTTGGATTGGCGCCACCGTGGTGAACCAACTTGAGGGGCTTGTGAACCGGCGAGGGGTGTAGCGCGGCGTAGGGCGTCGCGTTCGCGACCAGGGTTGGCGAGAAACCGCAGGTTGCACGGTACTTGTCCGCAATTCCTTGGGCCACAGTCGTGACGGACTTTGCCTTCGTCGCGTACTTGCGGAGCACCCACTCGCGCCACGGCTTGATCCGTCTAGCCCAGGCCTCGCTCTCCTCCCCCTGCGATGGGGCGTACTCGTGGAGGTCAGCGTGCACTCCCCCGCGGGGTTCCAGCCGAACTGCAATCGGGACAGTGTCGTAGTCGTTTGCCAGGATCACGTCGAAACCCCGCCCTTTGAGCCTGTTCCAAACCCAGTCCACTCCCGCCAGGGACCAGTAGACCCTGTTGTACATCTTGAGAGTTATCAGGCGCCCATTTAGGTTCCACATCCCCTGCTCGATAGGGATCTCAATGTGTTCGACGCCGGGAACCGGCTGAGGCCCATAGCCGCAGGTCGTCACCTGGTAGTCATCTTTGAAAAGGTTGATCTGCTTAAGCAGACGTGCGTCCCTGGCCAGAGGGGAAAAACTGAGTATCAGCAGACTGGGCTTAGGCATGGGCTAAGCCTATCGGAGCCGACCTTTCGGGCGAGTGACCCTAGCTGTCCAGAAATTGAGCCAACGCTGCGGCAGCCTTGTCTTCCGAATGCACAGCTTCGACGAAGCGTCTCCCCTCATCGACCAGGTGAGCATAACCGGATGGATGCGTTGCGACGTCTTTGACCACTTCGTAGATGGTGTCCGGGTTAGCTTCGATGATCGGCACGTCCAGCCCGCACCGGTTCCTGGTCTGTTCGCGGATGAAGTCCCCAACCTGGGCAGCCACAAGACGCCCAGCGCACATCGCCTCGACTGAAGCGACCCCGTATAGGTCCATCCCCAACTGGTCAACCACCAGGTCAGCCTGCCCAACCAGTTTCGGCATCTCTGAGGCTGGAACCCCCTGCGCTTCCACGTAGTCGATCAACCCCTGTTCTTGGAGACGCTCCATTGCCGACCGGATCTGGCTAGTCCCTTTCAGCGCTGAACGCGAAGGGACGTGGAGCACAACCAGCTTGCGCTCCCCCAACTGCGCGGGAGGTAGCCCCTGCCAACAGGTCCGATCTACCAGCGTCGGAAGCCAGTCAGCGTTCGGAATGTACTCAAGCAGGTCAAGGGTTGAAACGAGCTTAGGTACCTCCAAGCGCCCGAGTAGCGCCACGTTTTCTTCGGTCACCTCTTCAAGCTTTGCAGTGAGACCCTCTAAGTCTGTGTGGAACGGGGAATAGGGGCGCGACTCGCGATGCTGCAGTGGCAAGCGGACATCGCTGCCATGCGAAAGCATCGCTACCCGAACGCCGTGTTCTTGGAGGTCTTTGATTTCTGCCTCAAGATCCTCACCAAAGAGTGCCGGCAGGATCGCCCGCTCCGCCTCGTAAATCACGTGGGTGAAACCTTGAAGAATCGCCCGGCGTTGCCTGCGAGACCAAAGAGGAGAGTTGCGCCCGACGTTCGGTTTTACGGACACATCTGGTGCGACCGACGGGCCGGAGGGATTGTGACCAAAAACCAGGGTGCGAGCCTTCACGCCTGGGAGTGTCTCGGCAGCGCGAGCCCAAAGGACCGCCTGCGAAGCAGAGTTGGCTGGAGCGATCAGCAGCCGAGTCTCCCCTGAGCGCAACCGCGCTACTGGACGCAAGTCCCAGTGGTTCCATGAAAAGAGAGGACCGACGATTCGCTCCCTGACACCCCTGGGAAGCAGCGGCAGGATCCACTCCCCCGCTGTTTGCCGTAGCCGTCCAAAGACTCCCACTATCCGACTCTTCTCTCCAAGTTCACGCTCCGAGGCTACTCGAACTGATGAAGAGCGCGGGTGACAGCTCACTCGCGTAGCGCGAGTGAAGGGTCGGCAGCGATATCAAATCTAAAGTCGCCCCACAGCACTCCGCAGTCCCGATAATGAGTTAGGAATCTACCGGCATTCTCGGACCGATTCGTAGACCCCGCCAAGCACGCCCTTCCCGCCAACCAGCGAAATCTTCGTAATCTTCGAGCCTGTCCCGTTCACCCAGGATGACACGCTCGGTGATGGGAGACAGTTGCCGTTAGAGAGCACCAGCCGTTGTGACGCGGACCCTGCCACGGCGGTCGCGGAAAGCGCGTCGGCAAAACCTTGCCCTGACGCCACCCAGAGTCCCTCGACTGCCGTGCCCGGCTCTTGCTTCGATACGTAGTCGTTCACCTCTATGTTCGTCTGATACCGGTTAGATCCCGAGGCTCGCTCGACACTGAAGCCCTGCGCTTTGACGTTGCTTGCCACAGTTGAGCTGATGGCCCCGGTCCCTCCGACCAGGACTACGGATTTCACGCCCTTGGCCTTGATTGTCTTCGCGACGCTCGAGGGAAGGCTTCCGCTCTTTGACGTTCCGGGCACCAGGACGACAGGCCGTTTCAGAGCTCCTCCCGCGGCAGCCGCAGCCAGGGCATCCGGGTAATCCGCTCCCGACGCAATGAAGGGGGCACCAAAACTGCGGTCCTTGAAGAACACATCGAAGACAGCAGCAGAAGTCTCATAGCGGTCCTTGCCGCTGATGCGCTTGGCCGTCTTCCCCGTCGCGCTCTCTATCTGCTGGACTACCACACGGGGGACAACCCCTGTCCCGCCTACGACGTAAACGGCGGACGGGGCGCGGCTCTTCACTAGGGCCAACATCCGACTGTCGATGCCACTTGGGCTCGCAAGAACGATGGTTCCGTTCAACATTCCTGCCACGGGCCCAATGGACAGTGCGTCCGGGAAGTCTGTGCCGGTCACCACGAACACGGGTTTCCCCGCAGTCATGTTGGCTTTGTTCACCTGGTAGTTGGTGTCGTAGCGGTCCGAACCACTAATGGGGGTTCCGTCCAGCTTCGAGACGACTGCCGCCGACGAGGCCGACCCCGTTGCGCCCCCATCGAAGTACTTCTGCATGATCGACCAGAAATTCTTCTGACCTGTCGCACTACAACCGGCCTTGCTCGAGTTCCCAATGTAAGGGGTGTACTCGTAAAGGGAGGCCGTGGCCACGTTGCTGAACTTAACGGACTCGGAACCACAGGAGGTGTCCGGGTTGTGCAGGATAGTTACAGCCTTCCCCGCTTTGAAGGCATCGACGTGTCCAGCCTGGGACTTGAGCTGGTACGACACCAGTTTGTCGGCGCCGTAGTACACCTGCTTCATGAAACCGCCCTGCGCGGGGTCGCACCCCGAGCCGTCTGGGCATCCCGACCCCATGGCCTTCGCCCAAGTCGCGTCCGACCCCGGTTGGGTTAGTCCTGACTGCTCCTTTTGCAACATCACCAGCAGAACTTGCGGGTTGATCCCGCAAGCGTGAGCTGTCCTGTGGATGATTGTCCACGGAGCCTGGTTCCCCGACATGCTGAGCGGCTCGCAACCACCCCGGAGAGTCGTCAAGCTCTGCGTTGGGAACTTGCTGTCTTTCAGGCACGTGGTTCCACTGCCGGGCTTGCAGCTAGCCCCCGCCGTCTCGATAAACGTCTTAATCTCAGCTTCGGTCATCGCGTCAGCGTTGTAAAAAGCGGCATCCGAAATAACGTTCCCAGCGCTGAAGGTAGAGGGAGACCCTACGCCGCTCGGCGTCGTCTTACCGAGCGCGTCAAGGTGGGCCTGGACCTCGCTTCGTACCGTGCCCATCTGTGCGTAGAAGGGGTCCCCGGGGCAGTCGGTCGGGCTAACGTCCCTGTGTCCCGACACCGTAGGAACTGAAATCTTCTTCCCGTTCCCTGCCTGCAGGTTCCAATGGCCTGGAACTTGGATCAACGCGCTTGAACTCTTAATCCCGTGGACGTTGAGTTTCCAAGCAATGGCTTTGCTCATCGCCTGGCGCGCAACAGCCGGGGGCGCCGCTTTCAGGTAGCTTCCCATGATCGTGATGCCGAAGGTCTCGGAGTTCGCTCCGTAGGCTTGTGCGCCTTTCACAGCCTTTGTTAGGCCTCCATAACGGCCCTCCCACACGCCGCCGTATTTATCGACAACAAGGTTGTAGCCGATATCGCCCCAACCGCGCGTGACTGCCTGATAGTGGTAGACGTTGCGGATCTGCTGGGGCACCTGTGCCTGCGTGTAGTCGTTGTTTCCCTCGGTGTGGTGCACGATGGCACCCTTGATTGTGATTGCTTCCGGTTTCCAAGTGCTTGTGGCTGGAGCGCCCCACCCTGCTCGAGTCCCGATCTTGAGACTGTCGTAGCCAGTGTCGTAGACGGTGCCATCGGCGCTCAGCGATGCTGAAGTCCCGACTGCGGTCGCTGATGCGGCCTCTGGCTCCGATGCCAGTGAGAACGCGCTGTTCTCAGCAGACGCCGCGCCGCTCTGGTCCAGAAGGACGTCGTCTTTGTTGCCGACACCTTCAGCGTCTTGTACCTGTTCATCAGATGGTTCGCCGTCGTTGTCCCGGACTTCTTCCCCGTCCGGGTAGGTTTCCAGCAACGCGTTCTCTGAATCCCCGAACTTTTCGGCGCTCACAACGTGAAGTGTCAGTCCGGGAACGTTCCGTCCGTCGCTAGTGCGGGCAACGACTTCCACTGCCTGAGCGTTAGAAATGGCTATCGGTTCAGTACCAGGTCGGGCCTCCGGCCCTGCCTCATTAGTGTCGATATCAACGGAGCTCCATTGCTGCCAAGTGCCGTCGCTGAGGTATCTCCAGTAGATGCCTTCGGGGTCTGTGGCCTCCAGGTCCCACGTCACCCCTACGACAGCTGTGTCAGCCTCGAGGTCGATGCGGGCAACGTCGGCGATGTCCCCTGCGGGTGCGTCGGGTTCAAGGGCAGCCGAGACTGCCTCAGCCTGTTGCGCGTCCCCAATGCTCTCCTCAACAGCGCCAACCTCGACGTAGTCGTCGTCGACGACTGCGTCTACGAACTGGACTTCGCTATCGTCGGTTTGCTCAACTTGCGGTTGCACCCCTGCTGAGAACAGTGCAGAGATTTCTGACCTGTTCGCGTGGGAAAGTCCACTGGCATCCGACGGTGCGGCTGCGTGCGCCGCTGATGCAGTGCCACCTCCCATTGCCACGGAGGCACCGACAAGTGCTGCGGCAGCAGCGATTGCCCCCAGTCTTGTTGCGCTAGCTTTGGGCATCGTTGCTACCCGCCTGCTCATTAACTCCACCTTCAACTCATCGACGAGATTGATCACACC
>CAYFRO010000056.1:0-11110 GCA_964345565.1 uncultured Actinomyces sp.
AGTCTCTTTCTGCCGGGTACTATGTATTTCAATGGGTCCATCTGCTGTCCTCCTGCTATTTTTTCTATTTAATCCGTCCTTTTCTGCCGTTAACGACACAAAGATAACAAAAGAAATAAACTTTATCTTCTTCATGCCATCAGATTTTCGAGTCATTGCCCTGCTCAAGGATTACATAGGGCTATAAACAAGATGGAAAACAGCAGTAAGGTTACGGAAAATTTGCATGGCAAGCAGTTCTTTCGTTTTGTCTGCCAAGAATAACGGAATATTCAGCAGATTCGTTGTCTGTGAATTGATTCTTTTTCCATGCAAAAAAGATAATTGCCGGATAATTCGTTAGGAATCTTTCGTCGTTCTAAAGATGTCACAAAGTCTGCTTTCCATGCTGACAGATGCTTAAATACTTCTCTTCCAAACATAGCATTTCACGTTTTTGATATCAGAAACGTGAACTTTCTCACATTTCTGATATGAGTTTTGTGCAAAAACACACATTTTCGGCAGTAAGCCGAACTATTCATTTACGTGAACAATAACGCTCACTATAGTGAACTGTTGACATACAAGGTGTTTTAATACAACAAACATCTGTAATCAAGCATAGTAACGCCTTGCCCTCATGGTTACTCTCATAGCTATATGCCCGATGAATAAAGGGATGCAGTACATTATGAAAGCATGAGGGTAAAACTGCATTCAACTCTTAGCTGGCCCTGAAAATGTCTTCTGAAGCAAGACAAACAAAGTATTTGATCCGCAACGCAATCATAATTCAAGTATAAGCACTTCTTTCGGTTGTAGTCGGATAATTGCTCCTAACTTCACATCAGTATCTGTCAGCACATTCCTTGCATCGGTTTTATTTCCTATTACCTCCTTATAATGAGCCAAATCCCAATCGACCTCTTTATTTACCCCATTCATCACGACCAATATACTTTTCCCATTGTACGAACGTTCATATACATATATATTGTTGCGAGGCATAAAGTGCTTCATCTTGCCTTTGGAAATAACATCATTCCCCTTACGCCAATGCAGTAACTTTTTCATAAAACCGAAAGCTTCTTGCTGTATAGCCGTTCTCCCACTCTCTTCGAAAACACTGAGTGCATCTTCTTTCCATCCTCCCGACATATCCGGACGTATATATCCAAAATCAATTTTTGTAGTACCAGTCATCAACAGTTCCTGCCCATAATACAATTGCGGAATGCCAGGAATTGTCAATAACAAGACAACTGCCTGCTTATAGGCATCCAAAGAACTCGGAGTTTCCAATAAGAAACGATCAGAATCATGGTTCTCAAGCAAACGCATCACATTATTAATATCAGAATAGCAAAAGTCATAAGCCAAATGTTCAAAAACGAGTTGCAGACCGGTATTCCAGGAGGTTTCTTCATGAAAAGCCTTACTTGCCACTTCCCTTAAACGGAAATCCATCACAGACTTTAGTCCCGTATCGGCCTTCTCATTAACCAAACTGCCTTGTTGCCAATATGCAGCACCAACCGTATTATTAGGAATCATCACTTCGCCCACAATATTGAAATTGGGATACTCCTCAAACACTTCTCGACACCAACGTACCATCATGTCCGGATCGGGATATACATATGTATCTTGACGTACACCATCCAAATTGGCATATTCAATCCACCATATTGAATTCTGAATTAAATAATCAGCCACAAAATGATTCCTCTGATTCAAGTCGGGCATTGTGGGAACGAACCAGCCATCTGTCATCTCCTCCTTATCTATATCCGAGGCGTAAGGATCAAAAAAGACGGTTTTATCATGATTGGTCTCAACATATTTGTCCTTATCCCAATTATTAAACCAATTATGCATTGGCGGGTCAAGCAACCAAGGATGCTTGCTTCCACAATGATTGAAGACCATGTCCATTATCAATTTCATTCCACGCCGATGCAGGCACTCTGCCAACCGGACATAATCTTCATTTGTCCCCAACCGAGGGTCTATTTTATAATAATCAGTTGCGGCATAACCGTGATAAGAACCTTCTCCCATATCATTTTCCAACACGGGTGTTGTCCAGATGGCAGTAACTCCCAAACTATCCAAATAATCAAGATGTTGCATAATACCCGCCAAATCACCGCCATGCCGGGCATTGACATCTTTACGATTTACAGCATAGGGATAATTCATTTTTATTTGGTCATTGCTTTCATCGCCATTAGCAAAGCGATCCGGCATCAATAGATAAACAACATCAGAAGAATTAAATCCAACCTTTTCATCACCATTTCCTTGACGTTGTTTCAATTCATAAGAGCAGTTCAGTTTCTTCTTTCCTTTCACAAACTCAATATCGAACTTCCCCGGCATTGCCTCTTCCACATCTAAGTATAATACCAGATAGTTGGGGCTTTCCATTGGATGCACACTTTTCAGCACAACTCCCGGATAATTAATGACAGGTTTGTAAGCGCCTATATCATCACCATAAACCATCAATTGCAGTTGGGGATTTTTCATACCGCACCACCAAAAGGCCGGTTCTACTTTTATTGAAGATGTGGATTTTACTTCCACCAAATCAGCAGAAGATAAACCTTGCCATGCAGCGCTCCATTGGCACAAGCATAAAGCGAATAATGCAATAAAATATCTGGTTTTCATATCTATTTTAGATTTGCGCGTTCATTATAATTAGAATACAATTCAATCCATTGACGACTTTGGATGAAGTTAACGGATAAACCCACTGAATTCCTTCATCGCCGGAAGCGATTTACCAGTGCGATTATCAAAAAGCCCCCGATTCAGCCAACCTTCCGTCACCGTATTTCCGCAGGCATTTTCTTCGGGAAACCACCAGAATAGGCCGGTCACGTTGGCATGACGGCGCAATTCGGCTACCAGTTCGTGAGTAAAGATACGTTGCCCTTCAGTGCTGATGGGATAAAACTCAGAATACTGGTCCGCACTCTTTGCCCATTGGTCTTTCTCATGCGAATAATAGGCGGCAGTTTCCACAATCATGACTTCCTTATCGGGAAAATTTACAGCGAGAGAATCGAGCGTAGCACCAAGAACTCCCACCGCTTTGTGCCACATAGGATAATAACTAAGTCCGATAACATCATAATCGAGCTGTCGCAAATGGTTATAATAAGATTTCGTCTTGTCCCATTCGCCCGCCTTCTCTGTATGAATAATAATCTTTGCCCGTGGACATACTTCACGGCAGGCCTTGGCACCACTCTCCAATAGTTTTACAAGTATGTCCCAGTTATCCTTTCCAAGCGGCTCCACCTTCGCTGCAGGCCACATCATCCCGTTGGTTATCTCATTCCCCACTTGTATCAAGTCGGGGCATGCACCGGCTTTCACCATCACTTCAAGGCTTTTTCTGGTATATTGATAGACACTGTCGGGAAGCGATGCTACACCGCTATTTTTCCAACGATACGGCATGAACTGCTTGCCAGGGTCGGCCCACGTATCAGAATAGTGGAAGTCAAGCATAAACTGATACCCGGCTTTTTTTATTCTTTGCCCCAGTTTCATCACATAATCCAAATCTTGACACACGCCTTCTCCCTTATGCTCTGCCGAAGCCCTGTCCGGTTCCACAAACAAACGTACACGAATGGCATTCCAACCTTCTTCCTTGAAATATTCGAGGGGAGCGACAGCTTTTCCTGCTTCGTCACGATATACGGTTCCTGCTTCTTCGTAACTTGGCAACAAAGAGATGTCCCCACCAAGAAGACGCTGCTGTGCATGAATTCCCAAGCACAATACAAACAGAAAAAACAAAGTGGACATTAATCTAAAAGTCTTCATATCAATATCTGTAAATGATTGTTTAACGAAAACATAAAAGCCCTCTTCCTCGTATTTTCCATTGCGAGAAAAAGGGCTTTATTCTTATTTACAAAAAAGATTATTTGAAAGAACCTATGTCGTCAGTAAAGTTCAAGTAAGCTTTCTGACCGGCAGCAACCTTTACTCGTTCTTGATCCTCACCACTACCACGATATACAATCTTTCCATCGAGAACGATGAATTCAGTCTTCCACCAGTCGTAACCGCCAAAGTTCACACACATACGCACTTCATCGGCAGCGCCAAAGGCGGGAGAAACGAATTCGCCGTCTTTTCCCGTAGGAACGGTGAACTTGTTAACGTCTGCAACCTCCCATTCACCATCAGCAGCAGTACCGCCAATCAGATAAATATTCGGAGCAAGCACATTGACTATGCGGTCGGTTGTGTTCACTACGTGCAGTAAGTACCAACCGGCATTCTTAGCTAACAGATTGGTGCCATCAGCAGTCAAGCCGGCACCGGCTTCGTCATTAATCGTTGCCTCGCCACCAAAGTCATTCCCCCAATCGGCTTGCGGAGCAAACTTAATCTGTTCGCCAGCTTCCAGATATACAATAGTCCAGAATTCGCCTTCGGCACTATGAATCGGAGTTAACTGTTTCCATGTATCACCCCAACCATAGTTGCTGCCGGTCATAAAGAGGTCGATTGTCTTGATGGCAACTTTAAAGCTCATGTTGACAACATCCAGCGTAACTATAAAATCATTGATGCCGCTAATGGCAGGTGCTTGTGGGCTGGGGCAAGAAGGATCGCCAACCCACGTCAGGAAGTTTTCAGTCGCCACATCGCCATCTTCGAAAGTTCCCAATACACCGGGATTGATGTCGTCGTCCCAAGAAGGATTCGTTGTATCGTAAGCACGATAGAACTTGAACCAAGACTTCTCGGCAGTAGTTGTCACAACTGCCTTGTAAAGACCATCCCCAATCTTCTCCATCACAATAGGTTCATTTGCATTCCAGTTCTGGAAATCACCCATCATGCAATATCCCTTCTCACTGATAGCGGGAGTAGTAACCGGAGTCAACTTCACCTGTGCAGTACCCGATGTAGATACAGCCTCACCGGTAGTCAATTTGGCTGCGGCATCCACATTTACATCCAGAGTACGCTCCACGTGGGCACGGCTGTTAAAAGCTTTTCGAACAGCCAAGTCAAGTTCCAACGTGTTTACCTTAACCTTCCCGTCTTTAAACGCTGCATCAATGGCGACGCCATTCACATTTACGCTTTTGAAGGCAATGGAAGCTATATTCGCATTGCTGCTTGACAATGAAGCAATCACAACCGAATCTACTTTAAGACCTTCTGCATCATCAGCGTATTTGGCATATACATCGTCCATCACAATGGCAGCGTCAGTACCCGCCGCATAATTAATCTCATATTTGGCAGCAGCATCCTCCGGAGAATTGGATTGGGGGTTAGCCCAATCCGTATAATCATCCGTACAAGCACCTAAGGTAATTCCGGCAAGGAACATACCTGCGAGTATTTGATTTTTCTTCATAATGTTTTTCTTTTAAAATAGATTATCATTCAGGTTATTTCACCTCACCCGTTTCGTTGGCATCTACACCCGGAGTACCGAACTTGACGTACAGCTTCTGGCCTGCAGCAGGAACCACACTGTAATCAGAGCCCTTGTCGTTGGCCCAGCTGTCAGGAATGTTGAGATTACGCCAGAATACATTACCTTCGAAGAGTGTAAACTCTGTGCGCCACCACTCGAACGTACCAGCTTGTACGTAAGCGCGCATTTCGCCTCCGCCTACAAATGCCGGAGACACCCAAATGCCACTACCATCGGCAGGAGCCGTCAACTGCAAGGCAGGACTTGCTTCATCCCATCCACCGGTAGCATTACCAATGATATAAAGAGCCGCAGGATATACGGTCAGAGTATAGTCAATGGCTTCACCGTTAATCTTAGCCTTGAAGCAAAGTGTATACCAGCCACCTTTTGCAAACTTGATGTTACCACCATCATCCGAGATTCCGGCTCCGGCCTCGTCAGCGTAAGTCTTCACATCTGCATAGCCCAACCATTCTTCAGCGAAAGTACCCCATTTGAAAGCGCCTCCGTCGGCAATATATACCACTGTAAAATAATTACCGTCCAGACCGAACACACCGGCAAACGGCTTCCAAGTCTTCCAAGCTTCACCAATGTCAGAACCTGCAATGAACAACTTTTCGGGCAACGTGATGCTCGGGGCCTGATAGGTAGCCTTCACTTGCAGTTTGATTACGTTAGAGTAGCAACTGCCCAACTCCAACTTATTCACGTTAGCATGCAAACGCACATAAAGGTCTTTCACCTCGTTAGAAGGATATTCCACACCTTCATTAGCATCCTGGAACATAGTAACTACAGCATCGTTCATTCTCTTGCCCGACACTTTGATGGAAGTAGAAGTGGAACTTGTCACTACCTTATACACAGGTTCTTCTGCGCTAAAATCGTCAAAGGAAATCTCCACATCATAGTTAACGCTCAAAGGTATACCAACATAATCCGGCTGGCTGGTAGTAAAAGTGAGTTCATCGGCAGTCAGCAAGTCCAATACATTATTGGCTGCGTTGGCAGGCATATTCAATACAAATCCTGTAGTATTTTCGTGGAATGTAGGATTGCTATCTATATCCTTCTCACAAGAGGTGACCAACACCAATGCAAGGACGGGAAGCAACATTCTTAACAATATTTTTTTCATATTATTGTTTCGATTTTAATAAATTCGACAATTATTCTATTAGTAACGCGGGTTTTGAGTCAAGTTCTTATTACCATTGATGTCATCAGCCGGAATAGGATACACGTTGAAGAAATCTTCCACGCTCTTGCCTTCGGCTACACCACCCTTGAAATCCCAGAGGTACCCATCACCTGTGAAAAGGCCAAAACGAATCAAGTCACTGCGACGACGGCCTTCCATATAGAACTCACGGCACCATTCGTCAATGATATATTGTTCGGTGATGGTGGCTGGAGTAGAAGCGCCTGCACGGTCGCGCAAAACTTTAATATCATCGCGAGCCTGCTGTGGGTCACCGCTCAAACGGAACTTAGCCTCGGCACGGGTCAGATACATTTCGGCATAACGAATCAAAGGAATGTCCACATCAGGGTATTCAGGGTGTGAGGTGGCTGCACGATCTGTGCGGATATTGCTCCATTTCACGATAGAAAGACCGGAATTGAAGCCTGCAATCTGATCGGCCTGCAATTTGCGGAGTCCGCCACCGCAACCGGAATAGAACAATGCACGGTCATCATTCGCTTTCGCCTGCACATCTTTGGTTGTAGTACCTGCCGCCTCATCAAGCGCAATAATATCAGCTTCGGTAGCATCTTTGGGAGCAGCCTCAGTAGCAAGCGGACAATCCTCGATAGTAGAGAAGAATTTCTTAACCAAAGCAGCACGAGAGAAGTTACAACTCCAGCCGTTGGAAGTACCTATATAGGGCATTCCGGTGATACGAGTGGAACTTACCAAATAGTTGGCACCACTAAAACTCTTTGTCTTGGCACCATCTTGGCGAATGGGTAGAATGATTTCTTTCATGGCTTGTACGTTCTGATCGTTGTCGGCCATAAATACCTGTTCGTAGCCGGTAAAGCCATTCTTCTCTGCTTTAGAAAGCTCGTATTTTCCATCAAGCAAGTTACAATAGTCGATAGCCTTCTGGTAATCTTTCACGGCACCTTTAGTATAAACCTCCGAGTTCAAGGCCAAACGGGCGTGAAGCATATAAGCAGCTCCCTTGTCGGCACGGCCAAAATTGGCGGAATTATTGAACTCACCCACTTCAGCAAGCTGCGGTTCTATATCGGTCAATTCCTGGTCAATCCAGTCGTAAAGGTCTTTACCGGCCTTCTCTTCCGGCAACTCGTAAATGTCGTATGTAGTCTTGAAAGGAGCTTTGCCCCAAAGGTCAAGGAAATACCACATATGAAGAGCACGCAGGAAACGAACCTCAGCACGATAAAGTTTGTAATTGGGGTCATCAGCCTTATCTTCAGTGTTAGTAAGATAGAAGTTGCAAAGTGTCACGTCAAAAGCCAAACGCTGGAATGCCCATTGCACACGGGGAGATGAAGCCGTCCAGTCGATATTGGTGATTTGAGGAATATCGGTGTCAGTCTGCCAAGCCCAAAGACATTCATCAGTACAGAGTTCCTGCAAATTGAATGTAGTACGGTAAAATCCACTTTCACCTTCATCACTACTGATATCGCCACTACCGGAAGGACCTTTCTGCCCTGTCAGGCCCAGCGTACTGTAAACTTTCGCCAGCAATTCCATATCTTCATAAGACGAACTGGATTGCGGGTCGATGGACGAAATATTCAAGTCGTTGATACACGACGTTGCCACTCCACCTATCAGAAGGGCGGCAAGGGCTGTTTTCAAAAATATATTTTTCATCTTTATATACATTTAACGGATTAGAAATTCAGGCTCAAGCCAATTTGAATACTGAAAGGACGTGGATAAGGATTGGAGTCGATACCGCTTGCCACTTCAGGGTCGATACCTTTGTACTTGGATATAATGAATGGATTTTGAGTAGTAACGAATGCACGGCCGGAACATGTTTCATGACCTGCGACCTTGAACAGTGCGGGGAAAGAATATCCCAAAGTAATGTTGGAGCACTTCAAGTAGGAAGCATTACGTACGAAATAGTCACTCAAATAGTTGTCGTTGCCGGCTCCTACACCTGTAAAGCCCAATGCCACAGCTTCGGGAGTAGAGTTGTGCAGAGCACTGTTGGAATACAGACCAGACTGGCTGACCACTGCACGGTTGGACAAAAAGTCATAGTAAACATAGTTACCGAGGGAAGCACGGAAAGACATGCTCAAATCCCAATTCTTATAGAGGAATTTAGTGGTAAAGCCCATGATGACATCGGCAGAGGGTTTCTTGTAGAAATAGCGGTCACCATTGTCAATACGTCCGTTACCGTCACGGTCCACATACATACCTTCAATGGGTTTGCCATTCTCGTCATATACTTGCTGATATACAAAGAATGAGTTAGTAGATTCACCTACCGTATTGGCCTGGATCAAAGTATTGTTACCACGACTGATTTTATCTCCGGCCCATGCATAATAGCCGGCTTCACCATCTACCAAGTCGGTAATCTCATTGTGATTCCAAGCGACATTATAGCTTACATCCCAAGTGAAATCTTTTGTAACAATGGGTTTTGCATTGATGGAAAATTCCACACCATAATTCTTCAACGAACCGATATTCTTGGTCAACTGAGAACCGAACTGCATACCAACAGGAATAGTGATGGAGTTCAGCAAATCCTTCGTTTCACGATAGTAACCATCAATATTAGCAGTGATACGGTTGTTCAAAAAGCCGAGGTCGAAACCAGCATTATAAGTAGTAGTAGTCTCCCACTTCAAGTCGGGGTTATAAGCCGATGGACGCATTGTACCATAGTAAGTATCACCAAAGGGATACTGGGCAAAAGAGTCGCTTGAAGTATAATGAGTTTCATAACCGAAGTCAGTTTTGATATCCTGCTGACCGGTCATACCCCAACCCAGACGAAGCTTAAACTCGTTCCACCAGGTAAGCTTTTTCATAAATGCCTCTTCATTGATTTTCCATGCCAATGCCACTGAAGGGAAGTAACCCCATCTGTTGTCATCAGAGAAACGAGAGGAACCGTCGGCACGGAACGTAGCCGTAAGCATGTATCTGTTGAGTAAAGTATAGTTCAAACGGCCGAAGTAAGAAACCAAAGAACTGTGAGTGGCCCATGCCTGTTCTTCTCTCAGCTTAGCGTCATGAGGTTCACCATTGTAAGGGTCGGTACCCTGCCCGTAGTCATAACCACTGCGGTGGAAATGGCTCTCTTCACCACCAACCATAATGTCAAAGTTATGTGCACCGATTTCTTTCACATACTGGGCATAAGCATTGGCAGTGATACTATATTTATAAGTCTGAGTCACGCCGTTCCAACCGTAGTAGTTGGGGCTATAAGCATATTTAGAAGTTATATCGTCCTGCTTGCTCTCTGTGTACTGACCTCCATAACTTGCATGCAGACGCAAATCCTCAAAGCCATGTACCTTATAATCCACATCAAAATTACCCGTAAAGTCATTGGCTACAGCTTTCGTTTCTTTGAGCATCAGCAGAGCCAAGGGATTCTGGGGAGCGTTGGGGTTATTAGTATATTTCCACTCGGGATTGAGGTCCTTGGGTGCCTGCGTATGCTGGAAATAGCCGCCAAAGAAAGGAGCACGCTCATCATCAGCGTCGAAATAAGCAGGCTGCGTAGGATCCATTGAGAGGGCTGCTCCTATCGCACCGCCTGCATCAGCATAACGGTCTTTTTCGTACATATACTTGGCATTAATCTTCAAATTGAGATGATTGTCAAAGAAAGAGGGAGAAAGGCTCAAGCCGACATTGGCACGACGCATCCAAGAGGTTTCGACGATACCGTCAGAAGAATTATATCCCACACTCAAACGGTAAGGCATGTTCTTCAAACCGCCGGACACCGATACATTGTGGCTGTGAGAGATGGCTGTACGGAAAATCAAGTCCTGCCAGTCGGTATTGGCCTTGCCCATACCGACTTCACCGGCTTTGTCGCCCCACATGTTATTAATAAGATCGCGGAATTCATCGCCATCAAGCACATCATACTTTTTCTGGACCATAGAGATGGTCATGTCACCATTGTAGGATACTTTGGGAGCAGATCCGCTCTTACCTTTCTTCGTAGTAATGATGATAACGCCATTGGATGCACGGCTACCATAGATGGCAGTGGCCGAAGCATCCTTCAAAACGGTGAAAGTCTCGATATCGTTCGGATTGACCATCGCCAAAGGATTACTCATGCCTTTCGGAGTTTCGTTATCGATAGTCAAACCATCGATTACAATCAGCGGGTCATTAGAAGCATTCAGAGAAGAACCGCCACGTACACGAATCTGCGCACCGGCGCCCGGGGTACCTCCCGCAGTGATAACGTCCACACCGGCAACTTTACCGACCAACATATCCTGCGCATTGTTGGTGATACCTTTACTGAGTTCATCCGGTTTAATAGCAGTAACCGAACCAGTCAAGTCATCTTTCTTAGTGCGGCCATAGCCCACAACAACAACTTCGTCCAGCAATTCGCTATCTTCTACTAAAGTTACGATGATACTGGGAGCCGCAGCCACTTCCTGAGTTTT
>CAYFRO010000057.1:0-10872 GCA_964345565.1 uncultured Actinomyces sp.
TCCAGAGTTCGGAGGACGGCGATTCTCTGCTTTGTCATCCGCGGCTTAGGCTCGGTCCCACGAAACATTCGTTCGGAGCAACGCCGCGATCATCTGCCAGACTGCCTCCACACGCTGCTCGTCCCCATCAAAGAGATCCAACAGCCATTCATCGAAATCGAAACGCTCACCCTCGTTGTCCACCAAGTACGGGTGTTGTGCATCCGGGACAAGGTTGGTCTTCGCCTTGGAGAGCAGCACGATGTCTGGAGAAAACGCAGTGCAAACACCGGTCCGATAGTTGTAAATAGTGTTATTCAAAGGCACTAAGTCCGGATCTTCGGACTGTGTCACTCGCGGCGCGACTGCGTCCAAGCGCGACAATGTCGCTCGCATGTCCGTCGTAGTTATCTCGGGCTCGACCTCGTAGATCGCGCGGTGAAGGTCCCCAGTGGCCATCGTATAAAGGCCCTCGGGCTCACCTTCCTCCTGGTACACCGCCAGCGGCTGGCGATCAGGAGACGCATTCGAACCTTCATTGGCTTCGCTGATTCTCACAACATTCTTGAGTCGAACCAAAATCTTGGCGATCTGGGACGGCCTCAGCGTACGGATCTTCGAATGCCTCTCACTCTTATCCACCAGCGCATTAATCCCGGTGATCGAGCCGTTGGTTCGGTAGATCAGCTCCGCACGCACATCATCGAGAGAGGGCCCTGGCACATGGTGCTGGATCTCGTCAAGATACCTGTCAGTAGCTTCTTCGACCACTTCCGCGATGGAAGCCGGCGTGGAAGGGTTCCTGACCCCCTGAGATTGAGAATGGTTCGCATTGGCCACCGTGCTTGACACCGCGTGTTGCACAAAACCTGTCCCGGTTTTCGGATTGAGGGGTGTTTCTTCTTGAGTCATTTGACAGCCCCCTCAATCGCTTGACCATCGAGCCATTCCTCGATGTCGGAGACCTTGTAGACAACGCTGTTGTCCCCCGTGCGTGTCCAACGTGGACCTCGGCCCGCATAACGCCAGTTGTTCAGCGTCTTGCGAGTCCTGCCGACCATCCGGGCTGCCTCCGCTGGGGTAACGGCGAGCACCGGCAGCTGCCCAGCGCTTTTCTGCACGACCGCAGTCAGGGTTTCTTCTAGCGCGTCCAGTCGCGCCAATATGGTTGCTTCTTCGAGCATCTATATACTCCAGGGATAGTGCTTCTCTGCACGTCCCCAGGCGGCCGGTCAATCCTGGATTTGCCCGGTACTTCCTCCGGGCCAACACGGCTCGTCGTGCGTGCTTCTCACGACCCACCAGTAAAGTACCCAGACGAGCCCTTTTTGTCTATATCGAACCCGGCCCATTAGTCTAAGTTCATGTCGAAGTTGACTAAATCCCGCCTCGCCCCAGACCAACACACAATCGAGCACGCCAACGCAACCAAGCCGGAGGGGTCGGCCTGGTATGTCCTCCAGTGGGTTGGTCGCCTGCCCGATGGCTCCTTCACCAAACCCATGAAAGCCCGCGCACACACAATAGGGGAGGCCCGAGCAAAAGCGCGAGAACAATGGAAACGGCTGCGTGCCGATTCTCAACATGCCGGTGCCTGGAAAGACGCCGATCCTATGCGCCGCTTTCTGGAAGAAGCAGTGCTTCCGCGCATCGTTGGAACCAAGGACCGCCCCACGAAACTAGCACCCGCCACAGTAACGCGGCACAGCCGCACCCTAACCTATCTTCAAGACGCGTTTGGCAACAGCAGCATCGAGATCGCCAAGAAACGCTCTACCATCAAACGCGTTATCGAACAGATCGCCCGCGACAAGGGAGCGGAGTCTGGCCGCCAAGCGCGCACCGTCATGTCTGCCTACGTGATCCCAGCCTTCGACGACGAGGATCTCCTCGAACACTCTCCCATGCACGGTTTGCGCCCGGATTTTGGAACCTATAACGCACGCCCCAAGCCAGCTGCCGGACAAGCCTTGTCACTGGCGGACTACCAGAGAGTCCTCGAACACCTGCTATCCATCGACCCTGCCGAAGGGGTGGAGAAGCCTCGCCGAGGCGTCTACACGCTCCAAGATCGCATCAACAAACGCAGAAACGCCATTGATCTCACGTTGCTTCGAGCCACGACAGGGGTGCGAATCACCGAGGCCAGGACCCTCAAATGGCAAGACGTCCAAGAGGACAAAAACAAGCGCCTCTGGATCACCATTTCAGACGATGCTTCCAAAACCCATAAGGGCAGAGCCATTCCGGTACTAGATGATCGAGTCAGTAAGCATCTGCGCAATCGACGTGAAAAGATCGGCGGCGCATACGTCGTTGGCGCTCCTACCGACCCCAATAAAGAATGGGAGCGGCAGAACTGTTGGGGCAGGGCGGTCAGGCCGCTCTATCGAGAAATAGCCGAAGAACTGAACATCCCGCTGCTAGCCGAGGGAGGCAGCCACCTGTGGCGCGTCACCCTCAACACTGTTCTGCGCGACGCTGCTTTGGATCCTAAAACCAGATCGTCGTTTTTTGGCCACACCGAACAGGTCAACCGTGACTTCTACACCGATGGTGTCGACACCGCCTCAGTCATAGAGGCATTCCAAGCCCTTCCCAACAAGCTCAAAAACGAGAAGAAAACTAAGGTTGCTGCAGGATCCAAAAGTGTCTAAAAAGTGTCTAAAAAACCTCGGGACGACTCGGGCACATACGGGACGATACGGGCACTAAAAGCCCCGTGTATCCGCACCATGGCGCCGAAAAAGCGCCGCTGATCAGGATTTCTTCAGTTTACGATTGCGAATCTGTGGGTCCAGGGTTCGAGTCCCTGATGGCGTACCAAGCGAATAGTGCACAAGTAAAGCCCCCACTCCGGTGGGGGCTTCGCTGTTCCCACGCACGCCTTGGAATCCGGTTCGGCTGACGACTGCGGAGACGGAACCTCCTGTAGGTATTCCACGTCCTTCTGCGTCAAGGGTTTGGGGAAAGTCCGCCGCGGCAGGCGCTGCGTCTTCACGCGCCCAGTCCGAGCAGCTCAGCGCCCACCTGGGGGGTCCGTTTCCCGTGGCGTACCCTGTTGCCATGGACATGGGTTTGGTGCCGCCGTACACCCCGTACACCCGTGCACAGATGCGCGCTGACTTCGCGGACCCGAAACGGGAGTGGCGCAGGATCATCGCCGAAGTTTTCGGCACTTACTTCCTGGTCTTGGTCGCTGCGGGCGCACCGATGATGGCTGCGGCGATCCCGGGCTCGGTTGGTCGGGCCGCTGCGGTTGTTGCGCCGGGGGCAATGGTGACGGCCATCATCTTGTCGATAGGGAAGGTGTCTGGAGCTCACCTCAACCCCGGGGTGAGCTTGGCATTTGCTTTGCGAGGAGACTTCCCGTGGGTCAGAGTCCCCGGTTACGTCGTTGCTCAACTGGTTGGCGCATCCCTTGCTGCGTACTCCCTGCAGGCACTGCTTGGCGTGTCGGCCAGCTACGGCGCCACCTACCCGGCCGCGGGTTTCAGTAGCGGCGCCGCTTTCTGGCTAGAACTGGTGCTGACGCTGGGCTTGGTAACGGTCATCTTGGGCACGGCCTCCGGAGCTCAAAACGTTGGCATGATCGGCGCTCTGGGCGTCGGTGCTTACATTGCACTCGCGGGCCTATGGGCCTCGCCCCTTTCAGGCGCCTCAATGAATACGGCGCGTTCCTTCGGCCCGGACCTTGCCTCTTTGAACTTCACTGACTTCTGGGTTTACGTTGCAGGTCCGCTAAGTGGAGCCGCCCTTGCCGTTGTTTTCGCCTACTTGTTCCGGGGCCGCGGCGGTGGGAAGGTCGGTTCGAAAGCCGCACAGGGATCCCACCACGTCATCGTTTTGGATCCGCATCGCAAGTAGAGCCAAGGTCTCACGCAGGTTTGCTGTGTAGGCAGTCGTTCAGTGCTGAAAGGGCGTAGTCCCATTCAATGCGTTCCTGTTCCAGGCGAGGGAAGTCCAGCTCCCGCAGCATCGACAGGGTTCTTGCCTCGCTGTTCGTGAGCCCAGGTAGCTCTCCACGAAACGGTTTTGGTTCCTGAACCCAGAGGTCCTCAAAGTGCAGGAGCGTTTCTGAATCCATCAGGCAAGAGTCCAATGTGAGACCCGCCTGCCTGGCCCTAGACAGGATTCGGAACCCGTGACTGTCCAGGTCTCCCCAGTAAATGCAGTGAGCCCTGCGAATCCAACCGATTTGCGACAGCACCGTCGCTTTGTCACCATGACCGTCCACCGCGACAGTCCCTGCCATGGGCGGGAGGGCCAAGAAGGTTTGGAGGTTCTCCACGACCAGGATGCGAACGTCCTTCAGGTCGAGGGCATCCAGCTGGCTCACGGGCGCATCCAAGTCACATAGTCCCGAGGGCACAAGGACCGGGTCTAAGAACCTGATTCTGGCGGTTTCGGGTGGCTTCCGGCGCCCGAATTCTTTCCTCCCAAGCAGCGCTTCGACCAGGCCACGATGGGTTTCAAACCACTTGGTGTCAATGCCGCGGATCGGAAGTTCCCTGATGAACACTCCGGAAGTCGGGTTTTTAAGCAGCCACTTGGTGGTGAGTAGCAACCGTTCGAAGTCCTGTTGCGTCAGGTCCCCGATGGCCCGCCCGGTGCTGGCGATCGCCGCGCGGACCTCAGGAGTGTCAGGTAACACGTCCATGAGCTGTTCGGCCCGCTTCTTCCACCTTCTCCACTCCCGCGGGGTCCCCGCAACCCGGGAGATGGCATCCGGTCCAGACACTTTGGCACGGATGGGGAGCCTTTGTTCCCCGACTCGGCTCCAGCGGCGCGTTTCCCAAAGGACCTCGATGTCGGGGTCTTGGAGCGACTTCCAGGATTCCGCCCACCTGAGCATTGCATCATAGTTGTGTAGGACGTCCCGTTCCGTCGGTGGGTGCAAAGGCACGTTGATTTCCGCGGGGAGTCGCTGCCCCGCCATCCAGTACCGGCCGTCGGATTGCCAGCGTTTTCGGGCCCGAGCCCGAAGCATTTCTACAGTGACGGGTGGCGCCATTGTCAGTACTCAATGCTGGACAGATGTGAAGCTTTCCGGTTGGGGTTCGTCACGACCGTCAGTCCGCCCAGGTAGGGTTCCAAGGTTTGAAGCAGCTTTTGCGGAGTCGCCAGCACCATGTGGAATCCGAACGCATTGAAGACGTCCATCGCCACCCGTGTGTAGGCCGCATCCGCCTTGTCGAAGGCCTCATCCAAGATGACTGTGGCGTACTGGGGGACCTCCGTGTCGGGATCTCCAAGCTGGTATCGCAACGCTGCTGCCAGGCAGAACACCACCAGCTTTTGACGTTGGCCGCCGGAAAGACCCGCGCTGGAATCATGGACAGTGACGACCTCTCCTTGAAGGTCCAATTCTTTTGCGATGAAAGTGACGTGCTCCCTGCTGTCGAGCACCCTGCTGCGCCAGTCGCGGTCGGTCCTGTCCGTGGAAGCCAGCTTTTTCATGATGCTTGCGAGCTTCTGGAATCGCTTTTCAGCCTGCTCGAACTCTTCTTCGTTCCAGCTGTCGTCAACTATTTCCTTGAGTTCGCCTAGGAAAGCGTTCACTTCCTCGCTGCGGCGCGTCTTCGTGCTTATGTCCAGAAAAACGCCCTTGTCGAACGGGGACGTGGCTAGGGAAGCGTTTACGGGCTCAATCCTCTGCGCGATCTTGCGTGGCGCGGTCATAAGCTCATCACGCAAGAAAGCCACTGACTCACGTGACCGTTCGTTCAGGAGCCGGCGGAAGTTCTGCTCGTGCTCGGGTAGCCCACGCGTCACGATGTCATCCAGTAGGTCCAAGTAACCGCGGCGGTCGTCGATCTGCGCTGTCAGGTCAGCGTTCGTTGCAACCGTCGCCCACTTGTTGCCGAAGGCCGCAGCCGACTCAGAGAAACGCGCCGAGGCTTGCTGTACTTGTTTCTGAGCGGCACCCAGCTGAGCCCTCAGTTGCTCCTGCACGCTTGTCGCGATCTCATGGACCTGGTCGTAGCGGATCGCCCGCCGGTGCTTCCGGAAACGTTCGTCGAGAGCATCATGAACGGGTTGAGGAATGGGGGGATGATCCTTGTCCTGGAGCCCAGCGATTATGGACTCTAGGTCACTCTGTTCTTTCTGAGCTAGCGTGAGGTCTTTCTGGACCTGATCCGACTGAGCCCTAAGCTCCCGGACCCGGGCGCTTGCCTGAGCTTGAGCCTCTGTTGCCTGTCCAAGCTCGCTCTCTGGCTTCACCAGGTCAGCCCACTGCTGCTGAAGAGCTGAGACTCGGCCTGCCGCAGCCACGACGTCGATGTCACTCCACGGCTTTTGCAGGAGCTCACTGAGCATATGGCGTTGAGCCATTTCCTTGTCGCGTTTTTTCGCAGCGCTGTCGACTTCAGCAAAACGATCCCTGTAGACAGCGCGGGCCTGCTCAAGTTGATCTTCCAGCACGCGGCGCTTCGGTTCAACGTCCCCGCCCAGAACCCACCTGGACCTGTCATCAACGCGGTCCCGATCGGCTTTCACGTAGCGTCTCTTGGACCGTTTGATGAGTCCCTGGATCGTAAGACCCCGTTCAACGTCGTCTAGCTGGTTAGGGGAGTCAACGCACGCAAAGTCGAAACGGGAGTTCAACTGGTGGTTCAGGTATTCGCTGAATGGGCCTTCACTAACGTCGACGCGGTAGACCAGGGACCGTTCATCTTTGATCGGTGCAGGCGCGGGCACGGTTTGCGGCACCGCATCAATAGTGAGGTTCAAGCCAAGGTGTTTCCGGTTCACCGCGTCTCGCACCACGTCCAGGTCACGATCCCGAACCAGCAGGGCTGTTGAGATCGGAGCAAGCGCACGCTCGATTGCCCCTGACCAAGCCTTATGTTCCGCCCGCACTGACATGAGTTCTCCCGCGAACGGCATTAACCCTTCTGGGATCCCAAGCTCCAACGCCAATGTGTCTCGGACATCCAGCAGAGCCGAGGGGATGCTACTTTTGCGCCGGTTCAGTGACTCGAGTTCCCGTTCCAGTCGGTCAACACGCCTTCGCGACTGGGCAAGCAAGCCTTGCTGCTCGTGAGAAATCTGTTGCGGCTCGGGACTAGCCAGCGTTGCCTCTGCTGTCGCCAAGAGCTGGACGTAGTCCGCTTCAGTTTCGGGCAGTGGAATGCCCCTGCTTTGCATCCGCACGAACAGCGACTCGCGGCGTGCCCTGACCTGCTCGAGCCCCTTCTTTGCGTCAGTGATCCGGGCCTGTAAGTTCCGCTGGTCCCCACCACCGAGCTTCAAGACCCTTCGATCTGCAACGCTCAGCTGTTCCTCCGCCGTCGCGACGCGTTCCTGCGCCTTCAGCAGGTCGTTTTGTGCCTTGACCACTGCTCCGCTAGCGGTGCTCAGGGCGTTTCTTGCGCTCTCCAGTTTCAACGCATCCGCGAAAGGGATGACCGCGCTGCTCAGAACGTCCAGGTCCGCCACGGACTCCTGCGCCGATTCGTATTCCTGCACGGCGCTCTGAACCAGCAGGAGAGCCTCCTTCTGATGTCCAAGGTCGACAACGTGGGTGTGTGCTTCACGTAGTTCCCCGAACTCCTCAACTGCTTTCTCCGCCATTTCGAAGGTACGGGGTTCGTCCAGCATGAACTTCCGGAAAAGAGTGTCCAGGGTTCCAAAATTCTTAGCGGCCTGAGTGCGGTGGAGCAGCTGGAGCGCTGTTTCATTTCTGATCCCGAGCAGTCTGCGCAATCTGGTGAAGTACGGTCCTGGCTTGGAACCGGACGCGACCACAAGCGGTTTCTGTTCGGTTTTCAGCTTCTTCGCTTGCGTCCCTTCCTGTACGTACGGCGCGAACTCAAGTAAGTTCTGCGTGGTGCGGGTGATGAAGCTCAGTTCCTTCAGATCGCTCGCGGCATTGCTACTTCCACGCAGGTGGAACAAGCGATACAGGGAAACGGGGTCGTCGCCCTCCCGTTCGAAGCGGAGCATGATCCCACTCCACGTCGCGCCTTTGCGTAAGTAAGAGGCGATGGTCCGGTCCTCCATCGCGTCCGACTCTTTCGCCCACGCCCCACGCACGTACGAGATCCAGGTGCGATCCCCCTTCCGACCAGCGCTTTCCTGGGCGGCCGCGTTGAAAGTAATGGCGCGTTTCGGGGTGAGGGCAGCCGTGATCGCGTCCAGTAGAGAAGATTTGCCCGATCCCGAGGGACCAGTGAAAAGGTGTCCCTGCCGCGCGACGTTTACTCCGTGGAAGCCGTCGAACGTTCCCCAGTTAACGACTTCCACGCGCGCCAAACGCCACTGTCTTGAAAGGTCGGGATCACTCAACGTTGTCGTCCTCTCCCACCTGCTCAAATCCATCCAACATTGGCGGTTCGGCTTGCGCTGCTAGGCGATCGTACGCCCCTTGGATCGCTGCTATCCGTTCAGAGTCCACCAGGAACCGGACTATCGGGGAGATTTCCGCGCGGCCCTGCTCTGTCTCACTTAGCAACCCCCAACTGATCAGCTTCCTCCACGAAGCCCGAACGCGCGTGCGGAAGTCCGTTTCGTCCCTGCCTCCTCTGTAAACGGAAAGCTGGTCGATCATTTCATCGAGGCCGATGAAGGGTCGCCCTCGTCCCTCTTCGGCTAGCAGTGTTTGGCGAATCAGGAGCAAAGTTAAGGTGTCCATGAACGTCAAGGACTGCGTTCGGACGACCTGGGGTGCCTCCTCATAATCGACTTGGCGAACAAAAGCGATCTCATGCTCACGGTCAACAATGAGTTCAAGGAAGAAGTCGTGAAGCCTGGAGCGGATGGCTGCTTCGTGGGCCAGCAAGGTGGCCCACTGCTCTCTGCGGCGCTTCAGCGACAGGTGTGAGTCACGCAGAAGGCTCACCAGCACTCTGCGCACTTCCTGCGGCAGCTCACCTTCGTCACCAGCCCAGAGCCCCAAGTCCCCTTGGCTCGAGTCCTCTGAAGTGGTGTCGGTTTCCTCAAAGCCAGGTTCGCTAGCCCCCGTAGTTTCTGAAGTCATTCCAACCTCCCTACGAACCTATGCACCGTGGCGTTTGCGCTCCGGGCTTCACCGTCGTTGCCCTGCCAGGCTAGTTCTTCTTCTTCGTGGTCTTCAGCTATCCCATAGGTCGCCGCAAGGGACAGTAGCCCCGCAACACTCGCAACACCCTGCGTGGCAGGAAAAGCTTGTAACACTTCGCCGACCGAGGCGCTGTCGCGGTCCTGCAACACCTTGTTCACGTTCCCTGTTAACTCATCGAAGTCGATTTCGGTGAGTCTGGCCAGGGCACGGATTGTCTCCAAGTCCGCCACGGGGTTCTCATGAACCGTGACAGGTTTCGCCGCGTCGAACTCTTCTGGGTCGTGCAATCTGAGTCCGCTCAGATGCGAAAGGTCCACACGTGTAAGGGGTAGGCCTAGCCCGACGGGGTCATACGGTCTAAGCGATTCGCTGACGGGGACCGCTTTTTGGAGCGCTGCCAAGATCTGCTTTCGCAGGGCCCGATCTCGCTGATAGTCCTGGGATTGGACATAGCGGCGCAGACCCCGAGCAAAAGTGGTTGTGACCTCTTGAATCTCCAGTGTCAGCTCTTTCAAGGTCGTGATGAAGCCACGCAACAGCACGCGCTCGCGAACCTCGAGTGAGCGAGCAAAGGGCCTATCGAGGACTGCGTTCACGTCGTCTTCGAACGCCCCGCCCACTTCGGGATTCAAGATCAGGTTGGTAAACGCCCGGAAGGTGCGACCCGCCTCGCTCTCGGCAATATAGTCAACGCCTCGGAAGATGTCGTCCAAAACCTTGCTCTGGGTAGCGTCTGACTCCAGGATCTGCTCGCGTAGTTCCGCGTTCAACGCCTCGAAGCGCTCACGGACCCGAGCAAAGTCATCAGGAACAGCCCGCGTCTGATCCAAAATGTCGTGCAGTCGTTCCACCGCGCGTTCCTGCGGCATCGGCTTGTCGTCCCCGGCGCGGATCAGAGCGATCTGTTCATCGATTGCGCGCCGTTCTTCTTCCAAGCGTTCCAGGCGCCGCTGCGACTGGGGGTCGGTCTCAATCGCAAGTTGCCTGATGCGTTCACTGAGGCTTGCAAGCCTGGACTCCGTCGCCGTCGCCACAGGTGCCTGCAAGTCCTGCACAAACCGAATCGCCCGAAGACCGTGGCTGCTGAGTTCTAACGTCTCTTCACGGCTGTCATCCATCGAACGTCGGACCAGGAACCCCGCGTTTCTCCATCGCGTCACGTAGTACTGCGCGTTGCCGGTCAGCTCAAAGCCGATTCCGCGGAGTTCTTCAAGGTCTTCATCCACCCGTTCGTACAGTTCATCAGTCGTCAGGCGGCGCGTGTCCTTCCCCAAGTGTTCGGCCAGGATGGCCAGCACAACCGGCGCATTGTCGGCGCGCAATAGTCGCAGGGCCGCGTCTTCATCAACCAGCCTGCGCAAGCGTTGTGCATCAACTGAGACTGTCATAGCCAACCAAGTATGGCAGTGGGCTCCGACAGTTTCCCCGACTTTCGTTTGAGGGGCCCGAGGGCGGGGTAGGCAGGCGCCGGCTTAGAGGCCCTTATCTGCAAACCAGGGTCGTGCGCTACAGCCTGTTCTATAAAGACCCCCTTTTTTGGTCCGATGCAGCTTTGGTCGGCTGCTGCCTGGTCTGTTCTGTCGTTCGTTGGTGTTTGTTTTTGGGGTGGACACTCCCGAGTCCTGCTCGCCGGTGGGTTCGCGGTGGTTTGTGTTTGTGCTGGTGGGGGTGGGTTTGTGGGGGTGTGGTGGGGGTCATGGTTGGGGTTTGTGGACGGGTTGGGGGGTGTTGGGTAGGCTTGTGGTTGTCGCGCTGAGCAGTACGGGATCGGTTTGACCTGGTGGCCTTTGTTGGTCCGGTGGTTTGGTTCGGAAAAGTGTTTGGTGGGCAGCCCGGCTTCTTGGATG
>CAYFRO010000058.1:0-10684 GCA_964345565.1 uncultured Actinomyces sp.
AGCTGGACCCGGCGGGCCTCTAGTGACACACTAGGTCACTGGTTCCGGTTCACCCTGGCATCCGCCACGGACCCGGGGCACGTCAACTTTAGGAGATAGAAGTGAAGCCAGGCATTCACCCCGAATACGTCGAAACGACCGTTACTTGCACCTGCGGTAACGAGTTCGTTACCAGGTCAACGATGAAAGACGGGATCATGCGCGTCGACGTCTGTTCTGCCTGCCACCCCTTCTACACGGGCAAGCAGAAGATTCTTGACTCGGGTGGCCGCGTCGCACGCTTCGAGAAGCGTTACGGCAAGAAGGGCGCCCAGAAGACTGGACAGAAATAGCTTGAAGCAGGTGGGCACCGGCGGTAATCCGCCGGTGCCCACCTGTTTGTTTTGAGGAGACAGCCCAAAGAAGACGGAGGATAGAAAATGGGTGCGCCGGGAGGGCTTGAGGCCGTGGTGCCTCTGCTGGCCGAATATCAAGAACTAGAAGTGGCACTCGCGGACCCCAGCTTGCACTCGGACCAGGCGAAAGCCCGCAGAGTTGGCCGTCGTTACGCGGAGCTTGGGCGGATCGTGAAGCTTGCGAACTCGCTTTCTGAGCAAGACGAAGACCTGGAGGCGGCACGCGAGTTGGCAGAAGATGACGCTGATTTCGCTGCCGAGCTAGAGTCCATGGAGGCTGCTCGCGAAGAGACCTACCGTGATCTGGTCGCTGTCCTGGCTCCCAGGGATCCGGACGATGCGCGCGACGTCATCCTTGAGGTCAAGGCAGGCGAAGGCGGGGACGAATCTGCGCTTTTCGCTGCGGACCTGGCTCGCATGTACGAACGGTTCGCCCAGAACAAGGGGTGGGCAACCACCGAACTCTCAACGACTTACACGGGCCTTGGCGGCTTGAAAGAGGTCACGCTCGCCATACGCGCGAAGGGCCACCCTGCCCCGGAAGACGGGGTTTGGGCACAGTTGAAGTACGAGGGTGGAGTGCACCGCGTGCAGCGCATCCCCGTCACCGAGTCGCAGGGCCGTGTTCACACGTCCGCCGCGGGCGTCTTCGTCATGCCCGAAATGGATCAGGACGAGGAGATCGTGATCGATCCGAACGAGCTCCGCATTGATGTCTACCGCTCCTCGGGTCCCGGGGGACAGTCGGTGAACACAACCGACTCTGCAGTGAGGATCACCCACCTGCCGACCGGCATCGTGGTTTCCATGCAAAATGAGAAGTCTCAGATCCAAAACCGTGAGGCGGCCATGAGGGTTCTGCATTCAAGGCTCGTCGCAGACGCGCGCGAAAAGCGCGAGGCCGAAGCCTCTGCTCAACGTCAAAGCCAAGTCCGCACAGTGGACCGTTCCGAACGGATTAGGACGTACAACTTCCCGGAGAACCGGATTGCGGACCACCGGACCGGCTACAAGGCCTATAACCTCGACCAGGTTCTTGAAGGAAACCTTGGCCCGGTCATCGCGTCCGCAATCGAGGCAGATGAGGCCGCGCGCCTAGCTGGCGAAGAAGGCGCGTAGCACAGGTCTGTTCAAGAGAGAATCTATGGGGGAAGCAACCGAACGACCACGGATGACGACCCGGCGAGTTAGGCGCGGGGGAGCAACCGTCCCGCTTCCCGACCTGCTGGCCTGGGGACGTGGGGAACTTGCGCGCTCTGGGATCCCACAGCAGGAAGCCACCTGGCTTCTCGAATGGGTACTTGGAGAGAACTCCCTACTTTTTGCACCGCAGGAAGTCGGCAGGCGGGCCGTTGAGGGATACCGCAGTGCGATCGCACAGAGGAAAAGCCGGATCCCGCTGCAACACATAACGGGCACCATGAGCTTTCGCAGTCTGGAACTGAGCGCGGGTCCCGGTGTTTTCTCAACCAGGCCCGAAACGGAGTCGCTGGTCGACATCGCTTTGGAGCTGGCGGGGCCGCGCCCGCGAATCGTGGATCTTTGCTCGGGTTCCGGCGCCGTTGGCCTGGCGCTCGCAACCGAGCTTTCGGCGACGAGCCTATGGCTGGTCGAAAACTCTCCCGAAGCGTTGCGCTACCTTCAGACCAACGTTTCCCGCTATTTCACTGACGATCCTGACGTCGTCATCGAGCCGCACAGTGCACTAAGCGCGCTCCCAGACCTTGACGGGACCGTGGATCTTGTCGTCTGTAACCCTCCCTACGTTGGGCTCGCTGACGCGCCAACGCAACCGGAGGCTCAGGCTGACCCTGCCGTGGCACTGTATGGGGGAGGCGAGGACGGCCTTGTTCTCCCCAGGGGGATTGTGCAACGCAGCCACGGCCTGTTGCGCCCCGGAGGTTTTCTGGTGATGGAGCACGGGGCCACGCAAGGTCCGGCTCTTCAAGAGCATGCCTTGACCACGGGCTTCACAGGGGCCTGGACCCGGGAAGACTTCACGGGAACCCCCAGGTTCCTGGTGGCACAGAAACCGCGAGGCGACCGCGATGGCTAAGAGTCGGCACAGGGGCTCCGGGGTAGAGGGCCTGGTCGTCTTACCCACTGACACCGTGTACGGCATTGGCGCTAACCCGTGGAGCCACGCGGCCATCGATGCACTGCTGCTTGCAAAGGGACGTGGCAAGCAAATGCCGCCGCCGGTCGCTCTTCCCGATGCCATCTGGTTGGATACTCTGGCAGACTTCAAGACTGAAGTGGAACGGGAGCGGGCCCACAGGTTGGCAAAGGCGTTTTGGCCGGGCCCACTAACGCTAGTTGTGCACACGGACGAACCGTTTGGATGGGACCTGCGTGAAACCGGCGGAACCGTCGCACTTCGGGTCCCGGACCACCCCGTCGCGCTCCAGGTGTTGAGACAGTCGGGACCCCTGGCGCTCACTTCCGCGAACACGACGGGAAACCCGCCCGCGCGCACCGTGGCCAAGGCTAGGGAGTACTTCGGGGACACGGTCGGCCGTTACGTGGACGGGGGGCCCCTCTTACCAGGGCCCGCCTCAACGATCCTGGACATCACGGGAGCAGACCTGCGACTCTTGAGGCAAGGGGCCCTAGGCTTGGACCAGCTACAGGCGGTCCTGGACGGCGGGGAGTAGGGGAGCAATGAGACTATATGTGTTGCTCCTGTTCGTTGCACTGGGCGCCACCCTGATCCTCGTCCCAGTCGTTCGCCGGATCGCTCTTGGCTTCAACGTGCTCACCCCACCAAGGGAACGCGATGTCCACTCCATCCCTATTCCGCGTCTTGGGGGAGTGGCGCTCATGGGTGGGATCGTCCTGGCCCTTGTCGTTGGGAACTCCATTCCCTTCTTCAAACCCGCCTACCAGGAGTCGTCGGCCCTATGGGCCGTCGCTGTCGGGTCAATCGCGATTTGCCTGCTGGGAGTGATCGATGACGTTTGGGAACTGGATTGGCTGGCAAAGCTGGCCGGGCAGTTCCTGGTTGCGGGAGGCATGGCAATCGCGGGAGTGCAGCTGGTGAACATCCCGCTGTTCGGCGTTAGTGTTGGCTCGGCCAGGCTCTCCGTGTTGCTGTCCGCGGTGCTTCTTGTCGCGATCATGAACGCTGTGAACTTCGTGGACGGCCTAGACGGCTTGGCTGCGGGAGTGATTGCGATCGGGGCATTAGGTTTTTTCGCCTACTCCTACCTGCTGACCCGGCTGACGGGTGAGCTTCTTTACCTGTCCGGGGCAGCGATCATCACCATGGCGCTGGCGGGTGCCTGTATTGCTTTTCTTTGGTACAACTTTCACCCTGCCTCAATCTTCATGGGGGACTCGGGTTCAATGGTGCTGGGTTTGGTCCTTGGGTCCGCGGCGATCATCGTGACGGGACAGCTGAACCCGATGCTACTTACAGGTAGCTCCACCGTCGCCACGTGGATGCCGTTGATCTTGCCCGTCGCGGTGCTGGTTGTCCCAATAGCAGACTTGGTGATCACTCCTGCGATTCGCGTTATCCACGGAAGGAGCCCCGTGGCAGCAGACCGCACCCACTTGCACCACAGGCTCCTAACGCAGGGACACTCCCACAGGGGCGTGGTTTTCATCCTCTACGGCTGGACCGCACTGGTCGTGGTGGTCTCCGTAGCACTTATTCGGTTTTCACCCAAGGTGGTCTTGCTCGCCGCTCTTCCCTTCTTTGTCCTCTCCGTGATTGCGACGTTGCACCAGTTCCCCCGTAGCCGTCGTCGAAGTCGGGGCGCGGGCACGCCCGGGGGCCCTGTCGTGGTCGATGACGGGGTTCAGGTGATCTCTGGAGGAGGAATGCGGGTCTGGTATCCCCTCACCGGCTACGAAACCGCGGTGGAGTTGCAGGGGGCGGTTTCCAAAGGGGTCGAAGAGCCCGTTGTGGAAGGACCCCTAGACCCAGATGTCCCAGACGGAGTTAAGAGGATCTGGCATCCCCTAAGCGGCCACCAACCAACCGGCCAACATCGCCTGGTGAATAGCTTGGAAGAGGACAGGGATGACTAGCCTGCTTCTTCTGAAAAAGGTGCGTGCTTTGGGGTCTGCGCTGCTCTATTCGTCCCTTTTCATCGTGGCTTTAGCGCTTGCTTTAGGGGCGTTTCTCCCAGACCACCCGTGGCTCTCTGTCGCGCTGGGTGCGGGGGTGTCGCTGGTTCTGTTTGCGGTCAGCCTGTACACGACCAGGAAGAGCGCCCTCGCAGAGCATCCAGGTGTCGGATGGATCGCTTTGGACTTCCTGGTCAAAATTGCTTTGATAGGCCTGGCTTTGTTCTTGGCCAAGAGCGTCCCCTCACTCGAAGTCAAAATCGTTGCGATCGTCGTGGTTGCGGGGCTCGTCGCAAACGTGGTCGCCCAGGCGGTCGTTTTTGCTAGGCATCCGGGCCCCGCGAGGCAGACGTAGGTCGAATGGGCTGGTAACATGAGGCAGGCCAGCCCCGGGGTCAACTGCTCCCGGGCGCGGCATGTACTGCTTACATCAGTCGCCTCGACGGCGAAGCGACATTTGGCTGGAGGTGCCCTCTGCAAGCGACAGACGTGTCTAAGGACGCGGAGACAAAAGCGGCGGAGTCCCAGGACGCCAAGCCTGCTCGGTCAAAGACGCCAACTTGGTGGTGGGTCGGGCTCGCCATCATCGTCGCCGTCATTGCTGGCACCTTCGGGGAAGCTGTCATTCGTTTCTTTAAGGAACCCGGCACTGAGGTGCACGAACCCGGACTGATGGACTTCTTCCCGGAGGCCATGATCTGGGAGGGCACCTACTTCCAGATGGACCGGCTGGTCCTGGCACGTTTCTTTGCCGGAGCCGTCGTAATGCTGTTCTTTGCGCTCATCGCGGCGAAGCTGAAGGTGCGCCCAGGCCGCACGCAGATGGTCGCGGAGATGCTGGTGAGTTTTGTTCGCGACAATGTCGGGATTGAGCTGCTGGGAACCCGGCGCGGAAAGCGCTACGCAGCGATTCTGGGTTTCGTCTTTTTCGGTGTTCTTGGGATGAACCTGACTGGAATCGTGCCTGGCATAAACATTGCGGCCTCATCCGTGATGAGTGTCCCGCTAGTCTTCGCAGCGATCAGTTACGTGACGTTTATCGTGGCTGGTATAAAAGCGCGCGGCGGGCTGAAGTTCTTCAAAGAGCAGCTGTTCCCCCCGGGGATCCCGTGGCCCGTCTACTTCTTGCTGACCCCAATCGAGCTGGTCTCAACCTTTATTGTTCGTCCCGCAACGCTGGCCATTCGTCTTCTTTCCAACATGATCGCTGGACACATGCTTCTGGCGCTCACCTACTTTGGGACGCAGTCGCTGATGCTCGCGATCGACGTCTGGGTGAAGCCGATGGCGGCCCTGACAGTCGTGGCGTCCATCATCGTCACCCTGTTTGAGATCTTCGTTGCGGTCCTGCAGGCATACGTTTTCACAATCCTCACGGGCGTGTACATCAAGATGTCGGTTGAGGCCCACTAAACCCAAGAAAAAGAAAGTAATAAGGAGCAAACATGAGCGGTTCGATTGCAATATTGGGCTACGGTGTCGCGGCACTCGGCCCCGCCATCGGCATTGGGATGCTGGTTTCCAAGACTCAGGAAGCCACAGCTCGTCAGCCTGAGGTCGCCGGACGTCTGTTCACGAACATGATCATTGGCGCTTCGCTTGTCGAGGCACTCGCCCTGATCGGCTTCGTGCTTACCTTTATCGTCTAACGATGTTTTTCTTGCTGCTACCAGCAACGAGTGAGGCGGACATCCAAGGTACAGACGTCCTGTTTCCCCCGTTGTACGAGGTCTTTTGGTCAGCGGTCATCGCCCTTCTGCTCTGGCTCGTGTTAGGGCGGACACTGCCAAAGATCTATAAGATGATCGACCAGCGTCGCGATGAGATCGACAAGGGTCTTGACGCTGCCTCAAAGGCTCAAGAGGACGCGGCAATAGCGAAGCGTGAACGCGCGGAACTTCTAGCTCAGGCAGCGAAGGACGCGAAAGAGATCCGCGATGAGGCCGACCGGGACGCGAAACGAACGCTCCAACAGGCTCAGGCTGATGCTACTGCTGAGGCCTCGCGCATCACAGAAAACGCGCGCAAACAGATCGACGCAGAGAGACAGGCAGCCCAGGTCTCGCTTCGCCAGGATATCGGTGCGCTCGCTACGTCCCTCGCGGAGAAGATTGTCGGCGAACAGCTGAAAGACAAGGCCTTGTCCTCCAGGGTCATTGACCGTTTCATGGACGACCTTGAAGCTGACATGAACAAGGTACCCACCGGAGCGGATGTCTAGTGAAGGTTCAGGAACGGTGTGGGCGTGCGGGCAAGCTTTTGTTAAGCGCTGTCGAAGGTGGAGCTGACGGGGAGCAGATTGGTGAGGACCTGTTTGGTGCCTCCGACTTGCTGGCGGACAACACCCCGCTTCGCGAAGGCCTCACCGACCCTTCCCGAACCGATAGCGACAAGCTCGCTCTGCTAGACGCGGTTTTCGCGCCAGAAGTTACGAAGACGACGCTCGCGGTGCTCCAAGACCTGGTCAAAGAGCACTGGACGTCTTCGCGGGCCCTGGTAAAGGTCACCTCTGACCTGGGACTTGACGCCTATATCTATCAGGCGCTAAAAGACGGCGAGTACGCAGACTTGGCCCAACAGCTCATCGACGCGGTCTCCGTTATCAGCGACCAGCGTGAGTTGCGTGTCCAACTGTCTGACATTGGCGAGGGCGGCGCGCAAGATCGTGCGGCTCTGGCCCGTACCATTTTCCAGGGACGCGTCTCGCCGATCGCGGAACGACTCATTGTCCGCGCCGCATTCTCATCGCACTACGGTCAGCTGCTAAGAACCCTGCGGGATTACGCGTCACGGGTTGCTGAGCTAACCGGGAAAACACTGGTGGTGGCCTACACCGCTACCGAGCTTGATGAAAAGCAATACAAGAAACTAACGGCTCTCGCCAGCAGACGATGGGACATTGACGTCCTTCTGGCGACGGTAATCGACCCCAGTCTTATCGGTGGTTTCCGCTTGGACGCAGGGGAACAGGCCGTTGATACAACAGTGCGCCGCGATTTCGTGGTAGCACGGGAGTCTCTCACGCGTTGAGAGAACAGATACTCAAGAACTTAAAGAGAGAACCCAAGGACAAGGAAGACACAGATGGCTGATCTAGGGATTTCCGCCGACCAGATACGGAAGGCACTGGATTCATACATCGAGTCCTTCGCGCCCGCAGAGGTTGCTGCCGAGGAAATCGGCCATGTGACACTAACGGCTGACGGGATCGCGAAAGTTGAAGGCCTACCAGGGGCGATGGCGAGTGAACTGCTGCAGTTCTCGGATGGAACCCTGGGACTCGCCATGAACCTGGAGCCACGCGAGATCGGTGTGGTCGTGTTAGGTGATTACTCCGGGATCGAGGAAGGTCAGGAGGTTCGCCGGACGGGGGAGGTCCTGTCTGTCGAGGTTGGGGACGGCTACCTGGGTCGTGTTGTGGACCCACTTGGCAAGCCCATCGACGGCCTTGGTGAAATTACGGACCTGGACGGCAGGCGGGCGCTTGAACTTCAGGCCCCGGGCGTCATGACGCGGCGTAGCGTCTACGAGCCCCTGCAAACAGGTTTGAAAGCCATCGACTCCATGATCCCGATTGGGCGGGGGCAACGCCAGCTGATCATCGGCGACCGGCAAACAGGCAAGACGGCCCTGGCTGTCGACACCATCCTGAATCAGAAAGACAACTGGGAAACCGGCGACCCGAACAAGCAGGTCCGCTGCATCTACGTTGCGATCGGGCAGAAAGCTTCCACCATTGCGGCAGTCAAGAAGACACTGACTGACAGGGGAGCGATGGAGTACACGACCATTGTTGCTTCCCCCGCTTCGGACCCGGCAGGCTTCAAATACCTTGCTCCCTACACCGGCTCTGCGATTGGGCAGCACTGGATGTACGACTCCAAGCACGTGCTGATCGTCTTTGACGACCTCTCGAAACAGGCCGAGGCCTACCGCGCCGTTTCACTGCTTCTTCGCCGCCCGCCGGGCCGCGAAGCATACCCCGGTGACGTTTTCTACCTGCACTCCAGACTGCTTGAGCGCTGCGCGAAGCTTAACGACAAGCTTGGGGGCGGGTCCATGACGGGACTTCCCATCGTTGAGACGAAGGCAAACGACGTTTCTGCTTACATTCCAACGAACGTCATTTCGATCACCGACGGCCAAATCTTCCTGCAGTCGGACCTGTTCAATGCCGATCAGCGTCCCGCTGTCGACGTTGGCATCTCGGTTTCTCGTGTTGGCGGTGACGCGCAGATCAAGGCTATGAAGAAGGTCGCGGGGACGCTGAAGCTGACACTGGCCCAGTATCGCTCGATGGCCTCGTTCGCCATGTTTGCTTCCGACCTTGACGCGGTCACCCGTCAGCAGTTGACCCGCGGCGAGCGCCTCATGGAGCTTCTGAAGCAGCCTCAGTATTCTCCAATGCCTGTTGAGGAACAGGTCGTTATGATCTGGACCGGCACGAACGGCTACCTGGACAAGCTTGAGTTGAAGGAAGTGCTGCCCTTCCAAGACGCGCTCCTGGACCACTTAAGGACTCGTTCCGACGTCCTTTCGGAAATCTCGAAGAAGGGCCAGCTCAGCGAGGAGACGGAGGCTGACTTGAAGGCCGAAGTCGAGTCCTTCCTTGAGAAGTACACACTCCATAAGGAAGAGATCGAGGAAGCTGACGAAGATCTCGAGGCCGAGCGCACGCATGAACGCATCGTGCGTCCGCGTGGAGGTAAGAGATAGCAGATGAGCGGCGCGCAAAGGATCTACAAGCAGAAGATCGCCTCCACGGAGAAGCTTGAAAAAGTCTTCAACGCAATGGAGATGATCGCTGCTTCGCGCATTGGGCGCGCTCGCAAGCGCGCGACTGAAGCGGACCCGTACACCCACGCGCTTACGAAAGCGGTCGCGGCTGTTGCGATCCACTCGGATATCCAGCACCCGCTGACGCAGGCCCGCAGTGACACGGACAGGGTCGCGGTCTTAGCAATAGCCTCGGACCGTGGCCTAGCGGGAGCGTATTCGGCGACGATTCTGCGCGAGACAGAAAAACTCATCGAAGAGCTGAAAGAAAAGGGCAAAGTGCCAGTGCTCTTCACTTCCGGTCGGCGGGCTGCACAGTACTTCCGATTCCGTGGGATCCCGGTTGAGAAGTCGTGGGAGGGTGCGTCGGACTCCCCCTCGGACGAACTCATTTACGAGGTGGGTGAGACCCTCCTGGAACGCTTCTTGGACAAGGACCCCGAAAAGGGAGTTGGGGCAGTCGAGTTAGTTTTCACCCGATTCAAATCCATGGTCCGCCAGGTTCCAGAGATCAGGCAGATGCTACCCCTCACGGTGGTTGACGCGCCCGCCGCGGACGATGACGAAGAAGGCACTGGGGAGCTTGGCTTTGGTCCGGACGGCGAGGGCTACCCGGAGTACGAGTTCATTCCCGACGTGAAGACTGTGCTTGACACACTCCTTCCCCTATACGTGACAAATAGGATCGCGAACGCCATGCTTCAAGCGGCCGCATCCGAGTTGGCGGCGCGCCAGCAGGCGATGCACACCGCTACAGAGAACGCGAACGAAATGATCCGCGACTACACGCGCCTTGCTAACCAGGCGCGACAAGCGGAGATCACCCAAGAAATCAGTGAGATCGTGTCTGGTGCGGACGCTCTCTCACAGCAGGCGTAAGCCCGGCGATAAGGACAAAACAATGGCTGCAGAAGAGACGAAGACTGCCGAAGGTCGGATCGCACGCGTGGTCGGCCCCGTGGTTGACGTGGAGTTCCCACCGGATGGCATCCCCGCGCTCTACAACGCGCTTACGACCGTCATTGACCTGACCGGCCAGGGCGAGGGCGAGGGCGTCACGACGCTGACCATGGAGGTCGAACAGCACCTGGGCGACAACCTGGTGCGTGCGATCGCGCTCAAACCCACTGATGGGTTGGTGCGTGGCGCGCGTGTCACCGACACGGGCGCACCCATCATGGTCCCGGTTGGCGAGGCCACCAAGGGGCACGTTTTCAACGTGACCGGCGAAGTGTTGAACCTGGAGGAAGACGAGACCTTCGAGCCGAAGGAGCGCTGGGCTATCCACCGCGAACCGCCGTCCTTTGACAAGCTCGAGGGCCAGGAGAAGATGTTCGAGACCGGCATCAAGGTCATCGACCTGCTGACCCCCTACGTGCAGGGCGGAAAGATCGGTCTGTTCGGTGGTGCCGGTGTTGGTAAGACCGTCTTGATCCAAG
>CAYFRO010000059.1:0-10604 GCA_964345565.1 uncultured Actinomyces sp.
CCAGCACTCTGCGGCGCTGGATCCGGAGTCCGACCAGGAGGCCCACCCGAGCGAATTCGAAAGTGCCCTGGCCCTCACCGAGCCCGCCCCCGAAGTATCTGCCAAGAAGGGGAAGATCCGCAGGATTCTGGCGTCCAAGGTGTTTCAGTTCGCGCTAGCCGCAGTGATCCTGGCACTGGTGCTTTGGCTGCTTGCTAGGGAGATCCACCCGGATGAGATCAAAGAAGCGTTGGGTGAAGCAAACCTGTGGTGGGTGCTTGTGGCCTTCCTGGTTGGGATGCTGACTTGGGTTGGCGCGGCGACTCCGTTTAGGGCACTGTCGAGCATTCGCATTCCTTGGAAGGACGCCATTGAGGTGCAGATGGCCTCGTCCTTCGTTGGTGTTGCCGCTCCCGCGGGACTTGGACCCGTTGCACTACACCTGGACTACCTGAAACGCCGGGGGACAGAAACTGCTCCAGCGGTTGCCATCGTCGCCCTCATCCAGATTGCGCAGGTGGTCACCTCGGTAACGATGCTGGCGGTGGCGCTACCTTTCGACAACGAGTTTCCCAAGATGGACCTTCCCATGCGGAAGATCCTGATCATCACAGCACTGGTCCTGCTTGTACTGTCCACGCTTCTTGTGATCCAGCGAGTGCGGGAGTTCTTGCTTGGAAAGGTCAAGAAGTACTGGGGTCAAGTCCAACCGCAGATCGGGTTCGTGAAGGAACGACCGATCACCATACTTTGGTCATTCCTGGGCGTGGTGTTGCAAACCGGGGCCAGCGCCCTTGCCCTGGTGCTCTGCATGGAAGCGATTGGCTCGCCAATCTCGTTCGCGATGGGCATCACGATCTACCTGGTGGGCAACACGCTTGGCAGTGCGGTGCCTGTCCCCGGGGGGATTGGGACGACGCTCGCCGCCACGGTTGGAGCACTGACTTTGGCTGGGGCACCGACGGCGCTCGCTGCGACGGGAACGGTCCTATTCCGACTGGTGACCTTCTACCTGCAAGTCCCGATCGGTGCGGTGGCCTTTGTGCGCCTGCAACGCAAACACTTGCTGTAGTCCCGAGGCCCGCGAAAGTGGTCGGGGGAGGCGGGGCGGGGGCCTGAACCAGTTGTTCCTCAGGCCTCAGCGATGAGGGAGAGCAAGACCTGGCCGTACGCGTCGCGCTTCTTCTGGCCGATGCCCCTAATGCCATCAAGTTCTTCCAGGGCGGCCGGGCGCGCCTCCGCCAGCGCTTTCAGCGTTGCGTCGGGAAACACCACGTAGGCGGGGACACCCTGCTCGCGTGCGGTTTCGGTTCGCCAGGCCCGCAGTTTCTGGAATAGCGCCTGATCCGCTGGGGTCAGGGTTTCGGGCGCGGGTGCCTTGGTCGCGGCAGCTTTCGCTGAAGGGCGACCCAGCACATCTTTACGGAGAGGGACTGGTGTCTGGCCCCGTAGCACCCCGCCGGACGTGGCGCTCAGCGCAAGCGTTCCATACTCACCTTGCGAGATCAGGAAGCCGGACGCCAAAAGTTGGCGGATGACGCTGCGCCAGTCCTGTTCGCGGAGCTCAGTGCCGATGCCAAACGTGGACAGATCTGTGTGGCGAAGGCGGCGAACCCTTTCGGTCTCATTGCCCCGCAGAATGTCTATCAGGTGACCGGCGCCGAACGACTGCCCGCGCCGCTGCAGGTGAACGATGGTTGAGAGTAGCTTCTGCGCCGCGACGGTCCCGTCCCACAGAACGGGCGGGTTCAGGCAGGTGTCGCAGTTGCCGCAGGGCGAGGACTCCTGGTCGAAGTAGGCCAACAGGTTCTGCCTGCGGCACGTAGCGGTTTCGCACAGTGCCAGCATCGCGTCGAGATGCCGTGACTGCCGCATCTGTGTCACCCGGTCGCCTTCGCCACGCTCGATGAGCCGACGCTGCTGCACGACGTCACCGAGCCCGTACGCCATCCACGCAACCGAGGGTTCGCCGTCGCGCCCGGCGCGGCCCGTCTCCTGGTAGTAGCCTTCCACCGACTTCGGTAAGTCGATGTGCGCGACGAAGCGCACGTCCGGTTTGTCGATTCCCATGCCAAACGCGATCGTGGCGACCACGACGACGCCGTCTTCCCGCAAGAAGCGTGCCTGGTTTGCTGCGCGCTCGCTGGAGGCCATTCCCGCGTGGTAGGGGACCGCATCGATCCCGTGTTTGCACAGAAACTGTGCGGTTTGCTCTACCGATTTACGGGTGAGCGCGTACACAATGCCGGAAGCGCCCTGCGGCTGCGAGACGATGAACTTTAGAAGTTGTTCGCGCGCCCGGACTTTTGGCTCGATCCGGTATTGGATGTTTGGGCGGTCGAAACTCGACACAAACATTCGGGCGGAGTCCAGGCGGAGGCGCTGGACAATCTCGCGCCGGGTTTCGCTTGTGGCAGTGGCGGTGAGCGCGACGCGCGGAACACCAGGGAACACGTCGGCGAGGCCGCCAAGCGCTAGGTAGTCGGGCCGGAAGTCGTGGCCCCATTGGCTCACGCAGTGCGCCTCGTCAATCGCGATGACGCTCAGCGTGCCGCGCTGAAGAAAGTGCAGAGTCTGCTCGCCGTTCAGTCGTTCAGGTGCGACGTACAGCAAGTCGAGTTCGCCTGCCAGGTATTCCTGCTCGACCCGGGCGCGCTCCCTGGGGCTTTGCGTGGAGTTCAGATAGGCCGCGCGCACCCCGTTTGCGACAAGCGCGTCGACCTGGTCGTGCATTAGGGCGATCAGTGGCGAGATCACCAGTCCGGTTCCCTCGCGGAGCAGAGCAGGTATCTGGTAGCAAAGGCTCTTGCCCCCGCCGGTGGGCATCAGCACAACGGCGTCCCGTCCGGCGACGACCTCCGAAATGACCTCGTCCTGGTCACCGCGAAACGCTTCGTATCCATAGACGGACTGCAGCGCGTCGCGCGGCGCCTTGAAGCGGGGTGGGGCAACGCGGCGGGTCTGGTCACCGGCAAGGGTTGGGTTACTCACGCCTCGAGTGTAGGTTGCCGGCCCATGTCGCCCGACAGCGGGGCAGGCTCTTGACCACGTCCTGCAGACGTGTGATGCCTGACCGGTGGCGGGACCAGCATTGACCCAGGGCAGACCAGCGCGAACTGTTCGAGCGTCGTCGTCAATGTCGCCTTGGGTAACGCGGATGATCAGCCGCGTAATCACGGCTTTTTAGCGGACCGCGGCTCCTGAACCCTCAGCCTCACCTTCGACGCCCAAGGATAGGTGGAAGCAGGCCGTGTTCCTCAGCGAGAGTCGACGCGATCAGCGGCACTTCGGACAAGGAAACGAAGGCCACCCCGAACACAGACACCGCACTGGCAATGACGACCACAACGAACTGGGCGAGCAGGCAGATGGCGGTCACAGAGAGCACGGCGGCTAGCGCTAAGGGTGGGTCCTTCTGCGGGTTCTTCATCCGCCGTGTAAGCGTAGAGCTACACCTGCGAGTGACCAGGGTTCCGTGTGCCGGCAGGGCGTTAGGTCACTGCGGGTTTTCAACCAGCGTGAGCCGGACGCCACGCGAAAGCAGGTCATCCACGCCGGCCAGTAAGCCCTCAGCAGTCCCGCTACCAGGCCTGTTCATGTGGGCGATGATGATAGAACCAGCTGAGGCTCCAGCGACTTGGGCACGAACGGTTGCAGCATCAAACGTTGCGCCTGCGTCGCCGTTTACGCTAAAACCCAAGACTTGCTCGTTGAATGCCTGCGCTATTTGGATGCCTACATCGTCGTAGTGGGCGGTGCCGGAACGAAAGAACCTCGGTGGTTTCCCGGTGAGCCCTAATATGCGCAAGTGGTTGTCGCGAACCTCGTTTGCAGCGTCAAGCGCGGAGCTGGTGCCCTCGATCCCGTAGGCGGACCGGCCGTTCACGGTCAGGGGGCGGTGCGCAGTGCCGTGGTTGTCGATCTCAAACAGAGGGTTGCTTGCCAGCTGGGCCGCGACTTCGGGGTTGCTTTCGATCCAGCGTTCGTTCAGGAACAGGGTTGCGGGGACGTTCCTTTCGATGAGCCCCTCGATGAGTGCTGCGTCGTATCCACTGCCTGAGGGGCCTCCGCACGCGTCCAGCGTTAACGCAATGCCGTCGGAATCCATCCGGGTCAAAACCCCTGGTATCCCAAGCCCCCATTCGGATGGTGTAAGACCCGCGAAACGTTCAGCAACCTCTTCAGCAAAGGGGATGGCAGGTGCTGGCTTAGCCACCACCGTGACTTCCATTTCGTCTTCCTGCATCGTTGACTGCGCGACTTCTGGGCTCCCCGCATCCTGGGTGGTCGCGGTGCTTTGTGCGCTCTGAGGATCCTGCTGCACCGCGTCACTGGTCGGGGATAGGGAGGGCGTGCAGCCAGCCAGCACAATCGCTAGAAGTGGGACGACCGCCCAGAAAACCCGTGGCATTCGCCCACTTTACAACTCGCGTAGCGCTTGTTAGTCCGCATATCGTGCCCCGCGGCGTCAGCGCCGATTCAGAGCTGCGGGGGACGGCCGATTTGGCAGAACACGCTAAGGGGGTGGGGGAGGTTTCGTAGCTCTGTGAAGCCCAAGGACTCATAGAAAGCGATCTGGGCTTCGTCATTGTCCGTCATCAGCACCTTCTGGCGCACGTTTTGGAAGGGGGCGAAGACCCGTTGGAAGAGTTCGCGGCCGACGCCCTGGCGCTGGTGGTCTGGGCAGACCAAGATGTCTTGCAGGTACGCGATGGTCAGCCCGTCCCCGACCACGCGAGCCAACCCGACCAGTCGCCCGCTATGGCGCGCGGTGACCACAAAGAGGGAGGAAGTAACTGCGTCCTCCAGTAGCTTTGGATCCTTTGTGTATTCCGTCCAACCCACAGACCGGTAGAGGTCGACCGGTTCGTCACGTGCTGGCACTTCGCCCAGCTCGTAGTGGATTCCCATGCCGTCACTCTACGGTGCCGAAGAAAGTGCCAGTCGGCGCTACCGCGGAGCTTTCACCTCGCGGCCAGCGCCGAACTGGCGTCTTGGGTTCGAATGGGTGTTTGTTAGATAGTGTCGCCGACCTCTAGCTGTCGGCGTCCTGGGACTTATCGCGCCTGGAGATGTAAAACGCCAAGATCAAGAAGGCTGCACCCGCCAGGGCGAACAGGGTCACGACAACAGCGCGGACAGTTGAGACGCCGTTGAACGGCACCCCGATGGACGGGATTATCAGCAACATCAAACCTGCGATGATCAGCAGAGTCGCCCACACTAGTAGCCCCACTTTGATCGGAGGGTTCGAGGGGGTCGCCGTCTTCTCGGCGCTTGCTGGCGCAGTCAGCACTGCGGTCTTCTGGTCGTTACTCACTTGTCGTCACCCTTCGTTTTGTTCTCAAGATCTCCCGTACCCTCGCTGCTCTGCGGGCCGGAGTGGGAGCCTGCCGCGGCCGACCTGTTGTCGGTATCGCCCGGCGCTGCCCTCAAAGCCATGTGGTCGTCTACAACAAGGAACTCGACGGTGGAGTTCTTTAGGTCCAGGTCGAAAGTGAACTGGTTGGCCGCGGCTCCGACGGAAACCCAACTGGGGTACAGCTGGGACTCGAACCCACTGTCAGCCCACGCGGTCGGCGCGTCAGCGTCCCACATCCCGTCCAAGAAGAGCACCCTTACGTCCCCTTCGCCGCTGGTGGCCAGAGAGTCGATCAGCGGCACTTGCTGCTCTGTCAACAACACCTGCAGTGTGGCGTCGGTCAGGTCAGCACCAAACGCGAGGTCTAGGCCCTTCGGTTCGGTGGTGAGGTCCAAAACAACCGTTTCGTCCTTCGCCACAATGTCGAAATCGCCTGGGTTCAGCCAGGTCACAGAGAAGTTGCGGTCCTGCTCCAGAAGCTCTTCGCTACGTAGCTCCACCAGGTCCCAGTATTCCTCGTAGTCATAGTCGTAGCCGTAGTCGACTTCGTAACCGGAGCTGTACCCGTACTCGGTCTCCTCCCACTCACCGGCGGCCAGCAGGCCGACGCCACCCAAAACGACGGGACCTGCGAGCGCTGCGCCGACCACTGTCAGCCACAGGAACCACCCGGGGCGCAAGCCTTTCCACGCTGTGTAAGCAAGGATCAGCCCGGCCAGCAGGACGATCAGACCCACAGAGATCAGGACTGTGCGTCCAGCGGTTGATGGGCTGTGTTCAATGTTTGCAAGCATCACCCACAGCCCGATGGCCGCGATGAATAGCATTGCGCCTAAGGCACCAAGACCGATGGCGTTGGGAAGTGCCTTCCCCTCCTCCTCTTTGGGTTGGTACGAGGACGGATATGCGGGCGGTGCGTAGTGGTAGGGATTAGTGGCTTCCGTGGTCAGCAGTTGGGTGCTCCCTGCTGCTGCCCCTCCTGAGGGGACCGGATCCGGGATCTCCTGTGTTTGGTTTTCATTCATGACACCACCCTGTCAAGGCCGGGTGGATGCCGCTATCGGGGAACACCCTGAAAAAACCCTGAGTGGCCCCCGACAACGGCTTTCTTCCTCGTTAATGAAAGAAAACTTTGCGACCATGTAGGGGTGAACGACTCTGAAAAGCGGCCCTTGCGGTTGGCACAGCCGGACAGTCCAGGCATGGCCCAGCCATGGATTGGCGGCGTGGCCTCGGGTGTGGCCGAGCGCTCCGGGATCTCAGTGCGCTGGGTCCGGGCGGGATTCGTGGCACTCAGCGCGTTTTTCGGCGTGGGGTTTCTGCTGTACCTCTGGCTGTGGATGTCGTTGCCGACTGATGGGGAACAGTACGAGGGCGCTGAAGGCCGCTTTTTGGCCCTGCCCCTGCGCCGACTTCCTGGGTCCTTACCGAACGGCGCTGTCGCGGGACAGCTTCTGCTTGGAGGCCTTGCATTTCTGGCGGTTGGGGCCGTAGTCGCACTGTCGACCGTGCTTTGGTCTTGGCGGTGGGAAGTGGTTCTGGCGGACGTTGCAGTCGCGGCAGGGTTGTTGCTTACCTGGGTTCAGGCCCCAAAGTTCACGGCGAGGCGCAGGCAGGAAGCTGCTGCCTACGCCGGCACGGGCCTGGCTCTGGTCCTTGGCGGGACCGCGGTGCTTTTCGCCGAGGTGGGCTGGGTGAAAGGTAAACAAACCGCCTTCTATGTTGTTGGTGTAGTGGCTGTGGGTTTGGCTGCGGCTCTGGTCCCCCTGGTCGTTCGGGTGATGGGGGACTTAGCCTTGGCGCGCGAGCGAGAGGCGCGAGAGGCAGAAAGGGCTCACATCGCGGCACATCTGCATGACTCGGTACTGCAGACGCTGACTCTGATTAGGGGTGCGGCCGAGGATCCGGGAGCGACCCGGGCATTGGCGCTTGCCCAAGAAAAGGAGTTGAGGTCTTGGCTCTACGCGGGCCAGCCGCAACCCGACCGGTCACTGGCGCAACTGTTACGGGAACAGGTTGCCGTTCTGGAGGCCTCGTACGGGGTCCCCGTCGAGGTCGTCACGGTTGGTGACGCGCAGCCGAGCCCAGCAAGGCAGGCTGGAGTTGCGGCTGCTGCTGAGGCAGTGACCAACGCGATCAGGCACGGGAAGCCGCCCATCACTGTGTTCCAAGAGGTTCGGGGTGGGGACTTAGAGATTTACGTGAAGGACGCCGGGGACGGCTTCGACCCCGAGTCGATTCCGCCGGACCGACACGGGTACAGGGGCTCGATCGTTGGTCGCGTTGAGCGGGTCGGGGGCACCGCAGGCATGCGCACGCCCGGGCAGCCTGACGCAGAGGGTGGCGGAGCAGGCACGGAAATCCGAATCTTCGTTCCCGGTCAGGCAGACTGAGGGGCGACTGAACGTTGGCGGTTGGCAGGTTTCGAGGGGAGGAGCCAAGTGGCTGTTTCGGTGCTGGTGATTGATGACCATTCGCTGGTGAGAGCGGGGGTAAGGGCGAGCTTAGAGCCGCATCCGGAAGTCAAAGTGGTTGGGGAGGCGGCGGACGTTGAGAGCGCCATTCAAGCTGTGCGGGACCTGCGCCCAGACGTTGCGCTCTTAGACATCCACTTGCCGGGCGGATCCGGTGGGGGCGGGCCGGAGGTGGCTAAGCGCTGCTCTGACTCAGGCGGAACCTACTTCCTTTCGCTTTCGGTTTCGGACTCCCCTCAGGACGTGGTTGCAGCGATTAGGGCTGGCGCCCGAGGCTACGTCACCAAGTCTGTTTCAGCGCAGGCGCTGGTCGCCGCTATCAAGCAGGTTGCGGCGGGGGATGCTGCGTTCAGCCCGCGGCTGGCGGGGTTTGTGCTGGATGCTTTCGGGACGGAAGCCGCCCCGGAAGAGACTGACGAACTAGACCTGCTTACTGCGCGTGAGCAACAGGTGATGCGGCTGATCGCTCGCGGCTACACCTACAAGGAGGTTGCGGGAGAACTGTATTTGTCAGTGAAGACAATAGAGACTCACGTGTCCAATGTCTTGCGGAAACTGCAGCTTTCGAACCGCGCGGAGCTTGCCCGGTGGGCAGCGAAGCGTAACATCGTCTAGCCCGAACCTAGCTTCCCAGCAGGTCTGTTGCGTGTTTAAGTGCCTGCAGCACGGGGCCGATTGAGCCGACTGAGTCGTCCCTTAGCTGTGCGTCTGTTACCAAGCCGTTTACGTAGCCGTATGCGTCATCCACCCGCACCAGCAGTTGGCGATTGTCGCCCTTCTTCAGGTCCACGACAAAAGCTTTTCCAAAGAGCTGCGACCGGTTCCACGAGTTGACGAATCGCAATGCGGTGTCGTAGGCCTCGTCACTGTAGTTCACGGGGTCGCTCATGCCGAAAACGAGCAGGAGTCTGTTGTCGTCCGAGACTTTGAAGAAGATCGGTTTGCCGCCTTCCCAAAGTGTCATCAAGTCTCCGTTTTGAGCCGTGTAGTAGGTGAGCTTTGCTTCCTCAAGGCTGGACTTGACCCTCTCGACGCTGAGGGGCTTTAGTTCGTCGGTCATGATGCTCGCTTTCTGCTCTGCTCTTCCTCACCTCACAGTAACGGGCGGCTCCGGCACTTGCGCCCGTTACTGTCAGAACCTTGGGGCCTAGAAAGAGGGAGTCAGTCTAAACGGTTCCGGTGGTGCCGGCCGGGCCACGTCCTCTGCCCGCACAGCCCGGTTCGGCCGCGGGTTAGGTGCGGGAAACCTGCGAAGGTTGCCTTGAATCGTGGCCTAACCCGCGGCCGAACCGAGATAGGGAGGGAGCGGGCTAGAACGCAGCCAGGATGTCAACCACGAAGATCAGGGTCGAGTTCCCAGGAATGGTACCGCTGTCGTTTTCCCCGTAGGCCATGTCCGAGGGGATGACAAGCAGGACACGGCTTCCAACTTTCTGTCCCACCAGACCTTCATCCCAGCCTTCGATGACCTGGCTGACGCCGATCTGGAAAACAGCGGGCTCCCCGGTGCCGTCGTCTCCCCAAGAGGAGTCGAACAGGGTTCCGTCAGTCAGCCATCCCGAGTACTTCACGGCGATGGTGTCTCCGGTTTTAACCTCTTCACCGTCACCCTCAATCAGGGGCTCGACGACAAGATCAGTGGGATCGGCGAACGTTGCAGGGATCGTTACGGCCGGGACCCCGCCCTCAAACCCAATCTCGGGGAGGCTCTCGTCAGTTGGCTTCACTTCCTTGCCTGAGGCGGAATCTGGAATAGCGGTCGCCCCAGTGACGTTCAGGACGTAGACGTAGCCGTTCGAAGCAGTTCCGGTGTAGCTTGCTTCGGCCGAGTAGCCGGGTTGGCCCCAAAGCAGCCTGGTGCCAACAGACTGCCCATCGAGCGCGTCCACGAGGGCATCACCAAAGTTGGCAACCGAAAGTACGAATGCGGCAGGGACATCTTGGTCCGAGGTTTCGCCCCAGGTGGAAAAGGCCTTTTCGCCGGTCACGGGGTCACAAACCATGTAGTTGAAGGTAATGACCTGGCCCTCGGTGATGGCGTCGCCATCCCCTTCGTCAACGACCCGCACGGACTCCGCGGTGATCGCCAGCGGGGCCTCGTAAGTGAGCGTGGGTGCAGCAGAGACGTCCGAGCTCAAGGTCATCTCGCCCAGGGCTGCCTGGGTCCCTTCCAAGTCCTCTTCGCTAAAGTCCACGGACTGAGCACCCTCTATGACCGTGGCGTCGCAGAGCCCCCCGGTCCCATCTGAGGTTGCGCTTGCTTCAGACTCGCCGCTCTGCTCCTTCGACGAAGCGTCCGAGCTACATCCGGCAAGAGCGAGCGCAGCGCACAGACCCAGCGGAACGACCAATCGAGTTGACAGTTTCATTCAGGTGATCCCCCAACGTTTTCATTCTGGCGCCGACAACTGGAACTGCTGGCGCAATCAAGCCAAGGCTAGCGGCCCTTCCTATGTCAGGCCTGTGAGAGCCCTGAGAGTCAACTCACTGGCAGGCCACGACCCCTGGACCGTCACCTACCAAAACGGTTCGGCCGCGAGCAGTGTCGCGCGGGCGGCAGGACGAACAGCGAGGAGACAGCTGGGGAGGCTATGACGACGGGGATACCAGGAAGATCGCGTCCCTATGCGCCTCGTCGGCGAGCCCGCCACCCCGGTTGCGGCAAAACGGCCCTGAGGTGCGGCGGCTAACCCTTCCGCAAAGGACGGGCCAGCTAGGCTTGAATGCGTGACTGGGTTGAAGCCGTGGAGCCCGCAGGGGCCTAACCTCATCGTTGAGGGGGATAACCT
>CAYFRO010000060.1:0-9628 GCA_964345565.1 uncultured Actinomyces sp.
AACCCGGGGCGGGCGACTGGGACTGACCCGGCAGTGGTTGCATGCTGCGGATGTAAGGTTCCGGCACCCGGCCACCGGAGAGAAGATGGCGGTCAGTGCCCCGTATCCGCAGGATCTTGCGGAAGCCTTGGAATCGCTGCGCAGTCCGTGAGCCTCACCTACCGGGTCGCGAGCACCAGCCAGAGCCGCTTGGCGGCAATGTCGGTGCGCTACGGCGTCTTTGTGATTGAGCAGAGGGTCCCCGTCGTGTTAGAGATAGACGCGCGTGATTTTCTGTCCTCCACGACGCACCTGCTGGCCACGACACTAGAGGGTCCCGTTGGCGCTGCGCGGCTACTTGCTCCTACCTGCCAAAGCGAGTTCCCAGAGTTCCATGTGGGGCGGGTCGCTGTTCTGGAAGCTTGGCGCGGCAGGGGCATTGGCCGCGACTTGATGAAACGGTGTGAGGACGCGGCGAGGCGGCAGGTCAGGTCCGGTGCGCCATTAGTTCTGGTACTGGATGCACAAGTGCAGGCTGAGGCCTTCTACAAGAACTTGGGATATCTCCCGACCGGGCGCCCTCGCTTCATGGACGCAGGCATTCTTCACCAGGAGATGGCGAAGCGGACGACGGGTTCGCGGGTCTTGTCGGAGTGAGTGAGTAGGGTAGCGGTCATGGCCTCCAGAAAAGTCGACTTCGCGCACCTTCACAACCACACCGAGTACTCAATGTTGGACGGTGCTGCCAAGATCAAACCGATGGTTGCAGAGGCCGCCAGACTGGAACAGCCCGCACTCGGCATAACAGACCACGGGTACCTGTTCGGGGCCTATGAGTTCTACCGGGAAGCGACCGCGGCGGGCATCAAACCCGTGATTGGTTTAGAGGCCTACGTGACCCCGGGAACCTCCAGGCGGGACCGCACCCGCGTGCAGTGGGGAGAGCCCTGGCAGCGTGAAGACGATGTTTCTGCCCGCGGCGCCTACACGCACCTAACGCTTCTGGCCTATTCAACAGAGGGCGTGCACAACCTGTTTCGAATGGGTTCCGAAGCGTCACTCACAGGCCAGTTCGGGAAGTGGCCCCGAATCGACCGGGAGCTGATGCAGCGCTACCACAAGGGACTGATGGTCTTCACCGGTTGCCCATCCAGTGCGGTTCAGGTTCGCCTGCGCCTTGGCCAGTGGGATGAGGCCGTTCGTGAGGCCAGCGAACTGCGCGACATTTTCGGCAAGGACAACTTCTACGTCGAACTCATGGACCACGGCGTCGCCATAGAGAAAAAGACGCGTGACCTGCTTCCCAAGCTTGCCAGAGAGCTTGGCGCACCTATGGTGATCACAAACGACTCCCACTACGTCCGGGAAGAAGACGCCCGCACTCAAGAGGCCATGCTGGCACTCCAGTCACGCACCACCCTGCTTGATGAAACTCAAGAGCGCGGCGGTCCCAGGTTCGCTTTTGAGGGGAGCGGTTACTACCTTCGCACCGGTGAAGACATGGTGCGTGCCTGGCCCGACTTCCCCGAGGCCGCGGCGGCAACACTAGAGATTGCTGATCGTAGCGAGGTTTCGTTCAAAACCGTGGCGGACGGTGCTAACTTCATGCCCAGGTTCCCGCTCCCTGAGGGCGAGGATGAGACTTCGTGGTTCATAAAGGAGGTCCGCAGGGGGCTGACCAAGCGGTTCGGTGAAAACGTCCCCACCTCGGTTCTCGATAGGGCGGAGTACGAACAAGAAGTCATCTTAAAGATGGGCTTCCCCGGCTACTTCCTGGTCGTTGCGGACTTCATTAACTGGGCTAAGGAACACGGCATCCGCGTCGGTCCTGGTCGTGGCTCTGGCGCCGGGTCCATGGTGGCTTACGCGATGGGGATCACCGATCTGGACCCCATCAAGCACAACCTGCTGTTTGAGCGTTTCCTGAACCCTGAGCGCGTCTCCATGCCTGACTTTGATGTTGACTTTGATGAGCGTCGCCGCGACGAGGTCATCGAGTATGTGCGCGCAAAGTACGGGGATGACCGCGTTGCACAGGTTGTGACCTACGGCAAGATCATGGCAAAAGCGGCGCTCAGGGACTCGACCAGGGTCTTGGGACGTGAGCCCAGGGTCGCCGACGAACTCTCGAAGGCTCTCCCACCGGACGTGATGGGTAAGCCCATGTCCCTGGCAGGCGTCTTCGACAAGGAACACAAGCGCTATCCGGAGGCCGCAGAGTTTAGAAAGCTCTACGAAGAGCGGCCTGACGTCCACGAAATCTTCGATCTGGCGACCCGCCTAGAGGGACTCACGCGTCAGTGGGGTGTTCACGCCTGCGCGGTCATCATGTCCAGCGCGAAGCTGACGGACATCATTCCACTGATGAAACGTCCGCAGGACGGTGCCATCATCACCCAGTTCGACTACCCGTCATGCGAAGAGCTGGGACTGCTGAAGATGGACTTCTTGGGGCTTCGAAACCTCACCGTCATCTCGGATGCGCTGGAGAACGTCCAACTTGCGGGCGGGACACCTCCCGACATCGATAACGTTTCACTTGACGACAAAGAAACGTTCCAGTTGCTCGCGTCCGGAGACACCCTGGGGGTCTTCCAAATGGAAGGCTCGGGGATGCGCGAACTTTTGAAGCTGATGCGCCCCGACCAGTTCGAACACATTTCAGCCGTTTCTGCGCTGTACAGGCCTGGGCCCATGGGCGCCGGTTCCCACACCAACTACGCTTTGCGAAAAACGGGGCGGCAGAAGATAGTCGGGATCCACCCCGAGCTGGAAGAACCCCTTGCTGAGATTCTTGAACCCACCTACGGCCTGATCGTTTACCAGGAACAGGTTATGCAGATCGCCCAGAAGGTCGCGGGCTACTCCCTTGGACAGGCAGACATTCTTCGCCGCGCGATGGGCAAAAAGAAGAAGGAGATCCTGGATAAGGAGTTCGAGCCCTTCCAAGCGGGGATGCTGGAACGCGGCTACTCGCAAAATGCGATCACCTCGCTCTGGGACATCCTGGTGCCCTTCTCCGACTACGCGTTCAACCGCTCGCACTCGGCCGCTTACGGGCTGGTGTCCTATTGGACGGCCTACCTGAAGGTCCACCACCCGGCCGCGTACATGGCTGCCCTGCTCACCTCTGCCGCATCTGACTCGGACCGGCGAGCCCTCTACCTGGCTGAGTGCCGACGCATGGGGTTGCCAGTCAGCCGCCCCGACGTCAACAAGTCGCACGGCAACTTCACCGCTGAAGGCGACGGCGTCCGGTTCGGGCTGAGCTCGATTAGAAACGTTGGGACCAACGTCGTGGAGGCCATCATTGCTGCACGGCGCGAAAAGGGTGAGTTCGCTTCATTCCCGGACTTCCTTGACAAGGTCCCCGCAGTTGTCTGCAACAAGCGCACCATTCAGTCACTGATAAAGGCAGGTGCCTTCGACGGTTTCGGGCACCCAAGAAGGGCGTTGTTGGCGCGTAGCGACGAGGCCGTTGACGCGGCGTCCGCCCTCAAGAAGAATCAGGCTGAAGGTCAATACGACCTGTTTGCTGACCTGATGGGGGGTGGCGAGCCATCAGCTGGATTCAGCATTGAAATCCCTGACATTGACGAATGGGATCGAAAGCAAAAGTTGGCCTTTGAACGGGAAATGTTGGGTCTCTACGTTTCGGATCACCCCTTGCGCGGCCTTGAGCGCGCGCTTGCCAAACACCAGGAAGTGCAGATTGGGGAGCTCAAGGAAGACCCCAGGAAGTTCGACAATAAGAACACGCGCATCGCGGGGCTTATCACGTCGATCCAACAGAAGCTGAACAAGCAGGGGCGTCCCTGGGCCATCGCCACCGTTGAAGACTTCACAGGTTCGATCGAGGTCTTCTTTTTCGCTCGCCAGTACGAGTCCGCGGCGGAGTTCCTTCTTACCGACCAGACGGTGCAGATCAACGGCCGTGTTGGGATCCGGGATGACCAGCTGTCAATCACGGGATACAGCGTGAAGCCCATCGACATGGTGGGCCGTTTCGAAGGTCCTCTGGACCTGTTTTTGCTGGGGAGCCAGTGCACGCCGAGCAACCTCCGCCAGCTGCGGGAGATTCTTGAATCGCACCCCGGGCCAACCCGGATCCGCGTTGCTGTGCGGAACAAGGCTGAGGTGACCCACATTGACCTGGGGGAAGCTTTGACTGTCGAGGTCGACGCTCCCTTGTACGCAGACCTGAAAGCGCTGCTTGGAGCCCAAATTGTTGCGTAGGGTCGTGCCGACTGCTGGTCGCCAGGTGGGACAGACTTCCTGCGCTCCTAGGATGGCCTGGTGAAAACAATTGACCTGACTGGTGCGTCCTCAGCCGAGATCATGGCTGCCCTTCCCCGGCCGGAACTGGACATTTCGGCTGCGCTGAAAAGTGTTGAGCCGATCCTGGAACAGGTGAGGACGAAGGGGGAGTCGGCCCTTCGGGACCTCTCTGAACGCTTCGATGGTGTTTCGCCCAAGCAGTTTAGGGTCCCTGGCGAAGCGTTGAAGGAAGCACTGGATGCGCAAGCTCCGGAACTCACGGCGGCACTCCAAGTCTCGATCGAAAACGCGCGCCTGGCTCACACAGCCCAACTTCCAGAGCAAAGCGTCACGGAAATCGTCCCCGGTGGCTTTGTCTACCAACGTTGGGTTCCACTGGGGCGCGTCGGACTGTACGTCCCGGGCGGGCTGGCGGTTTACCCCTCGTCCGTTGTGATGAACGTGGTGGCTGCACAGGTGGCTGGCGTGCCATCCCTGGTGGTTGCCTCGCCCCCGCAGAAAGAGTTCGGGGGCCTTCCGCACCCAACGATCCTCGCCGCCTGCGAAATGCTGGGTGTCGATGAGGTGATCGCTGTGGGCGGTGCCCAAGCTATTGCGGCGATGGCCTTCGGTTTCCGGGAGCCCGGGTACACGTGTAAGCCGGTCGATAAGGTCACGGGCCCGGGAAACATCTACGTCGCAGCTGCTAAGCGCGGTGTGCAGGGAGTGTGTGGGATCGACTCTGAAGCGGGGACTACGGAAATCATGGTCTTAGCTGACGCCTCGGCTAACCCCACTTATGTTGCTGCGGACCTCATTTCCCAAGCCGAACACGATCCGGCGGCTGCCGCGATCCTGGTGACGGATTCCCAGGCCTTCGCTCAGGAAGTGGACCAGCAGGTGCAGAGCCAAGTTGACAGCGCTCCTAACAGGGAACGGATCAGGCAGGCACTGTCCGGCCCCCAGTCCGCGATTGTCCTGGTTGACGACATCGGGACGGGCCTCGATGTCGTCGAAGCCTACGGGCCCGAACACCTTGAGGTTGTGACGCGGGACGCACTGGAACTGTCCCTTGACATCAAGAATGCCGGAGCCATCTTTGTCGGCGACTACTCACCCGTCCCGCTTGGGGACTACGTCGCAGGCTCTAACCATGTCCTGCCGACCGGGGGGACCTCACGCTATTCCTCCGGCCTGAACTCCACCGCTTACCTCCGCAGCGTTCAGGTGATCGACTACAACCGGGCTGCTCTAGGTCAGCTGACTGGCGCACTTACGACCCTGGCAGAAGCAGAAGGCCTGCCTTCCCACGCTTACGCAGCACAGGTAAGGGGCGGGGAGCACATCCCAGTCGCGGATGTCGTGGAGTTGCCCCTTCGGGAAGACTTGCGCGGAGTAGAGCCCTACGGCGCCCCACAGCTAGATGTGCCCGTGCGGTTGAACGTTAATGAGAACCCTCATTCGCCGGCGGAAGAAGTGGTTCATTCCATCGGTGAAGCCGTTAGGGAGGCCGCTCGCAGACTGAACCGCTACGCGGACCGCGAAGCGACCAAGCTACGGACCGGGCTTGCAGAGTACGTCTCTGAAGAGTCCGGGGTGGAAGTGGGGCCGGACCAGGTTTGGGCCGCAAACGGGTCAAACGAGATCATGCTCGAGTTACTACAGGCTTTCGGTGGGCCCGGAAGGACGGTTCTCACCGAGGGACCCACGTACTCCATGTACCAGGAGTATGCCCGCGACACGTTCACCGGCTACAAGCAGGTGTGGACGGAAGACGGTGTGTTCAATGCTGACACCCTAATCAGTGCAATGAACAAGTGGCGCCCCGCCGTCGTTTTCATCCCCAGCCCCAACAACCCTACGGGTGGGGCCGTACCCATCGGGGATCTGGAGGCCGTCCTTGAGGCTGCTCGTAGCACCGGGCCAGCCCGCACGGCACCACTGCCGCAGGATGGGCGTTCCCCTGAGCCCTCTTCCGGGCAGGTTGCGACCCTTGTGGTTGTGGATGAGGCCTACGCTGAGTTCCGCGACCCCGGGGTGCCCTCGGCCCTCTCTATTCAAGCCTCGCACCCGAACCTGGTTGTTACCCGAACAATGTCGAAAGCGTTCGCGGCGGCAGGGCTGCGTCTGGGCTACATGGTCGCTGCCCCGGCCGTGATTGAACAGGTTCTAAAAGTCCGGTTGCCCTACCACCTGTCGCTGATCACTCAGGCGGCTGCGATTGCGGCGCTGGACCACGCCGACCAGCAGTTGCAGCAAGTCGGGCAGATTCGTGAAAGGCGAGAGAAGCTTGCGAAGGACCTGCGCGGGCTGGGGCTCGAAGTCTGGCCGTCGCAATCCAACTTCCTTCTGTTCGGAAACTTGGATGACCGTAGCAGGGTCTGGCAGTTCCTTCTGGACCAGGGGGTTCTGGTCCGCGAGGTCGGGCCGGAAGGAACGCTGCGGGTTACAGTTGGGACGGAAGAAGAGAACCAGGCGTTCCTGGACGCCCTGAAGGAGGCCCTGTGAGTGTTGCCAACCGGGAAGCGACAGTAAGTCGAAAGACCTCTGAATCGGACGTGACCGTCACCTTGAACCTAGACGGGACAGGCGCTTCCAACATCAACACGGGAGTTCCCTTCTTCGACCACATGCTGACCGCGCTGGCCAGGCACTCGCTGATCGACATTGAAGTGGAAGCGGTCGGGGACACGCACATCGATGCCCACCACACTGCCGAGGACACTGCGATCACGCTGGGTCTGGCTTTCAAGGAAGCACTTGGGGACAAAGCTGGGCTCAGACGCTATGGGACAGGTTTTGCGCCGCTAGATGAATCCTTGGCAAGGTGCGTGGTTGACGTCTCAGGAAGGCCCTACTGTGTGGTGCGCGGTGAACCAGAAGGCCAGGTATACCACCTGATCGGCGGCCACTACACCGGGGCCCTTACCGCTCACGTGTTTGAGTCTTTTGCAGCGAACGCACGGATCTGTCTGCACGTTAGCCTGCTCTACGGGCGCGACCCCCACCACATTGTGGAAGCTCAGTTCAAGGCGTTTGCACTGGCGCTCCGTGAGGCCGTGCAGATCGACCCTCGCGTAGTTGGAGTCCCCTCAACCAAGGGTGCGCTGTGAGCGAACTTGACCAGAGCGGGGACCCCCTAGAGCAAGCTCCTGAACCCACTAAAGGCACGTGCCGCGCGCTGATCTTGTCTCCAATCGACGCCCCCGCAGCTCTTGCAGCCGGGCTACAGCTTGTCGGCAACCCCGTTCCTGTCATCAAGACAAACAAGGGGAGCGCCGCGTTCATAGAGGTCAAGCAAGATCAGCCCAGCGAAGAAGACGAACTCATGGCGCTTCTTGGCGAGGATCGACCGATCCCGGAAAAAGTCGCCTCCCTGGCCTCTCTGATTTCGAAGATGGCCGCGGGAGGGTCTGTCGCACTAACCTCGTGGACCAGCGCGGGCGCAGAGGGCGTCAGCGGGACCATCACTGCCAGGCGTTTCGTGAACGGCAAACCCGAAGAAAAGTTGTCCTCCGGCCTGGTCTTAGCAAAGGTCGGGACGGTCTGTGAAGACCTGCTACTGGGTGTGGTGACGCCAGAACAGGCAGAGTCCTTCACCAGCGGCAAAAAGTGGAGCGGTTTCCTGCGCGGTCCAGGCTTCCGCTACTGATCCGCGCCATCCTTCTTGTCCAAAAATCTCTAAGGAGTTCACCTTGTCAGATGTTCTCACGCTACTTCCCGCCATTGACGTAGTTGACGGCCGCGCGGTTCGGCTTGAACAGGGCCGTGCCGGCACTGAGACCATTTATGGGAACCCCCCTGACATTGCCCGCGAGTTTGAGGCCGCTGGAGCCAGTTGGATCCACCTCGTTGACTTGGATGCAGCTTTCGGCCGCGGCTACAACACCGAAGTGCTGAAGCAGGTGATCGACGCGACAGACTTGTTCATCGAGCTCTCAGGCGGGATCCGTGGGGAGGACTCCCTGCTTCGCGCCCTTGACCTGGGAGCCACTCGCGTGAACCTGGGCACGGCCGCCCTGGAAGACCCCGAGTGGACTGAATCCGCAATCGAACGTTTTGGGGACCGGGTGGCTGTCGGCCTTGACGTCCGCGGACACACGCTTTCTGCACGAGGGTGGACGGAAGATGGCGGTAACCTCTGGGAGCTGTTGTCGCGACTCAACGCTGCCGGCTGCAGCCGCTACGTCGTAACCGATGTCGGGCGGGACGGCATGCTGAACGGGCCCAACCTAGAGCTACTGGAACAGGTCTGCGGTGCGACCAGCGCCCCTGTCATTGCTTCCGGAGGGGTGTCCTCTTTGGAGGACCTCGTCAACCTACGAAAGCTTGTGCCGGTCGGTGTTGAAGGTGCGATCGTTGGCAAGGCACTTTACGCGGGTAAGTTCACACTCCAGCAGGCTCTGGCAGTCGCGGAAGGATAGGCGTGGGCGACCAAAACCCCAGGCTCCGCCCGGCCGAAGAGTTCACGCAGGCGATGAAGGACCGCCTAGCGATGCGCCTTCTGATGCGCCCCGACCGTCGTGACCTGGGCGAACCGTTGCCGATGACGCAGGTGGCGTGGGACCTCCCCTCGGACACACCGGAGCAGGCTGCCCACCGCGTGTCTGAACTGGTGAAGGCGCTCGCCACCGAGCGGCTCATTGTCCCCATAACGGTCGAGGCGGATCCTGACGATCCCGATCACCGCCCACTAGATCCGAACAAGTCCCCTTTGAAGGTTGAGAGCAGTCCCTATGGGGACTCGGTTGTGGCGTTCACTTCGGCGGGTGAGCTGGCTGACTGGGATCCAGCTGGGCGCCCCATGACCATGAAAAGTTTCCGGGTTGCAGTGGGTGCGGCCGCTGCGACCGACTCCGGCACCATCACTTTGAACCCGGCTTCGCCACGGAGCGTGTTGATCCCTCGTCCCGCAGTGCTTGCCCTTTCCGTGGGGGACCCTTGGCTACCCGCTTGGGAAAACGCGGAACTCACCAGCCAGCTACGCGCCCAGGCGGTGGACGCGTGCCCGGCTGTTGTCGGACTCAGACTGCGCCCGGCGTCCGGCGCTGAAGGGGGCTGGGACGGCGGCGTGGCGGTCGACGTTTACGTGGATTCGCAAAGGCTGCCGGTTGGGGACCCCTCTGACGGAAAGGCCTGCCTTGCTGCTGCTCTGGGGGCCGTTGGCCGAAACCCCATGCTGAAAGAGGCCGCGCAGCGGGTGGAACTGGTTCCCAGGCCCGTAGCTGGAGCCTAGGTGTGAGTGAGTCCACCCGGGCTCTACTCTCAGGTCGTTCCTGCTGTTTCGCTCGCCTGTTAGAGTTTGGGTGACCGTAAGGGCCCACTGCCATGGGCCTGACGTAAGTGGAGTGATCCCACCTGGGGACCGCAGCCAGGCCCAGCCTCTTGGCAG
>CAYFRO010000061.1:0-9476 GCA_964345565.1 uncultured Actinomyces sp.
AGCGAACGAAGTTGGCTCCAATAAACCCGGCTCCCCCGGTGACAACAATGCGCATGTAGGCTCCTTGTAACGGCAGCAGGCCCGAACTGGCAGGCTCACGCCAGTCTAGCCGGGTCAGTCCCTGGGAGGATCAACGTGGAAGTCAGTGTGTGCGCGGTCGTTGTCACTTACAAGCCCGACCGTAGCGAACTGCTTACTCTGCTTGAAGCCCTTCGGCCCCAGGTTGAGGGCCTTGTGATTGTAGACAACGGGTCGGGAACACCCGAGTTCCTGCATGACGTGGCCGCTGACTTCGATGCCCAACTGATTCTGCTTGAGGACAACCGGGGCATAGCCCGCGCCCAAAACCTTGGGATCGCCCTTGCCCTCGATCAGGGTTTCGACGCAGTGCTCCTTAGCGACCAAGATTCGATCCCAGCGCCGGACATGGTCGCTCAACTGGCCCAGACCCTGACGCGTGGGAACGAGCCCGACCCCTTCTTCCCTGTAGCAGGGGGCATCCTGCAGGGCTTCCCATCAGAGTCTCAAGTCCCTATTGCGGCCGTGGGCCCCGTGCCGGTTGACGAACGTGGTAGCCAGGAGTCAGCACTGGTCTACTCCTTCACCACTTGGGGCCCCAAACGTAGGAGCATTCCTGAAGAAGGCGAGCTACTGGAAGTGCCGTTTGTCCTTGCCTCTGGGTGTCTGATCCCCCGAGAGGCTCTGCTGGACGTGGGACCAATGAACGAGTCCCTCTTCATTGATCATGTGGACCTGGCATGGTGCCTGCGGGCCCTGGCCAAGGGGTTCCGGATCGTGGTCGACGGTTCCGCAAAGCTAACCCACTCCCTGGGCGAAGAGAAAACCGTTCTGCCGACAGGCCGGGAGATACATGTGCAGTCCCCGGCACGGAACTACTACATGGTCCGGAACACCCTGTGGCTTATGCGAGCCCCGTTCATGCCGACCCTGTGGAAGCTGGGCTACCTGCCCTACTTGACGAAGTACCTTGGGTTCTATTCACTGATGAGCTTAAGGCAGCCCAGCCGTTTCAAGAAGCTCTGCCAGGGCCTTCGGGACGGCATCTCCCCCTAGTCGTCATCCTCCAGAAGACCCAGCAAGTACTCCCCGTATCCCGACTTCAAGAGGGGCTCTGCAACAGCCGCAAGCTGCTCATCCGTCAAGAACCCTTTGCGCCAACCAACCTCTTCAGGCGCTGCGATCTTGAACCCCTGACGTTCCTGAACCGTGCGGACAAAGACCGCGGCATCCGCCAGGTCATCGAAAGACCCTGTATCGAGCCAGGCTGTACCACGTGGCAACACCTCAACCGATAACTGGCCGCGTTTCAGGTACTCCCTATTGACGTCCGTGATTTCGTATTCTCCGCGAGCGCTAGGTTTCAAGTTCTTTGCGATCTCAACCACCGAGTTGTCGTAGAAGTAGAGACCAGGCACGGCGTAGTTCGATTTGGGGTCAGCGGGCTTTTCCTCTATTGAAAGCGCGACGAACTCGTCATCAAACTCGACAACGCCGTAGTCCGATGGGTTTGCAACGTGGTAAGCGAAGACGGAGCCGCCCTCAATGTCCGTCAGGCGTGAGAGCCGCGTCCCCATCCCAGGGCCGTAGAATAAGTTGTCGCCAAGCACCAAAGCGACCTTGTCATCCCCAATGAAGTCTTCTCCGATCACAAACGCCTGAGCAAGGCCATTCGGGACTTCCTGCTGCGCATACTGGATTTTCACTCCGAACTGAGAGCCGTCCCCCAGCAACCTCTGAAAGGCGGAAGCGTCGTGCGGGGTCGTGATTACCAGAATCTCGTTGATCCCAGCCAACATCAGCGTAGTGAGTGGGTAGTAGATCATCGGTTTGTCGTAGACAGGCATCAACTGTTTCGACGTGCCTATTGTGAGCGGGTGGAGGCGGGTTCCAGTGCCCCCGGCAAGAATGATGCCCTTCATTGGTGGTTTGCTCCTTTGCTTGGGCCTAGAAGATCCCGGCTTGCCTGAAGGTAGGCATTGCCCCAACGCTTCGTCGGTTCCATGACCGAACCACTCGCCCAATCATTCCATGCACGGACAAATATCGCCCGGTCCTTCATCTCTGTTCGTTTCAAGGCTTCAACGCTCTGTTGGATCCAGGCTCGAAATGCCAGTGGGTTCGCACCGCGGAACACTTCAGCACTGGCGTTCTTCGATGGCCAGGAGTCGAAAGCCGTCATCACTCCTGGGACCACCACCGCGCGGATCCCTCCTGGGGTCACTTTTCGACCCTCAAGGGCGCGGTAGGCAGTGAGACTTGCCTTTGCTAGCGACGCGTAGGACAGGAAGCGCCCGAAAAAACGCTTAGTGGAGACGGAGGGTGGCAGAGGTGCGGAAGCCCAGGGCACACCCTTCGGCGGTATTAACGCGTAGCCCCCCACCCCTTTCGCATCCTTGAATCCGCGGACGCCCAGCTGGGCGACGCCCAAGACCAAGAGTCTCCCTAAACCTTCTTCTTCGACGCGTGCTTGCCAGTGGCGAGTCACCTGCGCAAAGTCGGGGATCTGCTCCGGGTCGGATACCACTAGTAACAGCCGCCCATCCAGGCGCACGTAGCGGGGGTCCGCAAGCGCGGGCAGGACCGATTCGATGTACTCACTGGCGGGGAAGGCGTCGAAGTCCGCTGCAGCGGGAACCTGTTCAACCCCGCCAACAAACGGAGTAGTCCAGTCGCTGTTCTCCCAAAGCAAGGCAAAACGGATGCCGATTTCTGGTGAGGCCAGGAGCGCGTCCAAAGTGTCACCCAGGACACTCTGTCCCGCGAACCAGTACGACCGGACCAGGAACCCAGTCAAGCCCGAATACCTCGCCCACGCCGAGGCCTCTTGAAGGGCGCCAGGCAACGAGTCCTGACCTGAGGAAGGCTCAAGTGTGCCCGGCCGTTCGCTCCCAAGGTCAGAGAACGGGCTTGGAAGGGGCCGGTAGCCGCGCCCCCAGAAGCGGTCATCTAGAGGGACGCGAGTGAACGCTGGCTCAAAAAGCGCGAGTGCTTGGGCGCTAAGGATGGAGTCCCGAGGGGCCGTGTCCCGTCCGGAAACGACGCCGGTCGCCGTGCTGGCCAGCACTTCCGTCCCAGCTTCGGACGCGAGCACACCAAGTAGGCGCATGACGGTTGGAGTTAGCTTGGGCAAGTCCCATTCGTACGAGGGGTAAAGATCCACCTTGGCAAAGTCCGCGACAGCAAGGACCTGCAGCAGAAAGGCACGCACCCAAAACGCTCCCGCCTCCACAAAGGACGCTTTGGCAAAGACGGTTTCGATCCCGATTCGCCGGGCCAGGAACTCGACACCTTCCCGCAGTGCGTCGTAGCTTCCCAGCCGGGAGACTGCTTGCGGCGCGGCGACCAAACCGGTTCTTGGCCCGCTGAGCGCTGCCCGTGCCGCGCTCGCGGCCTCGGCGTCCGGAATCAACCGTGCCGCGGCCGCTAGGTCCGATAGGCACAGGACCTGACGGTAGGGGTCAAGAGCGCCACTGTTAGCCAGGTAGAACAAACCCAGGCCGACGCTGTCCGCGTCTGCTTGGCCTCTTTCTTGTAGCGGCAGGAACACTGTCCTGGGACGATCAGCAAGGACGGCTGCTACCGGCGGCGATCCCAGGACGAAAAGGTCGTGGTCGTCTCCGATCCTGGAGATCACTTCAAGATAGTCACTGAGCTCCGCAGGATCGTGAAGGAAGACCACGACCGCAAGCTCATGGGCCAAGGAAGACTCGGCGGTGAGCGCGGCCAGTGGAGAGGAAGTGCCCCTCCAAGCGTTCGGGTAGTCGCGGACCGCAGGCGCCTCCAGGCGGGCCCGCCAGGCGGTGTCAGAGATGCCACTCATCTCCAGGTCGGGCTGGGTCTTTGGCCAGACCCGCCGTTTGCGTGCGTTCCAGAGTTTTCTTCCAACAGCCCCCAGCCGGACCTTAGCCTGCTCAAATGACTGCATCGTCCCCCCTGCCCGAAACCTCTTGCCCCTGTGGGAGCCACTCCGCCACGTCCACACCATAGAGACCGTGCACCGCGCGCGTCATCTCTTCAGCAGTGTGCCAATGAAGCGGGCTGGTGAGGAGCCCCCTCTTCAAGAACGGAATGCCGGAGTCCAGTATGACCCGCCACGACATCAGGGTCGGGTTGTCAAGTAAGGATCCTTGCAGGTGAGCCGGAACCATCGCTTCCCAGGAGTAGCCGTTTTGCTCCGCGACCTGCCCCAGGTTCACTTCATATGCTTCAACGACCGACATCTTTTGTTCCTGATGGCGAACCCTCCTGAAGAAGCGCCTCCACGGCCGCTGGGCAAGGACGCCGCCGCGAAACTCCAGGAAGAACGACTGGGGATGCTTGTTCATCTGGTTTGACTCGACCAACGCGAAAATGTCGGCCGTGCTCGCTTCCGCGGCCTGCTGCACTGCGTCTAGCGGCGCAAAGGGCCCGACCATGGAGTCATTGGTTAGCAGCACTCGGTCCTTCGAGGCGACGCCCGGCAGTTCCAACCCGGCAGCCCACGACCCAAAGTCGTACCCCCTGTTGGCTCTTCTGTAAACGACTGCTTCTTTGGGGATGCCGTGAGGCCAGCGCAGGGGCTCACTGAACTCAGCTGTCGAAATGACAACGGGCCGATAGCCCATCCGAACTAGCTCTGCGAGATAGGTGGAAAGCGAAAGCGACATTTCCGGCATAGGCGACCAAGAAGAAACCAGTGCGACTGGTTCTGGGCCGACCAGGGTTTCTGGGGAACCACTCTCTAGTTGCAAGGACGCGGCTGGCGAACCGACAATAACCTCCCCACGACGGTGGGGATCAGTGGCGGCCGCAAGAAGCTGGCCAACCTTAGAACGCAGTGCCACTGGCCGCCGCCCCCATCTATTCCGTTGACTTCAACGCGTCGCGTAGGGTGCGTTTCACGGCTTTGAAGAGCCGGCCTGGAGCCCTGAGCACCTGGTTGATGGCGGACGCCAGTCTCCACCCGGGGCTTTCGCGCATGGAGCGCATTTGCCTATGCGCTTCCGCTGCCCTGGCCCTTTCTTTTTCGAGCGCGAGGCATAGAGCGATAACTTCTTCTTGAGAACGGCGCAGGTCTTCCCTTAACGCTTCAAAGTCCACCCGCTCTGTCTCCTCACTCATAGCGCCTGCTCCTGGTCCCACCTGCCAAGCAGGCGAAGGGGTCCGCCCATTGGTGAGGATTCCTCGGAACGCACCAGGACTCTTAGGCCTCGGTCTATGTGGTCCCAGACGTGTCCGACACTACGTAACGAGGTTGAAATCCAGTAGCTTCCTGGCTGCAGAGGCAACCCTGGTAAGAAGAGTTCGATGCGGGTGTCGCCGCGCGGAATGTCGTACCTCTTGCCCTCAAAAGCGGAACTCATAGAAGCGAGCAGGGCACCACTTTCCAGGTAAACCTCCACCACCACGTCCACTTCACCGATGTCGACAGTGGAGGTGATGTCTAGGCGAAGGGTGTAGTCTTCACCGCTTCGCAGGATCGTTGTGGGCTCACCCTGGGAGTCCGCAAATGTGGCCTGTTCAACGATCGCTTCGCCGGAACCGCGCCTGGGGATGTCCTGGGCCTGCTCAAGCTCTGCAACGTACAGATCCTCTTCCTGACGGTTGACCTCTGCCAGGTAGTTTTCCACCACGTAGTCAATGGGACCGTGGAGTTTTGCCACCCCGTGGTCCATCCAGATCGCTTCTTCGCACATCTCGCGGGCGATCGCCATCGAATGGGTTACCAGGGCGATGGTGGTTCCCTTCGAGCGCAGCTTGTAAATGTGATCGAAGCACTTGCGCTGGAAGGCCTCGTCCCCCACCGCGATCACTTCATCCACTATCAGGATGTCGGGGTCAAGCATGACGGCAATCGCAAAACCCAAGCGAACATACATTCCAGACGAGTACTGCTTGACGGGGACGTCGATGAAGGCGCCCAGCTCCGCGAAATCAATGATCTTGTCAACGGAGGCGGCGATCTGCTTCTTTGAAAGCCCCAAGATCGCACCATTCAGGGCGATGTTTTCCCGTCCCGTCAGGTCTGGGTGAAAACCAGCTCCCAGTTCAAGCAGGGCTGCGATGCTACCGCGGACCCGCACTTCCCCACTGGTTGGTCGGTACACGCCCGCCATCATTTTTAGCAGAGTCGATTTTCCGGAACCGTTGTGCCCTACTAGGCCGAAGGAGCTGCCTTTCTTAATGTCGAAAGACACGTCTTTCACTGCGTCAAACCGGGTTTTCTTACCCCCGGAGCCCTTCACGAACAGTTCCTTGAACGTGTCGCGCGATTCCTGACGCAAGGTGAACTCCTTGGTCAGGTGACGGGCTTCAACGGCATTTTCACTCACGCGTGCTCCCCCAAGTCCCAACCGCGCTTACGGACGACCCGTGCTGCCCAGAAGTAGACGATCACGGTCCAAACGATCATTACGGTCCACTGTTGCCAGGTCCCCGGGTTCAGCCCGTACATGAGTGAGCGGAAAAGGTCGACAAAGCTCCAGAGCGGGTTCAGCTCCAAGATGGAACGCAGTGAGATGCCGTTCCAGGTTGCGGTGATCATGGACGCCGGATAGATGATCGGAGTCGCGTAGAAAAGTAGCTGCAAGGCAACTTGGACCAGGTGCGCTAAGTCGCGGTAGTAGATGTTCGTGATGGCAACAACGCTTGCGATGGCACCCACGAAAATCACAACGAACACCAGGTAGAAGGGGACCAGCAGCCAGGTCCAAGAAACGTTGCCTAGGAACAGCAAGATGACCGCGAGGATCCCGAGTTCTATCAGGGACTGGACTCCCACTGCCAGCGCCGCACCGAGAACGGGCGCATACGCGGGGAAGTAAACCTTCTGCAGGATAGGACCCGTTGAGATCATTTCGCGGATCCCGTTGTTTACCGTGTTCGTGAAGAAGGTCCAGAAAATCAGCCCGTTGAAGAGCCAGATTGCGAAGATTCCCTTGTCTCCATTGCCCATGTCGGGGGGTTGGATCCGCAGGACAAAGTAGAAGACCAGGGAGTAGATAGAAATCGTGGCAATCGGGACAATGAGGGACCAAAGCCAACCGAGCGCAGAGCCCTTGAACCGTGTCTTCAGGTCCCTTTGCCCGAACGCTTGGATCAGGTTCCAGTACTGCCAGACAGGCTTGCTGGCCCGCACGTCAGTGAACTCTTGTTCTGCCGCCACGCTTTACTTGCTCCGCCCTAGTCGCACGCCGTAATCCTATACAAGCTGGCTCCCCCGACGCTGTGGAGCAGCTCAAAGCCTTCCGACGTGTCAACTGAGTTGTATCCGGGATAGCGGCCCACAAACTCGGTTGTTGGCGAGTCGCTTTGGATAAACGCGTTGACGTTGTATTGATCTAAGAGTTCGCAAACCTTGGGGTCGTCGTGAATGTCCGCAAAGTTCAGTCCTAAGTACGCCTGGTCGGCGGTCAGTGGGTATCGCAAGCCCTGGAGTTGTTGGGACTCAGTCAGCACGCCGACCCAAGCAACGCCAGAGTCCGGGTCCCCGACCACCACCGTCCCGGGCTCCAAGTAATCGTCGATGCTCTCAAGTAACGCGAGCTCATCTTCGTTGATGGCGACCGTCACGCCCTCGGCCCTGGCGTAAGAATCCGCAACGAAGTCGAGTTTTTGGTCAGCTCCAAGGAAAGCCTGAGGAAAAACGACAATCAGGACGCCGGTTCCAACGCTCAGGTAGGCCACCCAAGCCACCGGTGACGTGAACCGGGAAGGCCACCTACTTCCCACCCATTTAGTCAGGGTTGCCACAGCGTACCCGGCGAATCCCGCGACGAAGATGATCAGGTAGATAGCGAACCGCGTGGCGTCTTTCCACCAGGGCGAGGTGAAGGCCCGCAGATAGCTCTCTGGCCCAGACGCGATGATGTACAGGGCCAGTAGCGCCACCGCCGTCCACGTCATAGTGAACGCGGGCCGCAAACGCCGACTGAGCCACGCCCCGACCAAAGCCGCCACCAGCGAAGCAAAAACGAAGACTGAAATAGTGAGCGCATAGCGTGAGCCGCTCCCTAGAGCCAGGATCGCCTGCCAGTAGGACACGCTCTCCGTTTGGCGCTGGTTCAGCCCTGCAATCAAGGGAATCCTGGGTGCAGCAACCAGCACGAGGGCAACTACCAAAATCCCGGCCCCCGCGATCCCCAACGCCTTGCCGCGCTCACCACTCTGGATCCCCTCGCGGACACGTCGAACCCACCACAGGACCACCCAGACCACAGCGACCAGAAGAACGATGAGCGCAGTGGCCGGCTGCCCTGCCGCGACCCCAAGCGTTGCTAAGAGTGCAGCTAAGGCCAGGGACAGAGACGGCGCACGAAGCAGTCCAATCGCCAGCGCAAGGGCCCCTCCCAGTAAAGCGGCGGAAAGAACCAGGGGATAGACGGCGAAAGAAAGCTGGTAAACCTGTGGCACCAACGCGATCGGGATCGCCACCAAGGGGGCGACTAGGGAAGTGACCGCCGAGCCGGGTCGTAGCACGGACGCGAAAGCAGTCAGACCCAGCGGCCAGACGACCAGCCCGATGACTAGGGCAGCCGCGTTTCCGGCAGGGACTGTTGCAACGTAGGGAACGACCGTTGCTGCAAGCGCGTGGAACAGGGTGGGATAGTTGGGGCCCCCGTCGCTGACCCCGTAGATGAACTCGAATGGCCCCAAGGGGCTGGCGTAACCGCTTTCCGCGATGATCTGGATGCCCTCAAAGTGGAAGACCGCGTCTCCCAGCGCGGGAAAAGTCTGGGGGCTTCCCATCGCGACCAGGCTGGTGAGCCCCTGGGCTACAGCGAAGATAGCGACACCGAGCAGCCCCACCCACAGCTGCGCAGGCGACACGTCCGCCAGCAAATTCGGCGAACGGGGTCCCTGTAGCTCTTGGTTGCTTCCCCGGGTGCGCCAGCGACGCGCGACCTCCAGCAGCACGCCAATGGCCACCAAGATCCCGATAGCGATCAGGACAGGGTAAAGCGACCAGAAGATGCCCAGGTAAGGGAAGACAAGGGTCAGGAAAGCGATAAACGCCGCCCCTAAGGGCGCCGAGGTCAGGACAGCGGCGGGCCAGGAAATCCGGAAAAACAGTCTTGCCAGGACAAAACCGGGAACCACCAACAGCCCCAGGATCACAAAGGCTGAGGGCGCCAGAGGTAGCCAGATCTCCACCCGCACCTCCCTCCCTAGTTCACCGGTCTGCGCCTCAGCACAACTCTCAGAGGCACAGAACCCGCCGTGACCTGTTTGCTATTCGCCGATGACGATTCGGGGTGTGCCTGTCCAGTTGCCCGGGTTTGTGGTGCGGCGTCCGTCGAATAGGACTTTGATGCCGGGTAGGTCCGCGGGCGCTAGTTCTACGTATTCTTTGTGGTCTGCTTGCACGATGGCTGCGTCCACTGGCTGCCCCAGGTGGTAGGGCTCCCACCCAAACGCCCTGAGTTCTTCATCGGTGTACATGGGGTCTTCCACCAAGACCTCTGCTCCGGCAGCGC
>CAYFRO010000062.1:0-9462 GCA_964345565.1 uncultured Actinomyces sp.
TGACCCACACCACACACCCCCAAACCCACCCCCACCAGCACAAACACAACCCACCCCAAACCCACCCACGCACCACAACCCGGGCGCGCCACACCCCAAACACAAAAACAAACAAGGCTCCGAGCTCTGGAAAGGTCAGGCCCGCGACCGGGCCCTGCTGATCTTCCGCATGCCCACACCCGCCAGTAGCAGGAGCACCCCGGCCACCAGGGGCAGAACGTCTCCACCAGTCTTTAGCAGGGCGCCGCTAGCACTCCCGTAAGCAGGCTCTGCGCCGCCTGGCGCCGCGGACTCTGGGCGCACAACAGGTGCTGCCTCCCAAACAGCCGTCAGCGTCACCGGCGATGGGGATGTCAGTACGAATGAGGCGGAGTCGGTGGCTGCCGGGGCCGACTCCTCGGGCTCTATGTACACCCCGGGAACACTCCCCCTTTGAATAACGGGTTTGGTATCAAATCCAAGGGCACCAAATCACCAACAGCAGCACTGCTAAGCATGCAACAGCTTCCGCTGGCACCTCACCCTCGGGCCAAGTCCCTCCGTACAAGTCGAACACGACCGAGGCCTTCTGCTGCCAGGCGTACTGCCCAGGCGTTCAGCGGTCCGGGCACGCTTCTCTAGCTCTTCGGAGGTGCCGCGCCACCATTCCTGGTCGGCAGGAGCATCTGGACCGATGCGGACCCACTTGCCCGTGAGGGAGTCTTGGCCCGTAACGTCAAGTAGGTTGACGGACTCGCTAAGCCAAGAGTTAGTTCCCAGCGTTAAAGAGGAGGGGAAGAAGGTTCCGTCGAACATGTCCTCCATCGCGTCTTCGCCCGCGGACCCTGTCTCCCCTTCCAGGTGGGTCGTGTCCCAACCGGACAAATCCAGCTGTTCCAGAGCCGACACGGACGCGAACATGCTGTACGTGTCCGTGACACCTTCAGTGTTGACGCTCCCGAGGTCCACCATGCTCGTAAGAGATGTGGGGCCGGCGAAAAGGAATGCACTGTCCGCTGGAAGAGAGATCCCCGTCGGGCTCCGGAAGACGATTGACTCGATGGTGGTGGGGTTGATCTCCCCGACGTCGCTGGAGTTCAGACCGTGATCGGGGTCCTGGCTATCTACACCGGAGGGGTCGGCGCTGTTCAGACTGTCGAAGTCAAGCTCAACGTACGCCCACGGTGAGTATTCGAAATCCCCCAGGGTGCGCGGGTCGGCCGGATCCTCGCTACCGGTGAAAGTCAAGACGCCTTCGACCCCGTTGAATGATCAAGGCACGTCACCCCAGATGCCCGAGAGTTCCTGCTCTGCCAGGAGTTTCGGGATTCCTAGACGCGTGAGCCCGAAACCAGGGATGTCCGCGTTCTTTGTTTGAGGAGTTGGGTCGGCTGTGCCCGCTTCCCCGGACACGCTGCTATCTCCTGAGTCGGTGCTCTGCCCATCGTCAGCAGGTGGGTCGGCAGCGCTACCGCCCTCGCTAACATCCTGGTCCTCCCCACTGGGGGCGCCGGATTCGTTCAGGGAATCACTAGCTACTTCGGTTTCGTCAGGCGAAGGGGCCTGGGCGGCGCTGGCAACAACAGACCCCAAACCCAAACCGGTGGTTCCAAGACAGAACGCGGCCACCACAACCCGCGCACTTGCCGCCTTCCACTTGAGATACGCATCAGGCCGCCGTTCCCGTTCAGTTGTTTTGCTGGCACCGTGGCGGAACCAGTCCGCCGCCCCCTGCCGCGCCAACCTCATCGAGAGCACGAAACGGTTGCACCATTGCAACGTTCGTCACCTTGGATAAACGCTAACTAGGCTCCGGTGCCCGCGGTGTAGGTCTGTGCCTTGTGGGAGAGCTCTGGAAAGCATTGGGAAACTTGGGGACTTGTCGGAGCTCACTGTCATACTTGGTTGGCTATGACGGTTTCAGTTGATGCACAACGCTTGCGCAGGCTGGTTGAAGAAGACTCGGCCCTGCGACTGTTGCGCGGCGACAATGCGCCTGTCGCGCTGGCCATCCTCACTGATCATCTGGGGAAGGACACGCGCCGCCTGCCAGCGGACGAACTGTATGAACGGGTGGAAGAAGACCTTGAAGAGCTGCGCGGCGTCGGCTTTGAACTAAGTGGCAACGCGCAGTACTACGTGACGCAGTGGCGCAACTCGGGATTCCTGGTGCGGCGCGCAATCGATGACAGCCGCGAAGAGACACTGGAACTCAGCAGCCACGCCCTGCGGGCCATCCGGTTTGTGCAAGACCTGGAAGCACCCGTAGCAGCGGCGACAGAGTCCAGGCTCGCAAGCCTCAGTGAACGGATCAGGCAACTAGCAATCGAAACAGACCCACAGTCGCAGCGCCGCTTGGAACGCCTGGAAGAAGAACGACGCGCAATCGACGACCAGATTGCCCTAATCCAGGCCGGAAACGACAAGCCAATGCCGCAGGAGCGCGCGGCGGAACGGTTGCAAGACATCTTGGAGCAGACGCGGGCTGTGCCGGACGACTTTGCTCGGGTGCGGGAACGTTTTGAGTTACTGAACGCGGAGCTTCGTGAACAGATCCTGGAGTCAGACGCCACCCAGAGCAAGGTCTTGGACGACATCTTCCGGGGCGTCGACTACATCGCCGAAAGCGAGGCGGGTCGAACCTTCCGAGCCTTCACCAACCTGATCCTGAATCCTGAGATCGGCGGGGCGTTTGAGGACGACGTGAACGCGGTCCTCGACAGGCCGTTTGCCCGCTCGCTCGAAGTCCGCGAACGCGTACTGCTACGCGGCTTCATCGCAACACTGAAGGAACTAACACTCGAGATTCAAGAGGTCACGACCACTTTTGCCCGGGGTTTGCGTCGCTACGTCCAGTCCCAGGACTATCAGCGTGATCGGGCCCTGCGCAAGCAAATCCTGTCAGCTCTCCAGAAAGCGATCCCCGTAAGCCAGTCGCTGAAGCCACAGGATGCCGTTGGGCTGACCCTGCCCCTCACACGTGTGGACATGTCGAACCTGAGCGGGCTCAGGTTGCACGACCCCGAAGAGTTCGACGCAGCAAAGCCCGTTACGGTCCACGAAAATCCCGTGGCCGACTTGGAGCTGATCCGCGCTCTGGCCAGACTGACAGAGATCGACTTCGATGAACTGACGGAGAACGTGAACAGGGTGTTACAGGACCGCGACACTGCTTCAGTTGCAGAAGTGTTGCGAGCTTTCCCCGCTACGCAAGGGGTTGCAAGCGTCGCGGGACTGCTGTCACTTGCCGCGACCTACGGAATAACTGAAGACTCTCAGGAAGTCCTTTCCTGGCAGGGAAGCGACGGGGAAACTCGTAGCGCGAACGCTACCGTGCACAGATTCGTGGGGAGGCTGGAATGACTTCAGATGAACCTGGACTTGAGACCCTCGCGCCCGGTCCTGAAGACGACCATGATGGCTCAGGGGACCTAGGTCTTTGGGCTGGCGACGAAGGCGAGTTACCGCCTGAAGTACGGCAGGTGTTGGTGGCGCTCCTCCGCAACTCACACCTGTCACTGAAGCGTCAGGGGAAGCATTGGGCCACCCTGCTGACCTACGAATCGGCGATCCGTTCAAGGCTTCACGACTTGTTCCTGGAGATCATCATTGATCGTGAACACGAAATCGCGTTTGTTCGCCAGGTGGATTACGAGGACGCACCTCAGGTGGTCCGCACCCAATCCTTAACGTTTATGGACACATTGGCTCTGCTCCTGATCCGCCAGACACTACTGGCGGAAGAGGGACGGGGACGCCCCTTCATCGGCTTCGATGAGATGGTCGACCAACTCTCCGTTTACAGGGATGGAAGGGACGAAACCGACTTTCGCAGCCGTGTCCACTCCTCATGGCAGAAGCTGGTGAAATGGGGCCTACTGAGCAGGCCTGAAAATGACAGGGCTGAGATCTCTCCGATCGTCCGGTTCCTGGTCGACTCCGAGCGCGTAGCAGCGATCCAGGGCGCTTACGACCGGCTAGCGGCGCAGGCTGACCCGCCAATGCTAGATGGGTTCGAACAGGTGGAAGAGGGCAGTGACGTTGAGTGAGCCGGACCTGTCAAGACAGTGGCGCTTAGCGCGCGTAGAGGTCGTGAACTGGGGGACGTTCGACGGCTTCCACGGTGTCGACATCGCGCGGCGGGGGCACCTGTTCACGGGGCCCTCGGGCTCAGGCAAGTCCTCCCTGCTGGACGCGATCACCGCTGCCCTCACCCCGAAGCGTGCCATCACTTTCAACGCGGCCGCTCAGGAAAACACTGGCCGGAAAGGTGACCGCACCTGGGTGTCGTACGTCCGTGGTGCGTGGGCGAAAGAGTCGGACGCGTTAGAGGACCGGACCATCGCCTCGTACTTACGCAAAGGCGCGACGTGGAGCGGAATCATGCTCCGCTTTGAACGCGCGGGGGACGACCCCGTGTCCCTGTACCGTTTGTTTCACCTGCGCGGAAGCAGTAATGCTGTGGGCGACCTAAAGGAACTGAGCTTCATCACCCGTTCCTCACAGGACCTACTCGAGTTCGCACCGTATGTAGAGGGCGGAGTCCAGGCAAAGAAACTGAAAGCTGAGCAGAAACCGCTTGTCGTCGCTTCAGGTGCGAAACCGGGAGCTTACTTCACCAAGTTACGCAGGCTACTGGGGATAAAAAACGAGACGGCTCTGCAACTACTTCACCGGACACAAGCCGCTAAGAATTTTGGGACTCTGGACACTCTTTTCCGCAAGTTCATGTTGGACGAACCCAAGACCTTCGACATGGCCGACAAGGCGATTGAGGAGTTTCGGGAACTGCGCGAAGCGCACGCTCACGTTGTCGACCTTGGACACCAGAAAGAAGCGCTCCTTCTGGTTCAGGAAGCCGTGCGGGAATATGAGTCCGCCCAGGAATCTGTAGCGGACCTCGACGCACTGAGCAGCGCCGTCGTTCCTTTCGCTGACACGTTGAAACTAGATAGTGCAAGAAAGGCTCTCAGCACTGTCAACGGCACCTGTGTCAGGGCGGAAAACTCCCTGACAAAAGCGCAAGAACGCGTCGCGGCGGCCGAAGAGCAGTTGACCATTGCAGACCGCAGGGTCCTGAAGCTAGGCGGCGGCGACCAACGGAACCTGCAGGCCCGGATCGCTGATGCAGAGAAGGTGCTTGAGCAAGTTCGGGGACGCCGTAAGTCGCTATTTGTGCGAATGCGGAGCAGGGGTCTCCCTCTGCCTGAAACAGAGTCGGACTACGTTCAGCTCTTGGCAACGGCCCAGGATACTTTGGCAAAGCCGCTACCGAAAGCTGCTTCTCATGAGCAGCAAAGCCAGCTAGCTCAGTCCCGGGACCGCGTGACCCGATTGCAGCGGGAGCTTGAGTCGCTAAACCGACGCAAAAGCAGTATTCCTTCTGCCCTGCTAGACGTTAGGGACAGCCTGGCGGCAGAACTTGGGATCCCGGAAGGGCTGATGCCTTTTGCTGGCGAGCTGATGTCGGTGCGGGCCGAGCACAAGGCCTGGTCGGGCGCAATCGAGCGCGCCCTAGCCCCGATCTCGACGGCACTGCTTGTTCGGGACCGAGATTTGGACGCTGTTCTGGACGCGGTGAACCGCAAACATCTTGGCTTGAATCTTACGGTTGACGCGGTGCCGCAAAACGTGCCAGCGCCCGCACCCACCAAAGATGAGCGGTCCCTGGTCTACCGCGTCGACGTCAGTGAAGGCCCCTTCAACGAGTACCTGAACCACCAGATCAGCACCCGTTTTGACTTTGCGTGCGTTGATTCCCCCAGCCAGTTAGATGGCGTTGAACGCGGACTCACGATTCAAGGGCTAATCAAGCGGTCCAGAAGACGCTACGTGAAGGCTGACCGCGTCCCCGTTGATGACAGGTCCAGGTGGGTGCTGGGTGGGGACACCGAACCGAAACGACGCGTGCTGGAAGCAGAGCTTGAGCAGGCCAGAAGCCTGTACCAGAGCCGATCTGAAGAGGTGAACCAGGCCGCGGATAGGCGCGACAAAGAGTTGGCGCAACGCCACATGCTCAGTGAGCTTCTACAAAAGCCGTGGAGCGACATTGACGTCGTGGCTGCAGCGAACCAAGTTTCAACGCTTGAGCAACAATGGGCCGACCTGGTGAAACCAATGAGTGAACTTGGGCAGGCCACCGAAGCCCAAGCTCAAGCGAAAGCCCGAGTCCGGGAGGAACGGGACCGAGTCGACCTAGTGCGAAGGGACCTGACGCTAGCTCAGAAAGAGCAGAGCGACCTAGAAGACATCATTGCTGAGCTTGAAGCTAAGGACCATGCCGCGGTTTCTGAGCCCATTCGGCTTGCCCTTGACCAGCGGTTCCGGAAGCACCGGCGGGCCATAAAATACGACCAGGTTCACGAGATCGCAACGAGCGTGCAAGAACAACTGAGGGCCCAGCTGAATGCTGCCCAGAAACAGGTGCAACAGGCGTCGGCGCGCTTCTCTGAGTCAGCTGCAGCCTTTGGAAACAAGTGGGTGACCGTTGCGACGAACGCGGACCTCACGGCCCAAATTGATGACCGCCGCGGCTACCTGGACTTACTGGACGACATCGTGACGCGCGGCCTGCCAGAACACGAGAAGAACTTCCGCCATCTCTTGAACGAACGGTCGCGGGAATCAGTGGCTTTCTTGCGGGATGCTCTCATGAGAGCCCCAAGCGAGATCGCGCGAAGAATCGAACCCGTGAACGCCTCGCTCGCCACATCCCCGTTCGACAAGGACGTGTTCCTAGACATAAGCACGAAGACCCGGCGCAGCGAAGAAGTGAACACTTTCTTGAGTGAACTCAAAGAAATTGTTGACGACAGTTGGAACGACGAAGAGTTCGAGCAGGCTGAAAAACGGTTCCAGAAACTCGCCGGTATCATGAAGAGACTGGCCTCCGCGGACAGAACCGACCGTGACTGGCGAAACAGGGTCTTGGACAGCAGGGAACACGTCACTTTCATCGCGAAGGAATTAGACCTGGACGGGGAGGTCATAACCGTTCATGATTCCAGCGCTGGGCTGTCAGGAGGTCAACGCCAGAAGCTGGTGGTGTTCTGCCTGGCAGCAGCACTTCGCTACCAGCTTGGTGACCCGGACACTGAAGTTCCCGAGTTTGCAACAGTCATTCTGGATGAGGCCTTCGACAAGGCAGATGCGGCATACACAAGGGTGGCGATGGATGTCTTCAACGCGTTTGGGTTCCACATGGTGCTGGCAACGCCCCAGAAGCTACTGCAGACTTTGGAGCCCTACCTTGGCGGGCTGACGGTTGTGACGAATCCTGACCGGCGGGCCTCACACCTGTCCAGCATCGAGTACTGAAGATGCCTCTCCCCGTCACGGTAGAGATGCTTCGAGCGCGGGCTCGCAAACGCTGGCAGGCCGATGGGCGGTACTGGATGGCGGGACAGCGGCTCCCCTCCACTATCGATGTGCCTTTACACCCGCCAACGGAGCGGCAGGTTTTGGACGACTACCGCCCAATGCTTGCGTGGGTGGATTCCTGGAAGTCGCTGCAGGATCCGGACATCGTGGTTCTTTGGGACACGCGCCGGTGGAGCAGGGTCGGGGAACAAAGGGTTCCAGTTCGCGCCAGTGTTTCTGGGCCGGACGCAATCGCCAGGGTTGCGGGAGTGAAGCAGGAATGGAGAAGGTGGCGCGGTCGGGCGAATCAACTCATCGACGCACTTGGTGATACGTCCGAGCTCCGCGCGGCAATCGCCAGCAACGGCAGGGCCATTGGGAGTTTGCCGCAGCAGGATTTCGAACGATTACTACTCACCACCCAGTGGTTGCTTGAGAACCCCACGTCGGGCATGTTCATCCGGGAGCTACCAATCCGTGGCATTGACACCAAGTGGCTTGGAAACCACCGCGGCCTGGTCCAGACGCTGCTTGGGCGAAAAGACTTTGGGCTCCGGACACCACCAGAGACCGTGCGGGTCAGGTTCTTGGATCCGATACTTGCACCTTCTAGGCTCACAGACCTGGACACTCCCCTAGACCAGTTGAACTCATTGGACCCGCCTGCGGTCCAAGTCCTGGTCGTGGAGAACCTGCAGACATTCTTGGCGCTGCCACCCATGGCCGGGGTTATCGCGGTGGACGGTCACGGAGACAAAGCACAGGTCCTGTCGCAGGTCGACTGGATCCGCCGGGCTCACTGTGTTTATTGGGGTGACCTGGATAGCCACGGGTTCCGGATCCTGTCCAGAACCAGGCAATCGGGGCTCACGCTGGATTCGTGCCTGATGGATACCAGCACACTGCTGGCTTTCCAAGACCTTTGGGTTCAAGAACCGAAGCCCTTTCGCGGTGAACTGCCCGGGTTGACCGAGGCCGAGAACAAAACCTTCGCAGTACTCCAGGACAGGGGCTACCCCCGCTTAGAGCAAGAACGCATTGAATGGGGCTACGCCGTGTCGGCGCTGAACGATTGTCTTCACAGTGAGCGGGTCTGACCCCGCCCCCTCTTTCGGGCTAGCCCAAGGAAAGCAAGCCAAAGGTGCGGCGCCGGCCTCTACTTGCGGTTCGGGTCAAGAACAATGACGTGGTGAGAACCTTGCGCAGCCTTCGAACCATCCCGTCCGCCACCGCGGCCCCGAAACAGATAGGCGAAAACGACAGCAAGCACTGCTCCGCTAAGCGGGCCTGCAACGTAGACCCAGAAGTCCGTGAAATCGAGGGAGGCTAGGTCGGGGCCGAAAGAGCGCGCCGTATTCATTGAAGCCCCTGACAGGGGTGAGCCCCACAAGCCGGCAAGCGCAATGTAGGAGCCCACACCAAGGGCCCCGATCATGCCAACGTTTTGGGCCCCGGAGGCCGTACCCAAGATGACTGTTACCAGGCCCAGCGTTAAGAGGAGCTCCAACCAGAACGCCGCGAGGCTACTGAAGCCCGCAGCCGGGTAGGTGGCACCGTGGCTGGCTGAGACCCCAAGCAGGCCTTGCAGCGAGTAGGCGGCAAGTGATGCGCCTACTAACTGAGCCAACACGTAGCCCGGGACTCTGATCCAAGGGAAGTCTCCGCGCAAGGCGAATGCAAGGCTGACCCCAGGGTTCAGGTGAGCACCGGAAACCTTGCCTATCGACAAGATGATGGCGGTGACCATCGCGCCCGGTGCAACGACCGCAGCAGCCCTACCGACGGAACCAGGGATTGCGACGGCCATCATGGGGGCTCCCGCGGCGACCAGAACCAAGAAGTAGGTTCCAAATGCTTCGGCGATGATGCGGCGCCACTCCCGCTTCGGGTCTGCGAAGTCCGCACGCATCTGAGCGCGAGTGTAGGGAGTGTAGGTCGGCGTTGATCCACTGTCCATGGCAACAGCCTACGCGACGCGAAACCGGTCCCCTGCTGGGCGACGGCCTGCCTGAGCGGACCGCACAGAGATCCTTCGATGGGCGCTACAACGTCAAGCAGAGACAGCAGTAAGCCGGATCTGGGGTCCAGCTCAAGCACGACCGCTTTGGCTGCGAGTTGTCGCCC
>CAYFRO010000063.1:0-9381 GCA_964345565.1 uncultured Actinomyces sp.
CTAGACGGTACCGGCCTATCCTGTGGAAAGCCTGAGAAAACACCGAGGGGACCCTAAGGAGATAAGTGTCATGGCACCGCTGCCCCATCCGCGAGGATTTCGTGGCCGGCGGTGGAGGGAAGGCCGGGCCCACGCCGAAGCGGGGCCCGGCTGCGAGCGACGAGACTCGTCCGCCTGGCACTTGCTACGCCTCAATGAAGGTCGCCGCGCGCAAGGGTCAAGTCTAAGGCAGGGCTCCTTCCTGCACGGACCAGGAGCCCCGCCGGCCGACGTCATTGTCGACTATCCCGACTCTACGGCAAATCCCTCAGTTTTGCTACGTAGCTAGTGTTAGGTGAACGAGAAACTTTGGAGTGCCCTTGCCGTAACTCCGCGACAGGGTGTACACTGCCGAAGTTGGCACCTGCCGCCCCTTTGCGCAGAACCGCGCCAACGGTATCCATGGGCTCCGACAATGCGGACCCAGATTCAAGGAGGAATCATGCAAGAACTAGACCTAGAAACCCTGTTGGCCGCGGGACGTCCCGGAGGGTCGGCGGCTCTTGGGAGCCTCACCCACCTGAAACCCGCGGCAGGCCCACAAGCCCCAATAAGTCCAGCGAAGTACACGGTCAAGCCTCAAGGCCGAGAATCTGAGGCCGTTTACGTGTACGAGGAGCGGTACTTTGACGGGGAGTTCCGGAACACAGTCCTGATCAAGGGGCGGGAAGCGACGGCAAACGGGATAGAGGACGCCCTAGCCCTAGCAATTGCCGACGGCGACCCGACGCTCTCGCTGCTTCCCCACATCACGGTCACTTACGAGACGCAGGACGGGACGGAGGTCTCCTTCCATGACTACACGCTGCCCCACCGCGCCTTCGACGCGCACATCCGGCTGGGAAAGCACGATGGCGTCCCCACGCCCCAGGTTCCGGAGTACAAGGCAGCTCGCAATGCCACGCCGCAGGACGCGTGGCCACTGTTCGCGCTCTCGCCGGTGACCGTGCTCCTGGGCGGTTGGGACTCGACCCGCCGGTCCAATCAGGCCAGGTTCCCCTCCGCAATCACCGGGGAGATAGTCGGGGTTGTGGAGGCAGGGGACACCCGCGCGGAAGAAGTGCGCCGATCAGGAGCGAGGCTGGATCCCGTTGGGGCGTCCGTGCAGCTCGACAGCTCCGTAGCCGCTGAACTGGCCATGGGACAGAAGGGAGAAATCAGCGCCAAACTCCTCGACAAAATCACTAAGCAAAAGGGTGTGAAGAGCGCCTCAAATCTTGGCCTCGGGTCCATTCCCCCGGGGACAACCAGCCTGGATGGAATCGCTACTTCGGACATCATCCGGTCATACGCGCTCTCGTTCTCAACACTGCGGCGCCTTCGCTTTGGCAAGGGAGCGGAGGGAGACGCGGCCATTCGGGCTCTGCTTGCGGCGCTGGCGATCGATGGCATGGTCCGCAACGACGCGGAGCTTTTCATCCGCGCGAACTGCCACCTCGTGGAAAGCGGTCCAACCGAGATGACTCTGGACCTGCGGCAGGGGAACCTACAGCCCATCAAACCGCCAACAGTAGAAGAAGCCGACGAACTGCTCGCGGCCGCCTTAGATCACGCATCCGCCGCCGCGGGGGTGGATTGGCACGGCCAGTCTTTCAACGTAACCGGCAACCCGGCCGTCATTGCAGGCGCGGAAGCCAACGAATCAGACGAGGACTGAGCAATGGCATTCGCCCTGTCAATAACGTTCCCCTTGGGGTTCTACCAGGGACGCGATCCGCACGGCGAGCCCGAGCTGTTTCCAACGATGAACCGGCTCTATTCGGCCCTCGTCGCCGCAGCATTCGAAGCGGACATCCCCGACCCGCCAAGGGATCAGCTCCTGGACACGCTCTTGTGGTTGGAGGGTAATCCCCCCGACGCAGTGTCCCTTCCGGACGCCAGGCCTTCTTGGCTTCAACATGCAATCGCCTATCGGGATAAGGGAACCTCTCGGACAGAGAAGTCCGGCACCGTCCACACGCAGAAACTGCAAGCTGAACGCGCGTCCAGAGCATCCGCCCTCGACGGTCCAGTGGTGTTCTGGTGGGAGGAGGGGCCGGGAGTCGAGAAAGAGGAGGTGCTGTCCGCCCTCGCCGCGGAAATCCCCTACGTCGGCGAAAGACCCTCCCTCGCGAGAGTAGAGGCGACCACTCAGAGACAGATCCCAGCCGACACTCTCCCGGTGACGAAGAACTATTTGCTCCCCGACCGGGCCGCGGTGCGGATGGAATACCCCGAGGAGGGGCGCCTACGCGAGCTGATGGACGCGTACAACGCCACCCGCCCGAAAAGGCCCCCAACCGATAAGCAGGACCTACCAGCCAGCAAGGAGGACGAGCAGCTTTCTGCCACTCCCAGACGGTGCGTGGGACAGACCCGATATCGGAAACCGTCCCTTAGACCTGTCAACTCGCCGTGGACAAGTGGCTTCTTGATTGAGATCCGGCGGCACGTCCCCGCGCGCGACCAACGAAAGAACGCCGTGGCCAGCGAGGACGATGCAGTTGGGTGGTCGGTCGCCCTCCACCGCGCCATCATCAAGCAGCTGGGCTGGGGGGCGCCAGCCATGGTGACCGGCAAGTGGGCCACGCGCGCGGAGCAGCCGCCGAACCACATGGCAATCCAGATGCTCCCGCCGGGACTGCGCCCAGACGGTTGGGAGCCGGCCGCGACCGCCTCGTTCGCTGTCCTCTTTCCGCCGGAGGCCACCGCCTCAGAAATGTCCGCTACGCGGTCCGCGCTCCGAGCGATTCGTTCGCTCTACCGGGGCAACGACGGCAAGCTCCTACTAGGACCCGTGAGGGACTTCGATCCGACCCGCTTCTGGGCGCCTCCCAGCGCGGGCAAAACCAGATGGTGGCGCCCCACCCCTGGCGCAGTAGTAGAGATCCGCGCACGCCAGAGAGGACCACACGGAAACAGATGGTCATTGCACGATGCCCTTCTCTTAGCTGTCGGATTCGTGTGGAAGGATCGCTTCGATGTGGCGGGACTGCGCGGCCGTGAGCTCTACGTAGCGCTGGCCCAGGGGGTAGAAGGACTAGGCGTGGAGACCAACGAACTCCGCAAAGTTCACCCGCGGATCGGCGTCGCCGAGTCTCATAGGCGAGAGGTGCCAGATGTCCTGACACTCGTCTCCGGACAGATAGACCTGGCTCCCCTGGGCGTCAGCACTCAACTGGCCGCCATCGGACAAAGCCGACACTTGGGCGGAGGCTTGCTCCTGCCACAAGACCTAGGCCAGACGCCAGGAGTGGAGGATGCACGATGACCTCTCAGACAGAAATGGAAGTACTCACCGCAGGATTCGCGGAGTTCTACTCAGCGCTCTATCCGGGGACCCAGCCCTACGCCTGGCAAATGCGCCTGGTGTCTACCATCGCCGAACAAGGCCGTTGGCCCGACCAGATCTCAGCCCCCACCGGCGCAGGGAAAACGGGTGTGATCCCCGCGCACGTATACCTAAATGCAGTCGCGGGAGAAGCACTGGGGGGGACGGACGGCCCAACCGCCCTCGGCCGGAGACTCCAGCAGCTACCACGCCGCATGGTCATCACCGCGCCACGCAGGGCGCTGGTTGACGATCAGAGTGACGTCTCCGCTCGGATACAGGAAAAACTCCAGGGCGCCGAGGACGGGATACTGCGGCGGGTCCGCACAGGCCTGGAACTCAGGGCTGGAGCAGCACGGCTCGGGGAGCACCCGCTTCCGCCGAGTCTGCTTGTGGACACGGTGAGAGGCGCGCTTCCTCGGAAGCAATACCTGGACGGCGACGCGTGGCAAACCCACCCCACATACGCGGCGCTGATCCACATGACACCGGAGATGCTCGGCAGCGCGGTCCTGTTCCGCCACTACGGGGCGGGCAGAAAGCGGCGACCCCAAGATGCCGGGCTGCTCGGCCTCGACACCGTAGCCGTCATCGACGAGGGGCACCTCCAGCGGCAACTTCTCCTCACGGCGCGGCGAGTGGGAGTCCTCAATGCGCTGTCCACTCTGCCCTCGGAACGGCCGACGCTTCAGGTTGTGGCGACCACGGCCACCCCGCCGGGCGACGACAGTGGGACGACGGTTGTCGACGTGCATGCCTCCGACCTGAGCACCGACGCGGAGCTCGAGAAACGCATGCAGGCAGCCAAAACGCTGGAGACCATGGAGCCGGAGGGAGCTGGGCGCTCCAACGAGAGAGCCCAGGAGATAGTCGACCTCCTGCTACAACTCAAAAAAGAGGCCGAAAACCAACCGAGACACGCTCCCGTAGGCTTCGTCGCCAACACCGTCGCAAGCGCCTTGCAAGTGTCCAAAGCACTAGAGAAGGTACTTGAGCGCCAAGGTCTGGACCCCTCACGCGTATTCACCGTCGTAGGCCGGATGCGACCCATTGACCGGCAGCTCGACCTCGCGCAGCACCCCGGAGTCCTCACACCGCAGGGCTGCCCAGACGTGGACTTCATCATTTCCACCCAGGTCTTGGAGGTTGGAGTCGACTTGGACCTCTTCGGTCTGGTCACGGAACTACCCTCGGGCAGTGCGCTTGCCCAGAGAGCCGGAAGAGTCAACCGGGTCGGTGACTACTCCGGTTCAAGGGTTGTCGTCGTGCTTCCTCGAAAGCCAACGGAAGGCGTCTACACGGTCGACGAGCAGAATCAGGCACGGGACTGGATCCGGGAGCTGGACGGCAACATTTCACCGTGGCAAGTTCATGACCATCCGGCTCCCGCGCCGGCGCTCCCCCGCCGAGCTCTGCAGAGACTGGAGCTTTGGGACGCTCACTACTTCGCTGCGACAAGTGAAAGGCTCGTGGGGGAAGACCGTGGCTCCGGCGTTGAGCTCTGGACCAGGGACTCCTTTGACAGCGTCGCGGACGTCTCCGTTGTAGTGCGGGGCTTGCCACCCGATGACGCGCTAGCGGCGCGGGTCTTGGAGCTGATGCCACCTCAGCGCCTGGAAATGCTCCCGGCGAGCTTTGTAACCACCCAGGAAGTTCTTCTCGACTACCTGAACGACCCAGCGACGAAGGGGGCCACGCGGCGTTTCTTCCGCTGGAACCCGATGGAAGGGCGGGCGGAGGTATTCCGCGCCGACTCCGGAAATGGCCTGGCGGCCACGGACCTGGGACTCGCTCCGGGTGCTGTTGTAATAGTGGACAACACCGCTGAGCTCTTCGAGGGCAAGAGCCTCACAGGCAAGCGGGAAAACCCACTTGCCGACCAGAGGCAGGAAGCCGAACTGGTGCGGGCCGAGCAAGTTGAAGACGCGAAGCTATCGCGCGCGTCGATCGCTGTGCGTCCCACGAAGGGCCAGGACGCCACCGTGGACTGGATGTCTCCCTACTCTCGGTTGTCGGACGCCCAAGCGGCCGGCGTGTTTGCGGCTCTGGACGCAATCGGCGAGGACGATGCACTGCCGGATGCAAGCGAAAGCGGAGAGGACGAACTTCAACGGAGCATCGCCCTCGCCCTGGACCGGCACGGCGCATCAGAGGGCAGGCCACGGGTGTCCATCGACGTGGTCGCGGAACCCGGACCAGATCCGCAGGTCGCAGTGATCGTGGAACGCGTGCCCGCATGGGATGAAGAGGAAGTGGTCTATGAGGCGACCTCGCCAGCCCCAGTCGCGCTGGCCGATCACTCCGCGGCCGTGTCACAGCGAGCCGAGCGAATCGCCCAGATCTTGGACCTCTCTCCCGAACTAACAAAAGCAGTCCGCGCCGCGGGACAACTGCACGACGCGGGGAAGGCCGACCTGCGATTCCAAGCGGTTCTGCGACTCCGTAAGACGCTGCCTACCGGCCTCCGAGAGCTGGCAAAGAGCTCACGACGCTCACGGCGTCTCGAAAAAGAAATACGGTCCGCCTACGACCTGACCGGTTGGAGACACGAACAGGTGTCGGCGGCCGTAGCTGACTCGATGCTTCCTCTCGACGCGCCCCACCGGGACCTGACGCTTCGCTTGGTGGGCACCAGCCACGGCTACGGCCGCTCGGACTTCCCGAGCGACGCCAGCGCCCTTCTCACTGCAGACAGCGGGTTCACGGACTCCGTATGGCGCGCAGGAGACCGGCTCTTCGGCGAGGGGATCTGGGAATACCTAATCGATGAAACGCACAGACGCTACGGCATTTGGACGTCAGCTTTCCTGGAGGCGCTTCTCCGGGCCGCAGACGGAACGATCTCCGGGGAGGGAAAATAGCATGATCACACTCAAATCTGACGTCAGTGACTTGCTTCAGGTCTTCATGGCTTTCGGACTGGCGGAGGTACTCGAGCAGAGCCGCGAGGAACCTGCCTTCATCTGGTGGGACGAGAACGGCAACGTCAACCTCGGATGTGGGGACGCGACGATCTCCGAGGCGGCGAGGGCCGTAAAGGACCAAGCGGAGCTCGTAGGCAAAAGCAGCTGGATCGCTGACCGCGTTGCCTTGGGCGTCAAGATGCGAGCCACACTGAGTCCAAGAGTCGGGAGGTTCGAGAAGGACAGGGACTACCTAGAACTCCAAAAATCGCGGTGGTCTGCGATCGATTCTTTGGACAGCACACGACCGCTCGAATGGCGGCTTGTCGGGGCTCTTGGAGAACCTGCGTTCTGGTGGGTCGGACCGCAGAAAATCAACCCAGATGCCGGGGCATCGGCCTGGGAGATGAAGACTCGAAACCGCGGCGAAGAGTTCGTGCAGAACAGGTTCGCCCCTTTGACGGCCAGCGTCGCCCGGAGAGAATGGCTCGCCACCGAGCGTGGGCTCACGGGCGAAAGCGAAGTCGACGAGGTCGGTAAGAACAGCCGCGAAAGCCGAACCCCAACGGGACTGCGCAGGCCAGGAGCCACTGACAACGCGGCGGCGTGGTGCGCGCTCGTCGGGTTGGGAATCACCGGCGTCCATCCCAAGGCCCCCGGCACGCGGGACCGGCGGCCGGCTTCCGCCACCTTCGGGTCAGTTCGGGTTCGGAACTCTGAGAACGGGACCGTTACATTGCTCTATGTCCCGATTCCGACCCGCCCTGTTTCGCTCAGCAGAGTGCGTGAAGCGTTCCGAAGCCAGCAGCTGCAGGACTTCGTCGTCCACTCCTTGGAAGGCGGAGATGCGAGAAGCGGTGCTGAATGGCTGTTCAACCGAGGGATCGGCGGGGTGATGATCGCCAGAAAGCACTTCACCGACAACCCCAACGCGCCCGAGCCCTGGGCGGTGCCCTACTCGTTCGAGACGACCAGCCAAGCAGAGTGAACCGCGATGAGACCCGAATGGGACGCGGACCGCCTCCCCATCAGTCTGGTAGCCCATCAGGCTTTTTGCCCCCGGAGGGCGTGGCTGGAATCGGTGGGAGAAAAGGCTGACTCCGCGCAGATACAGATAGGGACCACCGCACACAAGGGCGCGGACTCGGTTGCCGCCCGCCCACGCCGAGAGACGTCTTCGGTAGATATCTTTCACGCGGAGTGGGGTGTCTCCGGCCGGCTGGACGTCCTTCGAGATGGGCCCGAGGGCCTGACGGTCCGGGAGTACAAAGCGACCCCTGTGCGACGCCGCGCAGAAGTGACGCCCGCCATGCGGACCCAGCTCGCCTTACAACGGGAGTGTCTCAGGTCGATGGGTTACGAAGTCGTGCGGACCGAGATCTACTTCAGTTCCCACAACAAGGTGGTGGAGGTCGAACTGGACGACAACGACGTGAAGGAGGCGCGTAGCCTTGTCGAGCAGACGCGCGACACCGTGCTTTCAGAGACAGCCCCACCGCCACTAGAAGACAGCCCGCGGTGTTCGCGGTGCTCCCACGTCTCCGTCTGCCTCCCGGATGAACGCAATATGACCGCGCCCGCGCGGCGTGTTCAGGTGAGTAGGCCGGACTCGCAGGTCGTGTATCTCTCGACGCCTGGGAGCAGGGCATCTATGCGGCAAGGGCGTCTGATAGTCGAGAAAGGAGGCGAGAGACTCGGCGAAGTCCCCCTTGATCTAGTGCAAGCGCTTCAGGTCCACGGGAACGTAGATCTATCTTCCGGCCTAGTTAGAGAGCTCCTTTGGCGCGACGTCCCCATCTCCTGGCTATCCGGCACCGGGCGGCAGTATGGCTACGCCCGCAGCTCATTTGGCCCCAACGGGTACCAGCGCGTGCAGCAGCACGTGGCTTCATACGAGGGGAGACTGGGGCTGGCGCGGGAGTTCATTTCCGCCAAAATCGCTAACCAGAGGACGAAGATGCGACGGGCGCAGGCTCCACCAGAAGCATTGGCCGCACTTCGTGAGTCTGAGCGCAGGGTATCCAAGGCCCAGACGTGGCAAGAGATCATGGGGGCCGAGGGCGAAGCAGCGGCCGTCTACTTCTCTAACTGGTCCACTCTGCTGACGCCAGCCGCTAGAGAAGAGTGGGAATGGCTCGGCCGCTCGGGTCGCCCGGCAACCGACCCGATCAACGCTCTCCTCAACTACGCCTACTCGCTGCTCACGGCGGACGCGATCCGCGCGGTAACGTCCTGCGGACTCGATCCGCACGCGGGGTTTCTGCACTCCAGCAAGAGGAACAAGCCCGCCTTGGCGCTGGACCTTATGGAGGAGTTTCGTGCTCCCATCGCCGACTCCGTTGTCCAGAGGGCAATCAACAACGGCGAGGTGCGCCCTGAGCAGTTCCGTAGCGTCATGGGAACGACCCGTATGGACGATCGGGCTCGCAAGTCCCTAATCGCGGGGTACGAGCGGCGCATGGAGACCGAGATCCGCCACCCGGTGTTCCGCTACCCTGCTTCATGGCGGCGCGTCCTTGAGATACAGGCGCGGCAGATCCTCGGGTACTTGGACGGGTCACAGGATCGCTACTTGGGGGTGCGCGTGAGATGAGTGACGAGCCGAACCGCTACGTGATTGCCTACGACATTACGTCTGACCGCAGACGCACCCGCGTACACAACTATCTCAATTCTTTCGGTGTGCGAGCACAGTTCAGCGTGTTCCTAGTGGACCTGCGCGCCGCAAAGATGCTGAGGCTAAAGGACAAACTGGCTTCGATGATCGACCCCACGGAAGATTCGGTGCTCGTCTGCAGAATTGGGCCTTCGTCAAACCTGCATCCCAAAGCGTTCCAGTACCTGGGAAGAGACAGGCCCGAGCCGCCCTCTGGGCCCTTGGTTTTCTGAGCAACGTGCGCGGGCTCCGTCTGCAGAGGGAACCCGGGGAGCCCGCGCGAGGCCCTGATGCCCTGGTGGGGGCCGTTACGTGGTCTCTGGCCGGCCCCTTTGGATACTTGGAGAAACATGCAAGCAGCCAGCCTGCGAATCCTCGCCTCCTTGCCGCACCATTGTGGGGGTATATTATGGGGCTCTGGCCGGTCCTTTGGGCCGGCCCCTTCATTGAGGCGCGGCGAAAGACTAAACCAC
>CAYFRO010000064.1:0-9339 GCA_964345565.1 uncultured Actinomyces sp.
ATTGACTGTTGACGGTTGGAATACAAAAACTTACAAAGAGTGGGAACAGTACTATAAAGAGCTTGTGGAGGTAAACGAAGTGCAGGACCTTCCACACAAGAACCAAGGTCCTTATACATGGGAATCCATATGTACCATTGAGAAAAACGAGCATGGATTTTGGATTTCTGTCACCAACCTCAACTTTGATAATCCGAAGATAAGAGAAGACGCAACAGTTACACCTTATTTTGGTCGACCCAATATCGTCCTCACCTCTCTTAATGACGTAGCGACCTCAACTGCCGAACCGTGGAATCTCTCTTGGGGATATCAAATGTTCGGGCCCAATTCTTTCTTCGCTGAAGGAAAAAAATATTATGAAGAAGAAAAATTCAGCCTTTACGGAAAACAAGAGGGTATCGAAAAAATAGAAGCCGGATTTTCCATCACCACCGAGGGAGGTGAAATCTGCCTGTCTTTTATCTATGGAGCTACACAAAACTCAAATAAATTCGGTTATGTGTATTACAAGGATGGGCAAGACCCCCTTACACAGCCCCACTATATCCTGATGGCAGATGCAAGCCCGGACAACAACATTCGTTGGGATTCCGCCAGTGGCGTTCCTGTAGGTAAAATGGATCTTGCAAAATGGAATTCTGAGGGAAGCATTTGGGGCAAAGATAAGGAAGACAATGTGTATGGCACCAAATACACCCTTGTTTATTTTGGCGAAAACCACGACAAGCCAGGCACCTATAATTTCCCCAGCGGATATAAGATTGTATTTTTTATCTACCAAGACTCTTATGAGAACGACGGGATACAATATGTCAATAACTTCAACTACTCGCTCCCGGAACTGAATTTACGCATAGGGAATACGAACTGGAATGACCCCCCCAGCCAGCAGGAAGGTGCAGTAAAAGCCACTTCTTGGAAATTCGACAATCACACATTCCTCGGCTTTGAAGATGGCGGTTATGATGAAGACCTCAACGACATCGTATTCTGGGCAAAAGGTGCCTACACTCCCGAGACCCCCCTGATTGAATTTCCCGATGGCGAACCCGAACCCGAACCCGAAGGCCAATCATGGATTCTCGCCTGCGAAGACTTGGGCGGTGAAGACGACTTCGACTTCAATGATGTGGTATTCAGGGTGACACACGTGGCAGGAGAAACCACAGCCACCATCACCCCACTGGCAGCAGGCGGTGTACTTGATGCACGAATCCTATACAACAACCAGCCAATATGCAACGACAACGAAATACACTCCATGTTGGGGGCAAGTGGACTGACCATCACCAATACCCAGAGCGGTAGAGGAAATCCGGGAAGCCCTGTCACCATCAATGTACCCCAAGACTTCAGCATAACCGAGAACATGGGTGGATTCTCCGTACTTGTCACCAATGCCGAGAACAAAACCCAAACCACACTGAATGCTCCCGGACAAGGCAGCGGCCCTCAGATGATTTGCATCGACGGTTCCACCGACTGGGCATGGCCTATGGAAAGAGTTAAAATATCGGATGCTTATCCCGGCTTCGGCGAATGGGGTGCAAACTACCAATCGAACGCCGACTGGTACAAGAGTGCAGAAAAAGACAAAGTCGTGAAATAACATTCTCATAGACATAAACAATACAAAATCACTCCCCAAAGCAGGCTTCATTTCTGAAAGCCTGCTTTTTTTCGGCCTCATTCCCCGAAGTGTGCATCTTCTTCGAGAACGAGCTGATGCGGGGCAACCGTACCACCAAAATCAATGCCGAGAATTTCAACGCTTTCCGCTCCTTCAACTATCCCCCACTGGCAAAGGCAGGCATCCATATCCGCTATAACGAGCACCTCATCCGACGCCCCGACCCGTCGCGCCCCATGAAGCCGCACTACCTTTTCGACACCAATGTCGTAGTGCTCACCCTCTTTCCCGGCATCCAGGAAAGCATTATCAACTCCGTGCTTCATGTTCCCGGCCTGAAAGCCGTTGTCCTCAAGACCTTCGGTTCCGGCAATGCCCCCCAGAAAGAATGGTTCATCCGCCAGCTGAAAGAAGCCAGCGAACGTGGTTTTCAAGATAAACTTGTTTTATCTACCCACACAAAAGTGTTAAAATGAATTAACCAATACGCTTTTATCCCCCATTAATAAAGTATATTAGCTTAAAAATACGTACTTTTGCTACAATTAAGCAAAACAAATGTAAAATATGGGAGAAAATTTCCAATACAAACGCTTTCTGCCGCTTGTTATTCTTACAGTAGGCATGCTGCTGCAGGGTTATAAAGACGATGTTTTTAACCCCGAGAAAGTGAAAGCAGCCTATCAGGACAGGTTTCCGGTCAAGAACATAGACCCGGCTATGGATTGGAAAATGACTCAGCAGGTCCGGGTCAATGTTTCTGTATCCGAAGATACCGGCATCGACTACACCAGAAGAAAATGTATATAGATACATATAGCAAACAATTATCATAAACAATGAAACAAATATTATTTGTAGATGACAAACCTGCCATAGGCAAGGTACTCTCGGTCTATTTAGGGAAAGAGAATGAGCTGGTTTATTTCGAAGATCCCGTCAGGGCCATAGAATGGCTGAATGAGGGGAACGAACCCGCTCTCATCATTTCGGACATACGCATGCCCAAGATGACCGGCAGTGAATTCCTGGCATATCTGAAAAGCAATTCACTTTTCAAGGACATTCCGGTTGTGATGCTTTCCTGTGAAGAAAGTACCACCGAGCGCATCAACCTGCTCGAAGCCGGGGCCGAGGATTTCATACTGAAACCTTTCAATCCTATGGAGCTGAAGGCCCGCATCAAGAAATTTCTCTAAACATCGAAATCAATAGATATGTTATATTATATCTACATAGGTAGCAACCGCGTCACCATCGACCACTTGAGCAAAATTACAGGAGGCATGTTCATGGCTGTTTCATCCTGCAACAAAGCGGCGAAAGTCATCGACGGTATCCGCGAACGGTACAACACATCCATTCTTTACGAAGAAAGTACCCCTCAAAAGGACAGCCAGAACATCACTTTCCTGCACAAGCGCTTCCCCCGTGTCTACATCATCCTCATCACCGAAGGCCTGCAGAAGGAACACCGCAAGCTCTATCTGCAGGCAGGTGTCAACAACACCCTTTCCCCTATGGCCAGCGAAGAGAGCCTCCTGCAAATGGTAAAATTCCTCCGGTTGCGCAAGGAGCACAAACTGCAGGAATTCAGCCAGTCACACCGTAAGATATTCAACACCTTCCACCTGCCTGTGTGGAAGCGCATATTCGACATCCTCTTTGCCGTTGCCGTACTGATTGTGTTGTCTCCCATACTCATCGCGACAGCCATAGCCATCCGCGTGGAAAGCAAGGGAAAAGTGATTTACAAGTCCCAGCGTGTAGGCAGCAACTACCAGATATTCAACTTTCTGAAGTTCCGCTCCATGTACACCAATGCCGACAAGCGCCTGAAAGAGCTGAACGCCCTCAACCAATATAAGATAGAGGAAGAGCTTACGGACGAGCAGCCCGATATCCGCTTCGACGACCTGACCGGCACTTCCGAAGAGGAGGCTACCCTGCTGATTTCGGACGATTTCGTCATCTCCGAAGAAGATTTCCTTAAAAAGAAGGCCCAAGAAAAACAGAATACGTTTGTCAAGATAGAGAACGATCCCCGCGTCACCCGCGTGGGCCGTTTCATCCGCAAGTACAGCATTGACGAACTGCCGCAGCTGTTCAACGTCCTCAAAGGGGACATGAGCATCGTGGGCAACCGCCCGCTCCCCCTCTACGAGGCCGAGCTGCTGACCAGCGACGCGTATATCGAGCGTTTCATGGCTCCCGCCGGACTGACGGGACTGTGGCAAGTGGAGAAACGAGGCGGTACCGGGAAGATGTCGGCCGAAGAGCGAAAGCAACTGGACATTAAGTACGCCCAAGAATTTTCATTCTGGCTGGACATGAAGATACTGTGCAAGACGCTGACAGCGTTTGTGCAAAAAGAGAATGTATAAAAAAAAGATAATATGAATTATATGGCTTTAGAGATGATAAAAAGATATATCAAGTACATCATTTACAGTGTAATCCTCCTAGGATTATTGGGGGTACCTTTGTCTGTGGCTGCGCAGCAGGAGTTGACACGGGAGGAGCGCATCAAGATATTGGAGCAACTCAAGATGGAGGATAAAAAAATAGAAGTCAACACATTAGGATTAATCAGTCCGAAGGCATCTATAGAAATTGAAAAATTAGAGCTTCCTCCTCTATCTGTCTTTCTTGATGCAGTGACAGAGAATGCGTCAGTAAAAAGAGCACAGTCCCAAGTGGAGCAAGTGAGGAACCAATATCGCCTGGAAAAAAGGAGTTGGTGGAACTACTTCAGACTGAACGGTAACTATTCTTACGGACGCTACAATATCATAGGCAATGCCAGTGACGAGTTCACCCCTATGTACCAGACAGCCACGTCGAGGGCCCAGCACTACTTCAATGTCGGGGCCAGCGTTGGGGTAAGTTTAGGGGATTTGTTTAACCGTCCGCTGAAACTGAAAGACTACCGCTACCAGATAGAGCAACTGCAATATACGCAAGAAGGAGTTATGGAAGACCGAAGGCTAAAAGTTCTGGAAGCCTACAATGCGGTTACCGAGCAACTGGCTACCATAAAGGCCAAAGCGGAAACGGCTGCATTGTATAACGCACAGATGAAAATATCTGAAAATAATTTCATACAAGGAGCCCTTGACATCATTTCACTCTCTTTGGAACGTGCGCGCCGCACCGGTGCCGTGACCACGTATGAACAAAGCCGCGTAGCTTTACACAATTCAATCGTATTGTTAGAGATGCTCACTAATGTTAAAGTTATAACAGACAAATAAAACTAATTATGAATACAGTACAATTTTTGGCAAGCTTCTTTTACCGCATCCGTTATTACTTATTGTGGGGAAGCCTCCTTGTTACAGCATTAGTCATATACTTTACACAGTTTTTACCATACAGTTATACGGTAAACAGCAGTCTATATGCAGGTGTAACCAACAGCACCAATCTGGACGGAAGCCAGCTTATCAATATCAACAGTACCTTCGACAATATCATTAATATAGGCAAGTCCAAAAACACTTTGGCAAAGGTTTCGGTACGTCTGCTTGCAACCAGCCTCGTATACGGTGATGAGCGGAAAGACAACATGTACATTCAAGCCAAACATTATAGGAAGCTCGTCCAAATCCTTCCTAAAGAAGTGCTGGCTTTGGTAGACCGTTCCTCTTTGGATAAAACTACAAATAATCTGATGAATTACCGGAAAGAGAACAGCAGTAATTTTGTCTATTCCATATTCAACCGTCCCTACCCTTATTACAGTTATAGCGCATTAAGCACAATCACCATTAAACGACTGGGTACCAGCGACCTGATAGAATTGGTATATACCTCCTCCGATCCCGGTATTACGCAAAACACCCTCAAGATATTGGAAGATGAACTGTTAAAGGCTTATGAGCAACTCCGGTTCAGTGCCACGAACAGTGCTATCGCCTATTTTGAAGAACAAGTGCGCATAACCCAAAAAGCACTTACTGCAGAAGAAGATGATTTGACAGACTATAGTGTTCAAAAACAAGTCATCAACTACAACGAGCAATCCAAGGCATTAGCTATTACCAAATATGCGACGGACGACCGTATGGAAGAAGTGCAGCGAAACTATGGAAGCGCAGTGGCTTTACGCCAGATGTTAGAGAATAAAATGGACATACGTGCCAAGATTATACGCACAAATACTAATTTGTTGCAAGAACTGGAAAAAGTTAGTACCCTGAACCAGAGTATTCTTGAGCAAGAAATATTCACCACAGAACAGAGCCAGCAGAATAGTGATAAACTTCAAAGAGAAAAAGACGCTCTGCAAAAGGCAGAAGAAAAGATAAGCCATCTCTCCGATAATTTAAACGAGTATGGTTTCTCCAAGGAAGGGGTAGGCATTCAAGAAATGGTGACAGAATGGCTGACGGCATGCATCAATGAGGCGAAAGCCAAAGCTGAAGTGAAAGTATTGGTTGACCGCCAACGGGACATCGTCAACCAATATCGGGATTTTTCACCCGTAGGCACTCAAATCAAGCGGAAAGAACGTGCCGTAGGCATTGCCGAAGACATTTATCGCCGACAAATAGGAGGCCTTGCCGAAGCACACCTACGTTTGCAGAATATCAAGATGACAACTGCCAATCTGCAAGTCATAGCATCACCCGAGTATCCGCTGACAGACAATGGCAGAAAAAGGCTTATCTACATCCTTGCCGCATTCTTCGGCAGTATGATATTCATAAGCGGCTACTTCCTGCTGATTGAATTGTTAGACCGCACTCTCCGCGATCCGGACCGCACCAAACGCCTGACCGGACTCTCTGTCATTGCAGCATTCAACGGTGTAAGCAACTTGAAGTATCGTGGATTCCTCAAGGCCTGTAACCGGCTTGCCGCTGCCTATAGTTGCCGGCAATTGAACAACTACCTGCACCCGGACCGTCCTACTGTCATAAACCTGCTCAGCATGGAGAAACGTGAAGGAAAATCATTCCTTGCCAAATATTTCATTGATTACTGGGAAACCGAAGGAATGACGGTGCGCCTTGTACAATACGGTCACGATTTCGATACGCAAGACAAGGGCTACGTACAAGCTCAAGAGTTGTCCGATTTCTGGGTTCTGAATGAAGCAGAAGAAATACCGGACATCATTTTAGTGGAATATCCTGCTGTCAGTACCGCAACTCTACCTATGTCGGTATTGAAAAAAGCAGATTTCAATTTGCTGATAGCCAACGCCGCCCGATTGTGGGGCAGAGATGACGACACCCGGTTGAAACCGTTAAAGGAAGAATTGGAAGGAACTCCTCTATTTATGTATCTCAACAATGCAGACCGCGAAGTGGTTGAAAGCTTCACCGGAGAATTGCCTCCTCACACCCCGGTTCACAGCTTCTTCAGCCGGTTGGCACAATTAGGTTTAACATCAAAATCAGCAGCTGTCAAATAAATGCAAACGGATATCAAAGGACATAGCATATCTCCCTTGGCGGTAACATTATTAGTGTTCATCATCGGACTGGGTGCACTCATCTATAGCATATTATTCAGTACTTGGGATATCACTGCATACGTTTGCCTTTCCCCTTTCTTACTGATAATAGCAATACAAGCATTAAGAAACCCTTTTGCCGGTGTATGTTTCCTATTCACATTCAATTACTTTTTCATTCCCTGGTACAGATACACGCAGGGCAGTGGGTTGAGTGTCTGGTATGATGTCGCAACCGTCACCCTGCTTGTGACGCTCCTGATATATTCCTATCACCAACAAGGTAAGATTCCATGGAAATACGCCAAAAACATTCTGACGTTCGGAGGTTGCATATGGGCCATATATACTGCGGCAGAAATATTGAATCCAACAGCACTCACTGAAGCTTGGGTTTACTCTCGTGGAACCATATACAATACCCTTGTCGCATCATTGATTAGTGTTTTAACAATGACCTCCTACAAGCGGTTGCGCGTCATTATGCTTTTTCTGTCCATATTCACATTGACAGCCGTAGCCAAAGCTGTTTACCAGAAATATGCAGGTTTTGATGAGACAGAAACAACCATGCTGATTGAAACGGAAATGTACAAGACACACCTTTTATCCGATGTCACCCGATATTTTTCCTTTTTCACAGATGCCGGAAATTTCGGTTCCAACATGGGCTTTGCCGCCATTCTGTTCGGTATCTCGGCTATCTTCATAAAAGAACGTTCCATAAGAATCTATTATGCAATTATTGCCGTCTGTTCCATATATGCCTTGTTCATTTCCGGAACCCGCGGTGCACTGTTTGTCCCCATCGGAGGAATCATATTGTTAACTTTCCTCAGTAAAAATATCAAGCTCATGGGAGCTACAGTCTTCTTCGGATTGTTTTTTTATGTCTTTTTCGCCCATACCTATATCGGTGAAAGCAACACTTCCATCAGACGCATGCGTACAGCTTTCAGACCTACAGAAGACGCCTCATACATTGTCCGCAAAGAAAACCAAAAAAGATTGGCTGAATATCTAAAATACAAACCTTTCGGAGAAGGACTTGGTTTGGGAGGGGTAGAAGCCAGAAAATATGGTTCCCGTCTCACAACACTCATTCCCCATGATTCTTTTTATGTCAAGATATGGATGGAAACCGGCATTGTAGGATTAGTGCTTTTTCTTACCATATATGTCTGTACATTGTTAAGAGGTTGCTATCTTATCATATTTCGGATTAAGAATAACGAGCTACGTGGAATACTCACGGCCATTGCTTGCGGTATCTTCGGAATGATGATAAGTGCCTATGGAAATGCTTTCTTCGGGCAATTCCCTACAGGATTTATAATCATTTTATTTTTATCAGTCCTGCTCAATGGGGAGCATATCGACCAACTGCTGACCCAACAAAAAATGAAAAAGAAATAGAAAATATTAAATAGAAAACATATATGAACGACATTTTTTCCATATTCAATCCCGACTGGTGGATGGACGAGAACTACAATGCTTTGCAAATGGCAGATGCGATTCTTTTCTTATTACTAGCTATTCCCGTAGCTTATCTGTTTATTTACGCACTGGCTTCTCTGCGAAAATACAAGAATCCCTACCCGCCTACCCAAAAGCAACATCGTTTCTTGGTGCTCTTTGTAGTCTTAAGAAATGGCAAAGAGGTTATTGAATCCGTCAATCATTTTCTTGATACCCAATTGTATCCCAAAGACAAGTATGACATTGCCGTAGCCGCCACACAGTTACCCGAAGAAGATTTGGTGACACTGCTCCAGATGCCGGTCAACATTGTCGTTCCCGACAAAGAGCACTGCACAAAGATATATGCCATACAGCAAGTCATGGAGCGTTATTCTCCCCATGAGTATGACGCCATCACCATCTTCAACTCCGACAACAAAGTCGTTCCCAATGCATTGGAGCTTTTCAACAATGCCTACTATTCAGGATGCGATGCCATTCAAGCCCACCGTATGACAGAAAACTTGAATACCAACATTGCTGTACTGAATGCCACCAGTGAAGAAATAAACAACCACCTTTTCCGCAAAGCGCATACGGCACTGGGATTCTCCTCTGCCCTCATCGGTTCAGGCATGATGCTCGACTTCGACATGTTCCACAGCATTGCCCCCAAACTGACGGGCAGTGACCTTACCAAATCACTGGAGATGGAATTGCTGAAAGAAAACATATATACCGAATATATGGAAGAAATAATCTGCTATTGCAAAAAGAC
>CAYFRO010000065.1:0-8883 GCA_964345565.1 uncultured Actinomyces sp.
GCAACTTCATTTTCCGGACCCGCGAGTTTGAACAGATGGAACTCGAGTTCTTCGTGAAGCCAGGTACGGACGAGGAGTGGCACCAGTACTGGATCGACAACCGCCTGGGCTGGTACACGGACCTGGGGATTGACCGTGACCACCTGCGCCTCTACGAGCACCCGGAAGAAAAGCGTTCCCACTACTCAAAGAGCACCATCGACATCGAGTACACGTTCGGTTTCCAGGGCTCAAAGTGGGGGGAACTTGAGGGCATCGCGAACCGTACCGACTACGACCTCGGTGTTCACGCCGAAGCGACCGGCGCGAAACTTGACTTCTTCGACCAGGAAACCGGCGAACGCTGGACCCCCTACGTTGTCGAACCCTCCGCGGGACTGACCCGTTCCCTCATGGCTTTCCTGGTTGAGGCCTACAGCGAGGACGAGGCGCCCACAAGCAAAGGCGGGACTGAGAAACGGATTGTCTTGAAGCTGGATCCGCGCCTGGCACCCGTGAAGGCTGCAGTTTTCCCGCTTTCCAAGAAGCCTGAACTTGCCGAGCCCGCCAAGGAGCTCGCGGCAAAGCTACGCGAGCTTTGGAACGTCGACTACGACGAAGCCGGTGCGGTCGGCCGTAGGTACCGCAGGCAGGACGAGATTGGCACGCCCTACTGCATCACCTACGACTTCGACTCCCTTGAAGACGGTGCCGTGACCATCCGCGAACGCGACTCCATGGAACAGGTGCGGATCCCGATCGACCAGGTGCGTGACTGGCTGCTGGACCGCCTTGAGGTGATGTGACAGCGGCAAGAAAAACGCTGGAGCTAGGTCAGGTCCGCGTCCACACACCCGTCATCTTGGCCCCCATGGCCGGGGTGACAGGTGGGGTTTTCCGCCGACTTTGCAGACAGTTCGGGGAGCGTCCCTTGGAGCAGTGCGCCCCGGAACTTCTGCAGAGCGCAACGCCGGGACGTGATGCACCCGCCGGCCTTTACGTGGCTGAAATGGTGACGGCTCGCGCCCTGCTAGAGGGTGACCCAAAGGCCTGGCACATGGTTGCCCCGGATGCGCAAGAACGGGTGAAGTCCGTTCAGCTTTACGGGACTGACCCCGCAACGCTTGGCCTTGCCGCCGGAATGCTAGTTGAGCGTGGCCTCGCCGACCACATCGACCTGAACTTTGGTTGCCCTGTGCCCAAGGTGACCAGGAAGGGTGGGGGAGCGGCAATCCCCTGGAAACGCGACCTGTTCGGCGACATCGTCTCAAGTGTTGTGAAGAACGTGGACACGCGCGCGGGAGAACCTGGGCGCATCCCGGTAACGGTCAAGATGAGGATCGGCATTGACGAAACCCACGTCACCGCCCTTGACGCCGCCCGCATCGCCGAGTCGGCTGGAGTCGCGGGAATCGGGCTGCACGCCCGAACCCAGGAGCAACACTATTCCGGAGCTGCCCGTTGGGAGTGGATCGCCAGAGTGAAGGAGCAGGCGGGGGTCCCAGTGTTTGGCAACGGTGACGTCTTCGAAGGCTCTGACGCCTTGGCCATGATGGAACAGACAGGCTGTGACGCCGTCATCGTTGGTAGGGGCGCGCAAGGACGACCCTGGCTGTTCGAAAACCTGGTTGCGGAGCTTTGGTCTCTGCCAGATCCCGGCTTACCTAACCTGGGGCAGGTGCGCGAAATGCTTCTTGAGCACGCTCGCGAAACAGTCTTGGCTGAAGGGAATGAAGCCCGGGCGATCAGGGAGATGCGCAAGCACGTCGGCTGGTATCTGAAGGGGTTCCCGATCGGTGGTAAGGCACGCGGCAACCTGCACCAAGCAAATGACATCAACGACCTTGAAGACCTGCTGGGAGCACTCGACGGAGACCTCGAAATGTTGCCGGACGCGATCGGGAAAGGGGTCCGGGCCGGGAATCCCAGGAAACCCCACCTGCCGCACGGGTGGCTCGACTCCCCAGTCCTTACAGAAGAAGAACGTGCAAACCTGCCCCAGGCAGAGGATGGAGTCTCAGGTGGATAAGCTCAGCGACGCCCTTCACGACCAGGACATGTTGACGGCGGTGGTTCCTTTGACGGGCGCCACCCTCGAGGAGGTCGAAGATCAGTGGCGGGCGGCCGGCCAGGCGGGCGCAGACATGGTTGAGTGGCGCCTCGACTACCTTGAGGATGACCCGGACCAGCCAAGCTACCGCAGACAGACCTCGCAGCTGGCGCAACAGCTGAAAGAAGAGCTGGGCGTCCCCGTGCTTGCGACCTACCGCAGCAAGGCCGAGGGCGGGCAACTGGACGTTGAAGGTCCGGGGCTGGCGCGCTACCACAACCTGGTGAAGGACAGCACTCTTTGGGCGGACGCCGTTGACGTTGAGCTGGTTCGCCCCGGAGCAGATGAGCTCATCACCGAGTTGAGAGGAAAGCTCCCGGTGGTAGCTTCGTTCCATAGCTACACGTTCCCCTTCGACTCAGCATTCGCGAAGGCAATGCTGAAAGAGATGGAGGCCAGCGGGGCCGCGGTTGCAAAGCTGGCTTGGGTTGCCAGAAACGAACAGGAGGCAGCAGCAATCGTAGCGGTCCAAGAGTGGGCTGGGCTACAGCTAGAGGTTCCGTCTGTCGTGATCGGGATGGGTCCCCAGGGCGTTGCCACCAGGCTCGGAACTGCCGCACTGATGTCGGCATTCGCCTTCGGCACGCTCGGTCAGAAGAGCGCTCCGGGACAACCGACCCTCACTGAACTTCGCGAGTCTGTCGCCGGATAGAGCTACCTGTTAGAGCCGCCTGCTTGAGTTATCGACTCGAGCTGCTCAGCGGTAAGCGGTAGGCCCGGTTGGGGTCACGCTTTCCATGTGGAACCAGGCGCAGGAGTCTGGTTCCATGACGGTGGCGCCTTTTTCGTTGCTGGACAGTGAGCGGGAAGAGATCATGGGACGGTATTCGGCAGGCACACTGGTCGGTTTTTTCCCGACGTTCAACACGACCAGCACGTTCCCAACCGTGTGAACGGCTGCGTCCGTGCCGGCCCAGTCCAAGCCGTCGATGAAGGCCAGGGTCGAGGCTCCCATTGAGGTTCGGGTGCGGATTCCGATAGCCGTGTCTGCGAGGCTGGCAAGCCTTCGAGCCTTCGCGTTCTTCATGAATGAGAACTTCAGACCAGGATCTTTCCCCTTAGTCACTTTGACCCCGCCGCCCACGTGCAGGAACGGGACGTAGATGGAACCTGGTAAGGACAGCGTGTAAAGCATCATGGCGCTTTCACGACGCTCAGAGTCTTCTGACTTTGCCCACCCGAAGTCAGCGCTTGACCGCGCGTTGGGTGAGGACGTCCACTTCGGCAGTGAGTATCGCCAAGCAGTAGTGTGGCCCAGCGGGTCGCGGTCGCTGTAGGCCTGCCGCACCCTTCGCTGGATTTCCCCTGCGTCCCAGGGAGCTGCCACAAGGGAGTCGTCACGAAGATGGTGGAACCAGTCTTCCTGCAGGTGGCGCAATGCTGATTCCCTGGGTTCGGACAGGATCGCGGCCGTGAGGATAGTGGTGTCTCCCGCCAGCTCCACCTCGGCCAACTGGGTTTGCACAGCCTCGGTGAAGGCCAGGTAGTGAGCGGAAGCGTCGGGCGAACACAACTCATCGTTGATCGGCCCCAGGTCAACGCCGTCGGCTCCGGTGGCTAGAATCGCCGAGGCACGTTCCGCGAGGCTTTCCGCGTCGTGTTTCAAGGGCAACTTGGGTGGGCTGTCATCGGGGTCCAGTTCGATTTCGTCTTCGGAAAGGAACGCTCGCACAATAACTTTGAGGCCCTGGGAGTGAGCATCAGAAACAAACTCTGCAAGGTCTGGCAGCCCAGAATCGACCCTGGGGGTTGCGGGGCGAAGCAGGACGGCGTTAAAACCTAAGTCGGCCATGTCTGGTAGGAATTCTTGGACCCGCAAGAGGTCTTCATTGTCAAAGGATCCGGGCAGGTCGCAGATGACGGCGTCCCTCCACCAGGGAGCGAGTGCACCTTCGCGCCTATGCACCAGATGTGTCGTGACTGTCCCAAGCGGTGCCTGCACTGATGGACCCCCGGCCTGTAAGCAACCTGAACGCAACTGACGTGCCCATACTAACCTGTTGTTTGTGTCAAGGACATCAATAGAAGTGGGACCGCTTCCTCAGCCGTGGCGATATGACGAGGCTGACGAGCAACGCGCCTACCCCGAGGAGCCCAAAGCCTCGCATCGCACCGACTTTGAGCGGGACCGTGCACGGATTTTGCACTCTGCAGGCCTGCGCAGGTTGGGAACAAAAACGCAGGTTCTGGGCCCGGGAACTGACGATTTTGTCCGCACCCGCCTGACCCACTCATTGGAGGTTGCGCAGATAGGGCGTGGCCTGGCACAAGAGCTTGGCTGTAATCCCGACATTGTCGATGCGGCCTGCCTTGCCCACGACCTGGGGCACCCTCCTTTTGGTCATAACGGGGAGACGGCCTTGGATGAGGCGGCGAAGGACATAGGGGGCTTCGAAGGTAACGCCCAAACGTTCCGGTTGGTGACGCGGCTGGAAACCAAAATCCTCGGCCCAAACGGGGAACACGGCGGTCTGAACCTTACACGCGCCACTCTTGACGCGCTTACCAAGTACCCGTGGACTAAAGGTCAGGGCCCAAGTCCCGAGAAGTCTGAACGCAAGTTTGGCTGCTACCCGGATGACGGTCCCATTTTCGACTGGATGCGTGAAGAGGCCCCTTCCGGGAAACGTTGTCTAGAAGCTCAGATCATGGACCTGTCTGATGACATCGCCTATTCGGTTCACGACCTTGAGGACGCAGTCGCAACCAGACGCTTTGATTTGGCGCAATTGCTGGAGCCGGGGGAGATCAGTGCGATCATCGACTCGACGCTTCGCTGGTACGGGGATCGCATCGATGCCGAAGAACTCCAAAGTGCCGCCCTGCGACTGACCTCCCTTTCCTACTGGCCCGCCGGATACGACGCCACCTATGCGGACCAGGCTCGGCTGAAAGACTTGACGTCCTCCCTGATTGGACGGTTTTGCCAAAGCGCCATCACCGCCACTAAGCAAGAGTTCGGTGAGGGGCCGTTCGGTCGCTACGCCGCCGACCTGGTCCTGCCACGCGAAACAGAAGCCGAGATCTTGTTCCTGAAGGGGATCGCAGTCCACTACGTGATGGCGCCACGCGAGATTGAGCCGATCTACTTCCAGCAGCGCACCCTGGTCCTGGACCTGGTGGAGGCCCTCGAAGAGCAGGCCCCGGGAGCACTCGACGAACCGTTCCGCACCGAGTGGCTCCGCGCGACAGACGAGGCAGGACGCAAACGCGCAGTGATCGACCAGGTCGCCTGCCTCACCGACGTCTCAGCAAGCACGTGGCACGCCCGTTACTGCGGGATGCTCTCCACCCTGCTTTAGGCTTCGCGAAGGCCTTCTTCAGGCTGGGTCTGTCGCTGCCCTGACTTAGACTGGGCCCATGGCCGGGCTGATAAACAATCGTGATCTTGAAGAGGTCCGAAACCGCGCCCGGATCGAAGACATTGTTGGCGAACACGTCGCCCTGAAAGGCGCGGGAACGGGGTCCCTGAAAGGCCTTTGCCCGTTCCACGACGAACGCACCCCCTCTTTCCACGTCCGCCCCGGCCCCGGCCTCTGGCACTGCTTCGGTTGTGGTGAGGGCGGCGACACTATTTCCTTTGTTCAGAAGCTCAACCACCTGTCCTTTGTTGAAGCAGTCCAGTATCTAGCTGATCGTTACGGGGTTGAGCTTCGCTATGAAGGTGGTCAGGGACCCACTCGCGGAGCCCCTCCCGGTCGCCGCCAACGCCTGCTCGAAGCACACAGGGTCGCCCAAGAGTTTTACCGTGCTCACCTGGACCGACCCGAAGCCATTGCAGCCCGGGACTTTCTTCGCTCGCGGTCCTTCGGCAAGGAGGACGTGGACAAATTCGGTGTCGGCGCCGCCCCCGATTCTTGGGACGGGGTCCTCAGCCACTTACGTTCGAAGGGTTTCACTGACGAGGAGATCATTACAGCCGGGCTCGCCATCCAGGGGAAGCGGGGACCGTACGACCGTTTCCGGGGCAGGGTCATGTGGCCCATTCGCGACCTGACGGGGGCGACCATTGGGTTCGGGGCAAGACGGATCGGGGACGACCCCAACCAGCCCAAGTATCTGAACACTCCTGAGACCCCCATTTACAAGAAGTCTCAGGTCCTCTACGGCATTGACCTGGCCAAGCGCGACATTTCCCGAGGCCGGAAAGTTGTAGTGGTAGAGGGCTACACGGACGTAATGGCAGCTCACGCAGCGGGGGAGACCACCGCGGTCGCGACCTGTGGGACAGCTTTTGGTAGCGGTCACACGCAGATTATCCGCAGGCTCCTTGGGGATGTCGCCAGTCCCGCCGCAGGTGTTCTGCTTGCTGATGGCCGTGCCCCTGGCGGTGAGGTCATCTTTACGTTTGACGGAGATGAGGCCGGGAAGGCAGCGGCTCGCCGTGCTTACGTCGAGGATCAGGCGTTCGCTGCCCAGACTTTCGTTGCCGTGGACCCCTCGGGCATGGACCCTTGCGACTTGCGGTTGAAGGGTGGCGACCAGGCTCTGCGCGATCTGATCGCTTCCCGCGTGCCCCTTTTTGAGTTCGTGCTTCGCTCGGTTGTTTTCGCCCTTGACCTTGACAGCGTTGAGGGAAGGGTGAACGGTGCCCGCGCGGCTGCTCCCATCCTGGCCGGGATCAAGGACCGGGCGCTTCGCTTCGAGTACACCCGCCAGGTTGCCGGGTGGCTCGGTATGGAACCTGGTGAAATCGAGTCCGCGCAACGTGCCCTTCGCTACCAGGCGCGCTCCCAAGAGCAGCCCCAAGAACCCGGGAGGCACGGGGCTGAACCTCCCCTCGATGCTGCTGGACAGACGGAACGCTTTGCGCTTGCCGCTACCTTGCAGGCCCCGCTGAGCGTTGTTGGCGCAGGGTTTGAGTCCCTGGGGCCTGCCTCCTTCTCAGTGCCTAACCACCGCTTGGTCTTCGACGCTATCGGAGCTGCTGGCGGTCTTCCCAGTTTCCTTGACGCACTAGAGGTCGCCGAGAAGGAAGTTGGGGTGGGGGAGGCTTCGCTAGATTTGGCTACTAGACGTTGGGGTGAGGCCATCCTTGACGGCCTGGACCCGAACGCTGCCTCCATCGTCACCGCGACGATGCTTACACCCCTGCCCGTCGAATCTCAAGCAGATGTGGGACCCTACGCGCAGGGGGTGGTCCGGGCTTTAGTGCGTCGCGACCTGCTACGGCAGGCGAGCACTCTGCAGGCTCAGCTGAACCGCACCCAACCGGGATCTGCTGAGTACCAGGACGTGTTCCGGGAGCTCATGGAGGTAGAAACCAAGCGTCGCGCGACCATCGACACTGCCGCCATGCTTTAGGAGCCGTGCTTTAGGAACCCTCAAATGCCGTCTCGGGTCTGCTTGGCAGGCCACTAGGAAGGAACAGACTTGCTCTGGAGCAAACTCAGGAAAGCTATCAAAGTAGACCAAGCTAAGCCCATTCGCGTCCCCGAACCGTATTCGCGCCACCTGCCCGAAGCGGACCGTTCCCGCCCGTGGGAGAACCTTGAGGACAAACGGATTGTGGTCGCCGGGCGTCACGGGATCACCGTTGTGGACGCTCAAAGGGTCATCGACTCGGGCCTGTGGCACGAGGTGCAGTATGCAAAGTGGGATCCGAAGACCTGCGCTTTCACTTTGGTTTGGATCCAGCCTGGGCGCCCCGGATTGGTTGCGGCAACACTGAGTGAGGACCCGAAGCGGTTCATGGAAACCGTGACTTCCCGCGTCACCGATACTATCGTCGCAACCCGCTCGTTCTTCACGCCGGAGGGGACCCGCGTTTCTGCTTCAGTGCGCAGAAGGGTTGACGGGCAACTGTTCCAGACCCTGATTGCCGATGGGTCCCTAACTGAGGACGATGAAACTAAGGCGCGGCAGGTTGCACGTGACTTGGCCGAAGAGTTCAATGTTGAGGACTAGATCTCACAGCGTGCCACCCGTTTGCCGCGAGGGCACTTAGCGCCATAAGATCGAGCTTGCACATTCCTGCGTAGCTCAATGGCAGAGCATCCGACTGTTAATCGGACGGTTGTTGGTTCGAATGATTGCAACGAACACAAAAACGGCTAGCGGTTGGTTCGAATCCAACCGCAGGAGCCACGAAGGCCCTTCTCTGGCGATCCCGGAGCGGGGCCTTTGTCATTTTAACTTCCCCCCCCGCTCCCGTTTCGGTCTGGCCGGTTCCCCCCCGTCCCCTCCGAATCCCAACCAGGGTTAAGTGGGGTTAAGTGTCAAAATGTGGGCTACCGGCCAGAATTGGTGTCTAAACTCCGGCTTTGGGCGTGTCGTGGTTGGTTAGGGTGTCCAGCGTCCGGCCCAGCCTTTTCGGGTCCAGAGTCCTTCTTCGGCTGTTAGGCCGGTGTCGTATTCGGCTGGGCCGATTGGTTTGGGGGTGGGGTTCGTTTTGATGGGGAGGATGCGTCGTTTGGGGCGTCCGTTTTGGTTCCAGTCCTGGTAGATAGTTTTGGGGTTGATGGGGTTCTCGCTGTGGATGTACAGGTTCCATTCGGTTAGGGCTTGTGCGTGACTGGTTGGCATGTCGCGGTGTTGGTCTAGGCGTCTGCGGGTGATGGCGTTAGCGGACTCAGCCTGGTTAGTGAATGGTGAGAGCGCTTTGGGGCCGTAAAGGGGCTATTTGGAGGAAGTTGAACAGGGTTTGGGAGCGGGTGAGTCTGGCGAGTCTTTGGTAGACCCTGCGGTCTCTTCCGTGGGTGTACCACCAGGTTTTGTTCCCGTGAGCTTTGGCTGCTTTTGGGTCGTCTTTGGCGTAGGTGCGTTCTTTGATCCAGTCTTCGTAGACCTGGTAG
>CAYFRO010000066.1:0-8779 GCA_964345565.1 uncultured Actinomyces sp.
GTAAAAACATATTCCGTTTATGCTGAGCAAGGGGCAGTTGTAACATGGTCTGACCCTAAAACCGGGCAATTCAGATATAAGGACAAATGTGAAACTTGTGGGCAAGTAGCGAGTGGTGAACATAGCGGCGGATTATTTGTCGGAGAGGGATCTTCCTATAATGCTGGATTCACTTGCACCAATTCTAATTGCAGTATGTGGGGAAAATCTCAACGAGCAATCATTAGTTGCAGTACGAGCGGTGAATGGATTGAGGTTGACGACTAATAAGAGCGTATTGAATTGAAAAATGGCTGTGTTTGTTCACAGCCATTTTTTGTGCTTTATATTATGCACCAAATATAGGACATTGGTTTGATTATACTTAAAGCAAAGAAAATATGACAAAGAGGGAGATTATTATGGAGAAGATCACAAGTTTTAGAGAACAATATCGGGTTCTTTCAAATTTCTTTCAATATCCTTTTGTTTTCAAAGGACTGCAATATCCTAATGCTGAGGCAGCTTTCCAAGCACAAAAGTGCACCAATGATGAGGACAAAATCAAATATACTCAGGTCAAAAATCCTGTGAGAGCTAAACAAATGGGTAAAAAAGAACCTGGTTTAAGAAAAGATTGGGATTTGATTTCCGTAGATATCATGCTGGAAATTGAAAGAGCTAAATTTGCTGTTCCCGAACTTGGGGAAATGCTTCTTTCAACTGGTGACGCATATCTGGAAGAGGGCAACCACTGGCATGATAATCACTGGGGGCATTGTATCTGTGATAAGTGTAAAAACAAAACGGCACAGAATCTATTGGGAAATATTCTCATGCAAGTTAGAACTGAACTTTCGGAGGCTAAAGAAAATGAGCAACAAAAACGAACCTGATATTTTCGAGCAGATGTCCATCTTCCAGATAATGAATCTGTTGGACGACCCTGAAAACACATTCAGTTCCGAAGACATATCAAGCAATAGACCAATTCGACGGAAAACTGAAAGGCTGGCTCGGCTTCTTTGATGCGGCAATCATTGAGCCGCAGGCGTTTAAAGATGAAGAAGAATTTAGAATCATTAAGCCTGTCGGTGGTGGAGGAACTGATTTCCAGATCATATTCGAGTATGTAATGAAGCACATGGAAGATAAACTGCCAGCAAGTATCATTATTCTGACAGACGGGTATGCACCTTTTCCGCAGGAAAAACTTGCGGGTGGAATTCCAGTCTTATGGTTACTGAATAACGAGGAAGTGAATCCTCCTTGGGGAAAAATCGCACGAATAGTAGTATGAAGGAGTCTTCGGACTCCTTTTTTACGCACTTGTTTTACCGCCTAATTGCTTGAAAACCAATGATTATACATTACGCATTAAACAAAGCAGCTAATCCTAACATCCCATATTTGGTACATTACTTGTGGTATAAATATTATAGTAAGACACGATGAGATCGATGAGATGAATTAATGATGGAGGATTTGCAATGCTGTTCTATAAAGTCACAGGAATAATGGAAGCCAACGAAACCCCGGAAGAAGATAGCCGAGTTAGACGAGAAAATCAGAGAAAGATTGAAATGAAGAGCGAAGAATTCAACCGTAATCATTCCAACAATTCATTTTACTTTATTTCTGAGATTGACAACACCGTGGTAACTGCAGGTGTAATTGCTGACAATAAGAACAAGGTTGAATCAGATCTTGGGGAATTTTTCAAATATCTTGATTTAACGATGAAAGATGTAGCGGTAAACGAAATCACTTTCAATGGTATAGAAAACCTCCTTGGGGCGGCAAACCGAATGGATTACATTGAAGACGACGATGATATCATGGAACGCTTCGGCCTTGACAAAATCACCGGTAGACGCGGGCGCGGAATTGCATTTGGAGATAATATTATCGAAGATTGCGCCAAGGAAAAGATTTACGAATCGGCGCGTAAGTACCTGTTAAATGATACTTTCATTCCGGAACTTGATCGCATTTATTCCGCAAAGCCGACTTCAAAAGCGTATGGTCATCCGGTTCATTACATGATTCAGACCGATGATAGAGATACACGGAAAGATGTATATAAGCTTTTGCTTCAGGCTTTATACGAAAACAATCGTTTGAGCAGCAGGCGTTATTCCTTTCTGGATTTCAGACCGGGAGAAAGATTCTCGGAAATGGCTTATGACACTTTATACAAGGTCAGTTCGGGCGGTGCTGTGGTCGTGCGTTATCTCGCAAATGACGATTCAGAAGAAGATGAACGTGCGCTCTGTGATAGTGAAACGATTGAGAGTATCTGTGAGTATGCCAAACGGTATAGAAATCAGGTGTTGACGGTGATTTGCCTCCCGAGAGAATGTTCAAAAGCGAAAAGCCTTTTCTACGAAAACCTTGGGACATTATCCATGATTGAACTTCTCGAAGAGTTTGTTGACGGCGAAAGAGCAAAAGCATTCCTTTCCATGCTGGCAAAGAACGCTGGCGTTCGTACAGACAAGAAACTGTTCAACAAACTTGAAAACAATAAAGGATATCTTGCTCCCGATCTTCATAATCTCTTTGACGATTGGTTCAACAATAAATTGAAAACATCTGTCTATCCTCAGTACAAAGATATTGCGGTCGCAAAGAAAGAAGTTATCAAAGCGGCTCCGAAAGGCTCCGCCTACGACGAGCTGAAAGAGATGATCGGCCTGTCGGACGCTAAGCAAGTAATACAGAAGGCATTGAACTATTACAAGATGCAAAAGCTTTACGAAGAGAAAGGCGTAAAGAGAGATAGACCGGCGATGCACATGGTCTTTACCGGGAATCCGGGTACCGCTAAAACCACAGTTGCGAGACTCTTTGCAAGAATTATGAAAGAAAACGGATTGCTTTCTAAAGGTCAGTTGATAGAAGTAGGAAGAGCTGATCTTGTCGGTAAGTATGTCGGCTGGACGGCACCTACGGTCAAATCCAAGTTCAAAGCAGCGTTTGGAGGCGTTCTTTTCATTGACGAAGCGTACTCGCTTGTAGAAGACCGTGACGGATTATACGGTGATGAAGCGATCAATACGATAGTTCAGGAAATGGAGAACCACCGTGACGATGTGGTTGTCATATTTGCAGGCTATCCGGATAAGATGGAAGGATTTCTTCAGAACAATCCCGGCCTGCGTTCGCGTATTGCATTTCATGTGCCTTTTGCAGATTACAATTCCGAAGAACTGTGCTGTATCGCAAAACTTATCGGAAAGAATAAAGGGCTAAGTCTTTCTGAGGATGCAGTTGCAAAACTGGAAACCATCTTCGATTTAGCACGTCAGCAGAATGACTTCGGTAACGGAAGATATGTGAGAAACATTCTTGAGCAAGCAAGAATGTCGCAAGCGACACGCTTGATGGAAGCAGACTTTGATTCGATTACTACCGAAGATGTTGTAACAATCAAAGCCGAAGACATTGCAGAACCAAAGGCAAAACCTCAAGAAAAGCGTCGCATCGGATTCGTCGCATAAAGCACCATAAACGGTGCATTACGTTTGTTATACTATTCTCAGAAATAAAGAAGAGAGGTTACTAATATGAACGCATTTGATAAGATTATCGGCTATTCGGCAATCAAGAAAGAACTCAGACAAATCAGTGATACGCTGAAGAACAAGGATGTCTATGCAGGTCTCGGAGTATCTGCTCCGAAGGGGCTACTGCTCTATGGCAAACCCGGTGTGGGAAAATCGTTGATGGCAAGTGCCATCATTGAGGAAAGCGGAAGAAAAGTATTTACTTGCCGTAAGGATAAACCCAACGGTGACTTTGTTAAGGAAATCAAAGCGACCTTTGATAAAGCAGCTGAGAATGCTCCGTCAATCGTCTATCTTGACGACATGGACAAGTTCACAAACGGTGACGAACGTCATCCTGATGCAGAGGAATATGTTACCGTTCAGTCTTGCATTGATGAAGTTAAAGGCAAACAGGTGTTTGTTCTTGCAACAGCTAACAACATCAGATGTCTTCCCCATTCCTTAAGACGTGCAGGCAGATTTGACCGTAAGATCGAGGTTAGCGCTCCGCGAGGATCAGACGCAGAGAAGATCATCGCGCATTATCTGAAAGATAAGAAGTTTGTCGATGGTGTGGATGCAAGGACTATTGCAAGAATTATGGACGGAAGATCTTGCGCCGAACTTGAGACTGTCATTAACGAAGCCGGTTTGTATGCTGGATTTGAACGCGCAGAAGCAATCACCATGGACCATTTCATGGAAGCTTGCCTGAGAACAATCTTTGATGTTCCTGCCGGTAATAATGACGACTATGATGATGACTATGACGATGATGATTGCGATGAAGAATGTGAAACTACCCGGCAGAATAACTCGCTGGAAGACTCCACTAAATTTCTGTCGCAAATCATTTATCATGAGGCTGGTCATGCGGTCGTATCAGAAATTCTTTGCCCTGAAAGTATTACCCTTGTTTCTGCTCACAATCGCGGTGGTGAGAGCGGCGGATTTACAGACTATTACAATGACCATAGCTTTGCACCTTTATATTGGAGCAAGAGCCGTATTATAGGTGCTTTGGGTGGAGTCGCAGCCATTGAACAGAAATTCGGCATTTTCGATGCAGGGTGTGATCGAGATCTTGATTTTGCATTTGACAGAACCAGAGATCTTGTTGTAAACAACTGTGTCTGTGGACTCCATCTTCACAATAATCGATACGAAGACTCTCAGCGTCTTTGGTCGGAGCAGGAACAGGCCGTATCCGGTGAAGTTGAGAAGTATTACCGAAAAGCTAAAGAAATCATTTCTCTCAATATGGAATTCTTCGAGAATGTTGCCGCTGCTTTGGCAAAGAAGAGACTCCTGTCAGCGGTTGATATTAAGCAGATTAAGAGTGAATGTAAGATTACTTCTGTTACTTTGTAACAGGAATAACTTTTACCGACAACTGCAATGGCAATGACTATCAATCAAATTACTATTGAGAACTTCGGGGGGATTGCTCATCTTGCTGTTTCTTTAGATGAGCATATCCACCTGATGGAAACATCCTATGTTGAAGAAATGATCGTAATACTGACCAGACTTTTAAGTGTTGAACCACAACTTCCGGTTTCCGCATTATGGATAAGAGACGGAACCCGAATCAACGCAAACGTGTATCTTTCTGATAAACAGTATACAGTTAATATTGATACCAATGAAAAAAAGAGCGAAATGACTTTGAAAGCATTTGACTCTGAAGGAAATGACAAAACATCAGAATATTGCATGAATCTGATGCACTGCGTCGAGGAAGACAATTTAACGGTTTTCAGCGGCTGTGATCCTGAAATCACAGAAAGATTGTATCACTATATGGACGAGGAAACATTTTATCTGCAAAAAAGTTTATCCAAACTAACAGACGGTTGTTCCAACACCAATTCGTTTAGATTATGGCTACATAGATATATCAAGGATACTTCTCAGGAAATCCCAAACGATGAAATGCAATATAGGCTTTTATGCCATTTGAAAGCATTGGAGTTTTGGGACGGATTTGAGGATATACGTAATCTTCATTATGTGCGAAAACCTTTTATAGTGAAAGATTATGGAGAACATTTAGAAGAACAAAACACCCTATTTGACCGGGCGAAGGATACAGGCAGACAAGTAATAGTCTTGTTGCCTGTAAATAAAGAAAGAGAGAAAGCTGGAAGAAAATATGAGCGCAGACAAGTATCCCGAACGTCACAAGCGTGATTTGCTGTTAAGTGATCGGATATCACAAGGTACAGTCAAGGATATTATCAAAGACATTTTTGAAATCAATTTTGATGATGACGAGAAGGAAGAAATATAAAGTGTCCCCCTTGTCAAGACACAGAAAAGCAAAAACATCATGACACCTTGACACGCGCCTTCGAAGTTTCCAGCCCGGAGGGAGCGTAGCGAGTAGAGGGCTGGAAACTTCGCTCGACCTCCGACTACCCGCATCTGTCTGTCTGCTATGCGGCAAATCGCAGATATACCTCAGCGGGGTAGTCACCGCCGTGGCTGCTGTGGGGGCGTTCGTTATTGTATTCCTCCACATACGCCGTGATCCCACGGCGCAGCGCTCGCGGTGATTCGAACTCATTGATGTAGATGCACTCGCACTTGAGGCTTCGGAACCATCGCTCGATGAGCACGTTATCTATCCACCGTGCCTTGCCATCCATACTTTGCCGGATGCCCATGCCTTCCAGATATTGGATATAATCGTTGCTTGTGAACTGGCTGCCTTGATCAGAATTGATGATTGCTGGTACGCCATAACGCTCCACGGCTGTCTTAACCGCCTCAAGAACCGGTGCTGTGTCCAGTGTCTCGCTGAGAGCCCAGCCGACGATAAAACGGCTGTACCAGTCGATGATCGCTGTCATGTACATATGTTTCCTGCCCATTTTGATGTAAGTGATGTCAACTGCCCATACCTGATTTGGGATAAAGATTTTCTTGTTTTTCAGCAAATAGGGGAAAGGCTTGAAGTCCTTGCCCCGCTTTGATAAGTTGGGCTTGGGATACACTGCGTAAATCCCCATTTCATCCATATATCGCTTTGTTTTCTTACGCCCAACGATGAGGCTCTCCTCTTTGCGAAGCTTGTTACGCAACCCTCGCACACCCAGGTAGCACTGCTTCGTATGCCAAAAATCCAGCCGCGTCTTTATCTGTTCCTCCAACTGGATTTCCTCTTCTGTGGGCTGCTTCGGCGTGTAGTACAGGCTGGTACGATTGACTCCCAACAGCTCACATCGCCGCTTTACTGAAAGCTTATTTGTCCCGCCGAAGATACACCTTGTAATCTTTTTTTCGGGCTTCTTCCATCAGATAATCCCGCTCAAGGGTCAGCTGACCAATTGTTTTCAGCATCGCTGACTTCTCGGCTGCCTGGGCTTCCTCACGTCGGGCATTTTCCTTCGCTGTTTTGCTCCCCTCAAATACTGTCGCTGCTTTATCCAAAAATTCCCTTTTCCAGTTCTGGAGTTGAGTGCGGCTGATCCCTTCCCGCGCTGCGATCTCGCTGATGTGAAGCTCTTCATGCAGCATCTCGATTACTAGTTTCGCCTTGTATTCCGCTGTAAACTTCCGTTTCCCCATTTTTCGACATCCTTTCTTCTGCTTCCTATTCTATCAGGTGTCATGATGAACTCCAATTCCCGTGTCTGATTCTATGGGGACAGTATAATATATAAAGATTGGGAGCGAAAACCCATACAACTTTTTATCAATTCGTACGGGGGAAGCGTGTACGACGGACTTGCTCTTATAGACGTTATCAAGAGAAGTAAAACACCGGTACATACTGTATGTATAGGATCATGTATGAGTATGGCATTATGGGTATGGTTGTCCGGAGCAAAACGCTTTGTCGGAGAGTCTGCGACACTTATGTTTCACGATGTCTCTTTATTTGCTTACGACAAAACGGAAGGAATCAAGCAGGAATTGAATGAGATGATCCGTCTTCAGGAAATGTTGGTTTCAGAAATCGTCGGAAAATCCATGGTTAAGGAGGAAACACTTCGGGATTATATCAACAGAAAAGCGGAATGGTATATCCCCGCAACCGAGGCAATCACCTTAAAACTGGCAGATAAATATTATAAATGAGAGAGGTATAGTATTATGGTTCAGTTGACATCAGCAGAAGCAGCTAAGATTCTCAAAAAACTCAATGAAGAGTTGAGTTCTCTTATGCGTAAAGAAGAACAGAGCAAGGATTTTCTTGCGGCAATGGGCGAGGATCCAGAGACAGTACGACCGAAGTATGATTATGAGGATACAAGCAAGAGGATTGACGAAATCGAAACTAAAATTCGGTTACTAAAGCACTCAATTAATGTATTCAACACAACGACTATGGTTCCGGAAATCAACATGACGGTAGATCAGGCTCTAATCTATATACCCCAGCTGACTAAGAGATGCAGCAAACTTTGGGAAATGATGAACAAACTCCCCAAAGCGCGTGAAACTGTGCTCGGATACGGTCGGAATAATTCCGTCATCGACTATCGGTATGTCAACTATGACATTGAGAAAGTCGAAAACGATTACTATAAGTGCAAGAGCGAATTAGACCGTGCTCAGCTCCAGCTTGACCTTATTAATTCAACTGTCCAACTTACGGTTAAAGAAACGGTAGTTGAGGGATAATATCTTTCCGTCACCTTTAAGGCACTACTCAAAATTACAGATATGGAATATTGCGTTTATGTTTAAAGATGCGGTTGTCTGTTATTTCATGAGTTATTTGTTATCGTTGTTGTTTATGATTTTTGATAAAAGGAGTCATTCAACAATGCCTTGAAGTGAAAAAACTTTCCCCGGCAGCCGAAGTACGGTTATAGGCTTGTCATATTGGAAAGGTGGAATTCTCGTGAAATATTATAATGCATACTTACCATACATTATCGATGATGATTATGATTGGAGTTATCCAGCACCGGAAATGCAGCTTCTTTGGCGGCTTGACGACCTACAAGATCGCTTAGAAGAACTTATTGCTAAAGACGCACCATACAGAGATGGATATATTTACTCAGAGGATGACATTAGATATGCTCTGCCCGAACATCTTTTTGACATCGGGAAAGTTGAACGAGCGATTGAACTCGCAAAAGATGATCTGGTAAACAAATACGGCTTGCCCGATCCTGACACGCTTATTTTTGATGAGGCAGAGCTTGTTACTGAGGATTGTGTCGGACAGATGACATTTCTTTTTGCCTCCGCTTGAAGAGAGTCGGTCAAAAATTTAATTATTTTCGTAA
>CAYFRO010000067.1:0-8711 GCA_964345565.1 uncultured Actinomyces sp.
GGGCAGCTGGCAGATGGGGCACTTACGGGCCTTCGGAGACTTTCTTCGCACCCCCAGAGCCAACTAGCAGGCCTGAAGCGAAAGTCAAACACCACCCCGCATTAGCCCAAAAACAGCTAATCTCACCCACTTTCCCCCGGAACCACAAGCAAAACCCCCAACTTAAACAACACGTTCTGACACTTATCCCGTCTTGCCCAGTTGCTCCGGCAAAGGCTGTCGGGATGGCAGCGCGAAACCCAACGCGATACGAACTTGTTGACCGGATCGAACAACTGATCGCCGACTATAACGCGGGGAGCCTCAACACCGGTGAATACTTGCCGCAACCAACGACGTGAACAGCACCATGCGCAGTGTTCTGGACAAGAGCTTGCTGCAGGCTCCTTCCGGGGTCTGGGTTGCCTACTCGGCTTGATAGATGATGTGGTCGGCGTCGGTGACGCGGGTGGCGTGGACGTTGCCTCGCCTTATTTTAGAAGTTCTTGTTCGCGCAGGAAACCAAAGAAGCTATCAAACATGAGCTTTTCGCGATCCATTATGTCCGATTCCTCGAAACGATCCCTCTCTATGAGCTCTTGGATCTCGGCAATCTTGCTTGGCTGGCGGTTACGCCCTCTACGCATTTCGCCGCTGTAGATCTTCTTCTTGTCTTCGAAGCGGTAGTCGGAGGCGCGGCTGTTGATGCTTGCCTCCAGGAGGACCTTGTTGCCAAGGGAGTCGAGGTTGCTCTCTTGCTTTAGGGAAGACTCCATCTCCTGTCTCTTTTTAGGAAAGATGTGCTCAATCTGGAAGTTGTCGCCAAGCGAGAGTGGGCCTTGCTCGTCGAACGTCAACGCATACCAGGTGATAAAAGAGCGGGTGATGGGCCTCTGGTTCTTAAAGACGTAGTTCTCAAACATCGAACGAGTCCCTTGTTCATCGAACTTGAACCTACTGAACAGCACGGGCTTGTCATCGATGATGTTGATCATCTCCTCAAAAGCGGGGGTCCGCAACGCGTTAACACCCGGGTTGGTGATCCCGTAAGCGAATATGAATGCAGTGATCTTGTCGAGGAAGTCGTTGAAGTCAGACTCCTCCAGGGCCCCGTCTTCGTCGCGGTTCTGCAGGAAGTAGACCGATGTCATGTACTCCCACATGCTGTTGTGTGCGTAGTTCAGCGCGTACAGCTTTCTGAGAGTGGAAGCTGAGAAGACCTCGGCGTCCTGAGCGGCGACACTCTGCCAAAAATCCACCAAGTACTTGAGGTCGCGCATGGCTTCATCGTTCTTCAGATGGGCGTACTTGTCGCGTTCGAAAAACTTACGAACGGCCTCAACGGTGGTGTTCTTGTTTCGCGCCTTAGCACGCAGGTAGTACATGTACCGCGTGAACAGCTCGTCCATCGGTGTTCCTTTAGAGGGCTTAAACACTTGTCCAGAGACTTCTTCAAGGTTCTTCCAGTCTTCGATGAAAGTGTCCTTTTCGCCTCGGTCGCCGTAGTACTTGTAGAACTGGGCTTTGAAGATGTCCGCATCCGATAGTGGCAGTCCACGGTCGTTCAGGGTAGAGAAGATTCGGAGTGCCGTGTCCTGCGACTCGGCTTCAATCGGCAACAGGATGCAATTGCCAAGGATACGGGCGGGAAGATATGCAAAGTAGCTCGGGAACTCGTCAAGGAACTCGGCAATCTTCTGCTGAAAGAACCGGTAGTTGACGACGTATTGGCTGGAGGTTCCCTCTGGAACGAGTCCCGTCTTGAGTAGCTTCAGAAACTGCTCTTTGTCGTTGTCTGTCGCGACCTCCGAGTTGATTTTCAGAACGTCTTTGTCCGCGATGCCGAATGTGTTGGTCGCCCAGATGCACTTTTCAATCATGTCGCGCGTTCGCTCAGACTCGGGGTCCTTCATGTTTGCGAACTTGTCGTAGAAAGCACGCAAAATAAGCAGCAACGTTGTTAGTCTCTGCTGTCCATCAATCACTTCGAGCTGGCCGTGCTCGTTCTTGAACGTGACGACCGACCCTAGGAAGTACTCCTCATCGTCATCAAACGCCTGAGCGTTATCGTCTGGGATTGCGAAACTGAAGAGGTCATCCCAGAGCGTCTGACATTGATCTTCAGTCCAGGCATACGGGCGCTGGTAATCGGGGATCAGGAACTTAGACTTCTTGGCCGAGAGCAACTCAAGGACAGACTTCTGGTCTACGTTCAGTTTCGACATGGGTAGGCTCAACTCATTTCTTCACGATCTTTGCTGCGGGCCCACCTGCGCACCAGCGATGTTCTCTGGTTTGCAGTTAACACCGGCGAGGCCCACGCGTTCAACCTATAGCGCTTCGCCGACAGAATAGGTGCCTGTCCTGGCGTTCGTTCAAAAGAACCTGTGTGGTTGCGTAGCTGGGGTCCCCGGATACGCGCTGAGGGGAGTTGGCGGCCAGCCACAGGGGGCCGCGATCTACCACCGAGCGAGACCGGTATTGCGATCGTTGTGGGTCCGAACCGGGTGGGCAAAGCGGCTCCGACTTAAGAACGCGCTTCGTGTCGCCTGAAACTTGTACGTGCCGCTGCTCCAGGCACGAAACCCATGTGCCGGATTCGGGGCTGTCCGGTTCCCGTGCGTTCTTGTGGGTTCTAGGAATACGGAGAAGGTTACGGACAGTCGCGCTTGGTCCTGCTCAGGGGCGCACGCCCAGGCCACCCTGGATCATGATGGTGTCGCCCGTTGTGTGCTTCGTGTCTTCGCTGGCAAGGAACACGCAGACGCGGCCAATGTCTTTTCTGCGTCACCAAAACGTCGCATGGAAATGCTACTTATGTTCTTTTCGAACATCTCGGGGTTCTCCTTGCCCCAACGGGCCAGGTGGTCGGTCACCGCGGGCGGTGCGACGACGTTTACGTTTGGGTCTTGTCCATGCGCTTCTAGTGCTCGTTCCTAATGCTCGTCTTTGGTCCTCACGCGAAAACGCCGGGGATGTGCGTGTTGCACGCCGGGCAGGATCCTCGTCCGTCTTCGTCGATAACTAAGTGGTTCGCTCGCACGAAGTATCTGTCCCGAAAGATCACCCGTTCCCCGCAGGTGGGGCAGTAGGTCGACTGGCCGTTCGGGTCGAAGGTGTTGCCGGTGTAAACGTAATGCTCCCCCTCTTCCATCGCGATGTCCCGGGCCAACTGCAGGGTCTCCGGTGGGGTGGGAGGCGTGTCGAGCATCCTGTGAGCCGGGTGGAACGCGCTGAAGTGGTGGGGGACGTTCGGCCCCAGGTTTTCCACGATCCACTGGGACATTTCCCGTAGCTCGCCTGCGTCATCGTTCTCCCCAGGAATCAGCAGGGTCGTGATCTCAAGCCAGCAGTCTGAATCGTTCACGTGCTTGAGGGTTTCAAGCACCGTCTCAAGACGCCCACCCGTCACCTTTCTATAGAAGCGGTCCGTGAACCCCTTCAGGTCAATGTTTGCCGCGTCCATGGCCCCGTAAAGGGCTCGGCCGGGCTCATCGCAGATGTAGCCCGCACTCACCGCAATCGGGTGGATGCCCGCATCCCGGCAAGCGTTCGCCGTGTCGATGGCGTACTCCGCGAAAATCACAGGGTCGTTGTAGGTGAACGCAACGGACTGGGACCCCGTCTGCTTTGCGGCCTTCGCAATCTGTTTCGGGCTAGCCTCAACCGCAAGGTCGTCGAACTCGCGGGAGGTCGACATGGTCCAGTTTTGGCAGAACTTGCACCCCAGGTTGCAGCCAGCCGTCCCGAACGACAGCACGGCAGAGCCCGGTAAGAAGTGGTTTAGGGGCTTCTTTTCAACCGGGTCGACCGCGAAACCGGAGGAGCGGCCGTACGTGTCCAAAACCAGTTTGCCGCCCCGGTTCATCCTCACGAAGCAAAAGCCGCGTTGCCCGTCCCGCAGCGTGCAGAACCTGGGGCAGACCTCGCAACGGACCCGCCCATCCGGCAACGAAGTCCACCACTTGGCCACGTGCGGGGCACTCACGCTTGTTCGCCTGCCTGCAACTCAGAGGAAGTGACCTGATACGTCTGGATGCGGAACTGGGGATCCCAGTAGCCAGGGGACAGGCCGTCTTTTCTCTTGAGCGCCGCCAGGAAGTCCCGCCCGTTCGGCAACTGGTCCCAGACCTGAGGGAGGAAGGTGGCGCGGCGGGGTCCCCACGACAGGATCACGCCATCGCGGCCAGGGACGAGGGCAGCCAGCACCTCTTCCTCGGTCGCGGGTCCTTCGAAGAGAGGGGTGGGCTCAGAGAGGACGGAGACCTCAACACTGACCTTGTCGAACTCTTCGGGAGTCAGAGGTTCAAACCGGGGGTCCCCGAAGGCGGCAGCCTTCGCGTTTTCGGTCAGGTCTTCGCCCAGGCTGCGGTAGGCCTGCAAACTTCCGATGCAGCCGCGCAGTTGACCGTCAATCTCGAGGGTCACGAAGCATGCACCCGGCTGATCCAGTTCCGCGAGCGTTTCTTCGGACACACTGGGCTCTGACAGCATCTCGCCTTCAGGGAACAGCGCCTCCGCGATCGCGTGTTTGGCCAGGGTTGGAAGATCTGCTTCTTCCGGTTCCTTCCAGGCCAGTGCTGCGTAGCCAACGACTCGGTCTTTTGAGCCCGCTGTGTCGCCGGAGTTCACCGCGGACAGTAGGACGGGCTCAAGCCCCGCCTGGTTCGCGTAGGCCATCATCCCGTTCACGGGGAACAGGCCGCACGCCTGGCCGCCTTCCAGCGCGGGTTCGCCGTCGAGGACCTGTTCCAGGGTCTCCTCGTCCGCAAGTTTTGCGATCTGGTAGGGGAGGTAGTGGGAGAGGTCCGAGGAGATGATGACCGAGGTGTCAGGAAAACTCAGCGCAGTCTCGATTACTCGGGCTACCGGAGAGGCCCCCGCGTGCCCAACCGCGACAGGGACTACCGTGAACGGCTCGTCTAGGTAGCGCTGCATGAACGGCAGATGGACTTCTATTGAGTGTTCCTGCGCGTGTGCCTGGGGAAAGACTCCTACTTCCGGCAGTTTTTGAAGAGCCTCGGTGATCTCCACGTCGACCGGGATGTCGCCCAGGGGAGTCCGCACCGTGTCAGCGCCAACGAGTGCCATGCCGCGGACGGGAACCTGGTGCGTGGGGCCCAGGACCACGACTCTCTTTGTTGAGGGGTCCAGGGCGCGGTAGGCATCGGCCGCCGTTTGCCCGGAATAGATGTAGCCGGCGTGCGGGGCCATCACTGCAGGGGCAACGAAACCCGGGTCTGGGGCAGCGGCCAGCATCGAGTCGACCTGCTCGGACAGTTCTTCTGGGTCCGAAGGGTAAAACATTCCGGCAACAGCCGGGTTATGAACAGTGGACATCGCGGTTCTTTCTCCCGGAGTCCCCGGGGGTTTAGAGGGGCTTCACCCCATTTGCCGAAAGCCAGCTTTCCAGTTGCGGTTGCGGCATGGCTCCGACCTGGCGGGCGGCAACCTTGCCGTCTTTCAGTAGCAGCATGGTCGGGATGCTTTGGGCCTGGAACCTTGCCTGCAACGCAGGGTTCTGGTCGACGTTTACCTTCACGACTTTGAGGGCCCCGGCATACTTCTTTGAGACCTTTTTAAGGATTGGGGCAACCATCCGGCAGGGCCCGCACCACGGCGCCCACAGGTCCACGACGACCGGGAGTTTGGTGGCCGCGGCCTGCTCGAAGTCTGAGTCCGTTGCATTCACCAGCCAGGGCAGGGCCGCCTTGCAGTGCCCGCACTTTGGCGCTGCGCCAGCGGCGACAGGCACCCGGTTCTTCTTTTTGCACGAGGGACAGGTGGTGATCTCCATGTCCCAATTATGGTCCCTTACCGACCGGCGTGCCAGAGTTCTCCCTCTTCCCTGTTTGAGGCGCATGCCAGTCACGGTAAAATGGGTCCGCATGCCCCCGTAGCTCAGTCGGTTAGAGCAGCGGACTCATAATCCGTTTGTCCTGGGTTCGAGCCCCAGCGGGGGCACCGTTGTGGGATCCCTGTTTGCTGTAGCAGGGCGCGAAAATAGGGGCTCGTTGGCTTCCCACGGAAGCGCGGTTGCCTGATCTAGGACACGGCAGTGTGAGGCGGCATGAGGCGGCTTGCGCGGGAACCTCTGCCTCAAGGGATGGTGACAACGATGTCACCGGTCAGGTTTGGTTCTGTGAGGTAGGAAGTACGAGGCGCATCAGCAGGTTCGCGATGAAGGAAGCGGACCGGTCGAAAGGGTCTTGGTTGGTAGTAGGGCATAAGAATGAGGATTACGTGCCAGCACTCCGTGAACTGGCAGCGACTCTCCTAGCTGCAACGGCGAGAAGCTGGACGAAAAACGTCCGAGCCCGCTAGGCACCAGGCTACGGTTACGGGGTCCGGCCTTCTGTGACAACGTCGACCTCGAGGCCGCTACTGTCCGTTGTTCGCAGTTGGCAGGGTCGCTCTCGGACGCTGATTTCAGGTCGGTTTGGGGATTGTTATGGTTTCGTGGCCGGACTGTATCGAACGGGTGTTCTAGTTTTGGTAGGGTTGGGTATGGACACGACGACCCTTACTCCGCAGCAGGTGGGCTCCCTTGAGGGGGCGGCTCTGCTGGAGGCGTGCCGGGAACTGGCCTTGGCGGCGAACCGGCTTGAGGCCTTGCAGACGCGGGTCGCGGCGCAGATCTGGTCTCAGTCTGAGGGCGTTGGTGGACCCGATTCCTTGGCTAAACAACACGGGTGCCGCAACTCGGTTGAGCTGATCCAGCGGCTCACTGGCGCTTCTGCCCGAACCGTTTCTGCCCGCGTTAAGTTGGGGCGCCAGACTAGGTCAGAGTTGTCCTTGCTGGGAGAACAGCTCGCCCCAAGGCAAGAGCATCTTGCGGTTGCTCTGGATTCCGGTGCCATGTGCGCAGAGAGTGCAAACCATATTTCTCGGATGTTGGTCCGGGTGAGGCGCCCTGGGAACGCTGAAGACCTGGATATGGCGGAGCGTTGTTTGGCTCAGGCGGCTACGGGACAGGACTTTCAGACCGGGGATTCCCCAGGTATGGCGTTGCATGCTGATGATGTGCGCCTTCTGTGTCTGAAATGGGAAGAGGCCTTAGATCCCGATGGTGCCGAGCCCGACCAGGGACTGCGCATGAAGAAGCGTTTCCTCAGCATTGGGCCCGTCAGGGACGGCTTGTCGCGGATGAGCGGACTGGTGACAGCAGAAGTCGCGGCAGGCCTGGGCGCCGTTTGCGACGCCCTGAACAATCCACGCGCCAGAAATAGTGAACTAGCCGCAAACGATCCAGCCGCAGGCGACTCATTCGCTTACGGCCCGGCCGCTGATGACCGGGTTTCTGACCTTCAAGCCACAGACCACCCATTCGTTGACGGCCACGCCTCTGACGGCCCAGCCTCTGACGGTCCCGCCTTTGACGGCCTCGCCTTTGACGGCCTCGCCTTTGACGGCCCCGCCTCTGACGGCCTGGTAGCGGGTGAGGATACGGGCAGCGGGGACGTTACCGACCAGCGCACGCCCGCTCAGAAGCGTCACGACGCGTTGGCGACGGCCCTGGGTGTCGCTCTCGCGAGCAGGGAACTTCCTGTGCTGCAGGGTGCGTCCGCAACAGTGGTGGTGGAGGTCCAAGAAGAGACCTTACGTGGGGAAGGCGGGACTGCGTGGTTGAGCGACCATGAGGGATGTCCCTCACCTATCCCCCTGGACTCGGTGCGTCACCTTTCCTGCGGCGCCAAGATCCAGGCGGTTGTCAGGGACAGCCTTGGACGCGTCACCAAACTAGGAACTCCGGCGCGCATCTTCAATGCGAATCAGCGTCGAGCCATCGCACTGCGTGACGGGGGCTGCGTCATCCCCGGGTGCACCGTCCCCGCGGCGTGGTGCGAGGTCCACCATGTGCAGCCCCACTCAGAAGGCGGTGCTACCCACACAGATAACGGGGTGTTGCTGTGTCACTACCACCACCACAGCATCGATACCAGCGGCTGGCGTATCAGCATGCGCGCTGGTGTGCCGTTCGTGCAGCCGCCTGCGTGGTTGCGCAATCTGTTCCCCGGTGACCCGCGAGAAGCTTGGGTGAACTCGGTGGTGGCTGACCAGAACAGGAAACTGAGAGACAAGCTTCTGGAACTCCACGAACCAGGCGGAAGACCTCCCGGAAGATCACCCGCAATACCAGCCGGAAGACCGGTGCCGGCAAGGCAAAAGAGCCGCCCGGCCGCGGTAGCCTCACATTCGGCCGACACTCAGCACCGAGTACCGCCAGACTCAGCAGTGCCAGACTCAGCGTCGCGAAACGTAGTGCCACAAGACTCCGTGTCGCCGGATGCACTGCCGTCAATGCCGCAGCGACGCGCAAGTCTTCAAGACCAAGCCGGGCAGGACCAGACTCGCCAGCACCACTCAGGTCCGCGCCGATCCGTCGAACGCGCCGCCTGACCCGGTGCCTCGGCGTGACTCCACTGTCTCGCTGTCGTCCCACTGTCCCGCCATGGCCACTGTTTCGGCGTGACTCCGCTGTCTCAGCGTTCGTGAGCGTTCGTGCTGATTCACGATGGTCTTTGCGCGCATCGGGTTGCAGGTCTAGCTCCCGTTGGCAGACGTTGGTCCTTACGGCTGACATTGGGTTCTTGGTAGGCGTTGGGCCTTGGGTAGGTGCTCGTGGGAGAGCGCATGGCGCATGAAAAGAAGCGGCCCAACGAGTCACTGGGACCCGCCTGACTTGCACAGGTTGAGGTGTTTTGTGTGGTTTGGGTTTGTGTTTGTGCTGG
>CAYFRO010000068.1:0-8393 GCA_964345565.1 uncultured Actinomyces sp.
GCCAGATACGTGCGGGAACAATCATGATTCCGCGCGGCGAATTCAACATCGTTATTGCGGGCTTGGCCACATCAGCAGGCGTTGCTGGGATCGGCCCACTGGCCGCTACCTACGTGATGCTGATGGCTGTCGTCGGGCCAATCCTGACGCGCTACGCGGATCCGATCGCGAAGCTTTTTGTACGTGGCAAGACTTCTTAGTGGTGTTTCCGCCTGAGTGTGTCACCCCTGGATAACAAGAAGTCGGGGACAAAGAACAGTCCGAAGTTAATGGATGGAACCACGACTAGCATCCATCACCATTCCCCCTAATACTGGTGTCATCGCACCGCGATTCGTGTCCTAAGGCGCGCGTTGGCACACGTTCTGGCTTCGACTTTGACGGGCATGCTGAGAGCACCCTCGCAAGCTGTCGCTTCACTGACTCCGACAAATGCCCCACGGTCAGAGCAGGAGCGCAGCCCGGTTCATACGGCTCCTCCTCCGACACTTAATCGGCAGGCCCGGGAGACTCCCTAGCTGCCGGCTATATCAACTTCGAAAGGGGCGCGAAGGCTGGACAACAGACTCGCCAAGCTCGGCGAGCAAAGCGAGTCGGTCACAGAACCGAGACCTTGGTGAAGAAAGCATGTGCGGTCGAAGCGGTAACGCCGCGGACTTCCTACGCTGGAAGAAGGAGGGCAACTCAAAGGAGACTAGATCTCTTCAGAACTCATCGCTATCAGAGTCAGCACACCGATCTCCGATCGGCGCTTCAAAGCTAACTCCCTGGGTTCTGTGCTTCGAAGACTTCGCGGTCCTCGTCCAGCAACTGGAATAATTCGCGGAAGCTCTTGTCACCTGTGATCGCGCCCAGTTGCCGTATCTGACGCGCCACTCCCGAGTGGTAGCTCTCAGACTGCCAGTCAGTATTCTTGCAGTACTGGCCGATGCAATAGAAAGAAGCCTCGCCAGGCACTCGATATTCCGGGAAAGAGTCACGAATGGTCGTAGCTGCCCCATCGAACAACACGAGCGCGTCTTCGCTGCCCGTTAACAAGTAGTAGTCGACCAGGCCGAACGCGGAATAGATGTGACCATTGATAACGCTGGTCGCCTCGACGCCGTCTCCGACGTACTCCTCCAGCCAGAGATGGCCGTCCCCGTCGATGCGAACGAATGACTGTCCAGGGAGATCAGGTTGGAGGAAAGATTGGAAGGTGGCATCAGCGGCTTCACACCATTCTGCTTCGCTGGTTGCGCCGCACAGCTGCGACAGAAGACTTAGCATCTGACCCTGAGCCATGCCCGAGTACCAATTTGGTTGAAGCGCCATCGATTCGTCCCCGTGGAGGTTGTAAGGGAACATGTACGGGAACCATACGGCCCCATCCACACCCTCAGAATGACTTAGAAGAAACCGCGCATTGGCTTCCGCTCGCTGCAGGTAGACGGGGTCGCCGGTGTGCTCGTACGCCATCATCGAGTATATCCCGTACATAGCTTGATTCACTGGGTGGACAATGGGTTCCTCGTACCCAGGCCACTCCACCAGAAGCACCCCCTCAGGATCCGTGTACTTCCCCTCAACCTGATCTTCCAATGGGATGACAGCTGGAACATCGTCGGCTCCATACCAGTAAGGCCTGCTCCAATATGGACTTGAGATGGTCCGGGGATCGCGTATCACGTACCCGCTTGTGGCGAACTCTCGATCCTCAAATTCGAGATTCGTCACAGGATCGACGGAAACCTCTGGCTGCATAGTGCTTTCTTGCGCGGTTGGACCAGCGCAAGCTCCAAGAGTTAGCGCGGCTGATACAAAAATAACGGAGCCTCGCAGCCGTTGCCCACATCCAAGCTTTGATGTCATACCCGGAATCCTAACAACACGAAATGCTCCCGCCGCTACTCCCGCTCTGAACACAGCCGCGCCAATCGCCCAAGAGATCAGAGGCTCACTACTAGCGTTTGTCCCGTCATCGAACCTACCCCAGCCTCCTCTACGGAGAAGAGCTTGACTGATACGTTTAGCAAACGCGGACTAAAAGTGATAATGACTCTCAAGTTGCGACCGCCTTCGCAGCCGTCGGTAAAGGTCTGCGTAACGGCCCGCCACCGTTGCGGGAGAGAACCGGTCCCGCACAGACTGGGAGATGTCCTCTGCGGTGTAGTCCTTCGACTTGGCCAGCACATCGACTACCGCATCCGCGTACGCTTCTGGAGTCCGTTCGATAACAATCTCGGTAAACGCGGGATCAGCGTATTCCGTGTGGCCGCCTTTTTCACTAGCAACTAGTGGTCGCCCGTTCACAAGGGCTTCGGCTGCCGCCACAAAGAAGTTCTCTCCCTTTGTCGGCGCGAAGAAAACATCCGCAGCAGCTATTTCATCTTCCACGTGTTTGGGGCTCCCCGACCCCAAAAACTGGGCGTCAACACCAAGGGAGACCGCGAGTTCTTGGGCTTCTTCCCGCAGATCGCCTTCCCCCGTCCACCGCAACTGTGCTTGAATCCCACGGTTCTTGAGCTCTTCTAAAACTCGCACTGCTAGCAGGGGATCTTTGCGGTCTATGACGCCGCCCGTTGAGGCTAGCTTGATTACCTCGGGGGACGTCTCCCTCCTAACAACCGTTTCTGGTGCTGGAACAATGCAGGGGATCAGCTCCACGTTCAAGTCGCCTCGAAAGCGCCGGATAGGTTCGGCAAGCCTTTCACTTTCCGCTACCACTGCGTCGGGTAAGCGCAACAGACTAGCGAACGCGGGACGAACTGTTCGCAGGAGCAAGGACGCGGACTCCGGGTTAGAGAGCGCTGACCAGTGTTCGGTGTGCACCCAAGGAACCTTGGGAGCGGCCAGCGCCATCACAGGCAACGCAGAGATGGCATGGCTGTTGACAACGTCCGTCCCCGCCAAGGCTTTGCGTAAAGGCCCAACGGCTTTGAGAACCGAGATGGGGTTCGCTGGGTGCATTCCAAGGCGTAGGACTTTGTGGCCACGTGAAATGTCCTGGAACTGCGCTCCGCCGGCTACGTCGCGATCCAAATGGATGACGCGTACATTGTGGCCTGCATCGAGTAGCGCTTCCACCTCTCGAAGTACAAACATCCCAGAAACTGGGTTTGTTTCAGTCGGATACCAAGGGGTCACTACGGTAATGATCATCGTATGGGAGTCCTTCCCTTTGACAAAACAAACTTGGCGGCCGCAGCCCCCATGGCTTTCATAGATCGGTTCTCTTCCACCCAGGCATGGAGACGATTCGGGGCAGCGTCCGTAACCTCTTCGTACAGCATCTCAGCCACCTGCTCCGCAATCCGGTCGGGGTGATACGTCGCGACCCTTCCAAGGCTCGCACCTTCCAGATCTGCGACAACCGGTCCCTTCCCCGCGTAAAGGACCGGGGTGCCAACCGCAAGCGCTGCTAGGACCTTAGTGGGATAAGCGAAGTCGTAGCCTCTATCGGGAACGATCGAAACCAACGCGACCTCAGCCCCTGCCATAAGTCGCGCAGCCTCTTGAGGCCCCATCGTCGGGATAAGCACAACGGCCTCGCGGCCCGCCTTGCGGTTAAGCTCACCGGCCTTTGCCCTGATTTCCTGCCATGCGCTTCCCTGCCCAACATAAAGAAGTTGCAGCTCAGGAAACTCAACCAGCAGCTTCTCAAAAGCAGGGAGGAAAATCTCCGCACCCTGCCATTCTGAAGCGGTCCCCGCATAGATCAGGTAGGGGCTGGTGACCCCGTATTCGGCCAGTTCGTCTTCCGTTAGAGGTGCAGCGTTGGGCTGATAGAGGCGAGTGTCAATTCCGTTAGGAATGACGGTGACGTTGCGACCACCTAGCTGCCGCACTCGCTTTGCGACACCCTCAGAAACCGCGATGACCCCGGCAGCGCCCCCAATCGCAAACCTCTCCATCAACTCCAAGACAGACGCAACTAGCTTTGGAGCGCCGGCGATACGTGTTGCGTCAGACCAAACATCGGCCGCGTACCAAACGTAGGGTACGCGGCGGAGCGCACCAGCCACCCTGACTACGGCGCCCGTCGTGGGAGGTGGCTCCACCAGGACCACGTCTGGTCGCTTCTTAAACAACAATCTAAAAAACAGAGGTAAGTCGAAAGAAAGGTAAGGCAAGTAGCCGCGCACGTAACCCGTTTTGTCGCGGAGAACAGGGAAGCGCTTGATCACCAGCGACCCCCACTTGCGGGCGTGACCGCTCTCCATCGGTGGGCCATTCCCGCAATCTTGCAGACCCTGCAAGCTAGGTGGAGACGTTGACGTGAGAACGGTGACTCGCGCTCCCCGGCTGAGCAGCGCTTCTTGGACAGCCTGCAACCGGAAGGCGGCAGCTGCAGGCTCCGGGCAGTAGATCCGGCTGGCGATGCTGACCCGTCGTGACTTTCTCATGTCTGTGAGTAGCTCTCCTATCTGGACACTGGCCACTCCGGATTTGAGGGGCCGCTCCACCACGCACCTCGAGAGCCTCGCGGCACCGTTGAAGTAAGCATAGCTGCGGGGAGAAGCTCATTACTTGCTTAGCTACGATGGTCCAAGGCCTGACGCTAAATGGCAAAGGCGTCGACTGTCCGAACGGAGAGGCGTGGAAAGCGAAGCAGTCGCAGTTGAAACGATAATCCCTGTGCATCGCGGTGATCGGCCGCTACTCAGAGCAGTTGATAGCGTCCTAGACGGGCTCAACGCCAGCAACAGAGTCACTATCGTGTGCCACAACTTGGCCCCTGAAGACCTAGATGACTACAACGAGTTAACGAAGCTCCCAACCGTCCGCTTTCTCACGTGCTCAGACGGTGAGCGTTCCCCGGCCGGTCCCAGAAATCTTGCTCTGGAACGCGCGAACGCCACCTGGGTCTGCCTCATCGACTCTGATGACTACGTCGAGCCAGGCGCAGTCCAGCGTTGGATTGAAGCCGGTGAAGAAGCGCAAGCTGATGCTGTCATTCCGCGTCATGAGCGATCCTCTGGGCGGGTGGTCCGAACCCCGGTGAAGCGCCCCCGCGCAACCCTTCTTGACCCTGTTAAGGATCGGCTCGCCTATAGGGTCGGGCATCTGGGGTTGGTGCGTCTTGCCGCGCTGAGGGAGTTGGGCCTGAAGTATAGTGAGGGCCTGCAAACCGGTGAGGACCTAGCTTTCTCGATGCCACTGTGGTTTTCTGGTCGCCCCGTCATCTACGGAGCTGACCTTCCCTCCTACGTGGTGAACGACCAAGGCGCAGACCACGTGACTGCGGCCCGCCAGCCCGCCGCTGATCAGCTAGAAGGGGTTCGCCAGCTCCTCGCGTCCTCGTTCTACAAAAACCTATCCGCAAACGAACGTTTGAACTTGAACGTGAAGCTCCTTCGCGGCGAAGTCCTTACGCTGGCGCGCCAGCTAGCCAAGGATCCAACGGCGGATCCTGGTGAAACTCGGGAGGTAGCTGGGTTTCTCCGCGACGTTGTCGGTGCCAACCCAAAGGGGAAGGAATCGCCTCTTCGGTTTCTGAGCGTCGCGGACGCTCAGCTGGTCCGACAGATCCTTCGTCGGGCCCGCAATTCAGAGCCCCTGCGGGCAGGCGATGCGCACAGGAATTTGTTCAGCATGGTCCTCCCGGACAACATACGCAGCCTCTTCTTAAAGGAAGGTCCTGTACGCTTTGCCCTAGCCTCCGCCCTGGTGCGCTAGTCGCTCTCTCCCAGCAGTTTCTCGACGGCATCACGCCACACAAGCACTTCCCTAGCGCTCGATAAGTCCCTCGCGGCCTTGTTGCTGTTGGCCTTCCAACGTGCAACGTCTTCCGACTTCAAGTCCGCAAGCGCTGCTGCCCCAGCTGCAGCACTAAAGCCGCGCGTGACAACACCTATGTCGTATTTCCGGACTAGCGGTGCCATTTCTTTTGAGGGGCCAATGACCAAAGCCAGCCTTGCCTGGACGAAGTCGAAAAACTTGTTGGGAAGCGCGTACTCATGGTTTACCGAAACGGGTGGCAGCATGTAAAAGCCAACGTCGTACTGGTTGAGGGTCGCAATCAGCGCGTCATACTCGATGCCGTCGTGAACACGTACCCGGGTTCCTCGCGTCTTCTGTCGAAGCTCTTCCACGTAGGCGACATCGTTTGGCATCAGGTACATGTCCATCTCTACCGCGTCCCCAGCGTCGAGCACCGCGTCTACCAGCAAGTCCAGGTCCCGGTTCCGCAGAGCGGCCCCGTGATGGACGATGCGGAGGGGAGAATGAACTGGTGTCGGTTCGATGTCGACGTAGGGAGTCGCATTCCTGACGATGTCCATCGAGACGCCGAAGGCATCCTTGTATTGGCGCGCAATCCCAGGTGCCACCGTCGTTGCCGAAGTGCACTGCGGCAAATATTTCCTTGTCAACCACGTGCGAAACGGCGCCACGAAAGTTCGCCACTTAAGATCTTCCTATTTCACTTTCGGGGAGTATTCGTGAAGGGCAGCGTAAACGGAGAAGCGAGGTGCTAGGGACAGAGCAAGCGGGACAGCATCAATTTCGTCAGCCAATACAACGTCGAACTTTTTGCCGGCGAGTTTCTCCTGCGCGTGTTTCACAGCGTCGTTGCCCCAGTAGGCGCGCTTGAACCTACGCAGAAGAACGTCCGCTTTCGGGTACGCCCAGATCGGGTAATCGCTAGAGACTTCGATGTGTTTATGGGCACCTTTCGGGTGGGGACCGTACCCGCAGGTTGTTACCTCAAAGTCCTTCGAGAACTCCTTTACTTGTTTCAGGACCCGAGCATCTGAGGAGATGTCCGAAAAGGACAAGATGAGCATCTGCTTCAAAGCGGTCTCTCTTCCTTCGTGGTGTCGAATAAATCATCGCGGCCGGGCTGCACCGAGAGGGGACTCAGCCCATCACGCGACTCTGGCCGACTCGTAGCGTCAAAAGTGTTCCGCAGTCCCTGAAGTCGCAGAACGGGGACCGAGAATGCGCATCAGTCTCTTCACGTTCACCGCGGCGTCAGCATGCTCCTGCCAAGCTTCACGCGCGCGGAAATCGCTGCGGGCCGCAACCTCCTGCACTGCTTCCGAAACCTGTGCAGCGGCCGGGTCGGCCGGCAACAGAACGCCTGTTCCCAGCTCCTCATTGACAAGTTCAGCCGTCCCGCCAACGTCAGTGGCGACGACAGGTATCCCGAACGAGAGAGCTTCCATAATGGATACTGGGACGCCCTCACTTGAAGAGATGTTAATAAACGCGTGGACGGGGTTTCGCTTGTAGAACTCCATCACCTCTTGATTAGGGGTGTAACCCCTAATCTCGACTTTCAGGTCGCTGAAGTCCTCTTCACCTGCTTTCGCGGAACGGTACAGGTCGTCGTAGCCAGGTCCATCCCCAAAGTGGACCCACCGAATTGGATGCCTTAGCGAAGCTTGTTGTAGCGCAGCCAGGATTTCGTCAACGCGTTTGACAGGCACCACGTAGGAGCAGGAAACGATGGTCCAGGGATCACTCGGGTTTGGCGTTGGCCCTAGGCCGTGGTCAGCTGTACCCAGGCGCGCCAGTGCGACGTTGTCTGTCTCTAGAAAGTTGCCATACATCTTCTGGAGGTAGTCTGCACCGTCTTCTGAAATTGGCAGTATGTGATCAGCGGCCCCCAGGATCGCCGCCCGTAGAGGAAGCCCCGGGGTGCGGTATTCGTAGAGGTCGTGCCTGTGAAACCGAACTGCCTTCCTATAACTGGAACGCAAAAAAGGCAAGGCTACAGCTGAGTCCGTGCCCCAGAACGAATAGACGGTCACGTCCAGGGACGCTGGGATTCCACGCTCTATCACCCGGGCAAAACGCCCACCAGTAAAGATGCTGGCTAGAGTGTCTTTCCACCGACCTTTAGTTCGCTTCCCTCTTGCCTCAGCTCTCAGCGCAGATAGTGCCCGCTTCAATCCGCTGGGAGTTGCTACCGCCGCAACTCCCTCCCACCTAGACGCCGAACGCACCGCACCCACGTAGCGAGCATTAGAGGGGAGAGGATACGTCTCCTTCCCCTTTGCAATAGGAAAGTGGCTGTAGATGAGAATGCGGTCAAAAGACTCGGCAAGCGCCTCTATTTCGTTCTGGAGGAAAGCGGTATCACCGCCCGCTGCTGGAAAGGTGGAGCTAAGAAGCACCAACGTCTTTGGACGCTTAGTCTCTCTGACCTTCCCCATGGGCAGAGCATAGCCTGCGTTGAAGACGGGGCCCGCCCAGATCGGCGCGGCTGATCACAAGCTCCCCCAACTTACCCGGGTTGAGACTACGGAGCCGCGACTCAAACACAGTCGCTCCGCCCGTGGTGATATCGTGCCTTGGAGAAGCCGCAAGGGTGCAAGACAGGAGAGCGAACCTTGAGCCCATCAGCCAACCAGCCGAAAGTACAGGTTGTCACTGCGGTTCATCGCTTGGATCGTCCGATCCGTAGA
>CAYFRO010000069.1:0-8330 GCA_964345565.1 uncultured Actinomyces sp.
ACGAGGACTAGCACCTCAAGCTAGCGCGTCTGCCTATTCCGCCACCCGCGCGCACTCAACTTCTAAGCGTTGGCCCGTCAAAACTAGCACGGCTGAGGGACACAGGAAAATCGGCAGGCTCCATTAGTGGTGAATCCAACTCGTGTTCTTTCGTGAGCCGGTCGGCGCGCAGCCTCAGAGCCGGGGAAGGTGGGGAGTCGCACGGTGAGGTGTTGGGGTGGGTTTTGGCGCGCGTGGTGAAGCTTTGGGGTCGGTCTTGGTGCACGTGGTGGGGCTTGGGGGTGAGTCTTGATGCACATGGTGAAGCTTTGGGGTCGGTCTTGATATACATGGAGGAGCCGTGAGGCGTCAGGATTCACCTTTGGAAGTAGAGCTGGAACCGAGGAACCCCTTGAATGAGACACCCCCTGTGCCACCCGAGTCGGCCAGGCAACAAGCGATTTACGCAAGTGCAGAAATAGACGGATCGAGGCCCGCGCAGCTAGTCGGCCAGTTTCATTCCGTCTACGGGATGCCCGACAGGGTCCGCGACCGACTGCCCGCCAGCCTAGACACGGATCGCCTTGACATGCGGATGGGACTTATCGCAGAAGAAACCTCCGAACTGTTCGCAGCCGTGTACGGGCCTGAGGCCGGAGAGCTGGTCACCCAGGCTACGGCGTCCGCTCCCGATCAGGGTGAGCGCGACCTAGTCGAGACCGCCGACGCCTTGGCAGACCTGGTTTACGTTGTCTACGGCATGGCTCTTGAGATGGGCATAGACCTGGATGCCGTCCTTGCCGAAGTTCATTCTTCCAACCTGTCGAAACTGATGCCTGACGGGACCGTCCGGCGCCGAGCAGACGGAAAGATTCTGAAGGGTCCGGGCTTTCGCGAGCCCGACATCGGGGCAGTCATCCGCAAGCGAGACCAAGAGGTTGAGCGCGGTGCCGGCAGCTAGCCGGTTGGAAGTTTTGGGAGTGGGCCGGTGATTCGTGGGGAGAGTGAGCCGGTTGGAAGTGGTGGAAGCTAGCCGGTTGGAAGTGGCAAAAGCGTGGCGGTAGGAAGCAAGCGTGGCGGTAGGAAGCAAGCGTGGCGGTAGGAAATGGCGAAAGCCAGCCAGTTGGAAGTGGAGAAGATGAGTAAGAAAGAAAACAAGCGCCAGAACCCCCTGATGAAACCTTCGAAGGAGCCTTTTGGTGTCCCGAACTTCAGGGAAATCAGGTTCGCGGACTTGGAGCCAGCGATCATGGCTGGGCTCGCCGAGGAATCCGAAGACTGGCACAGGATCGCAACGAACCCCGAAACCCCAGGCGTCCAGAACACGGTTGGCGCCGTTGACCGGGCCGGCGAACTTCTTGACCGGGCCAACGCAGCATTCTGGACGCTTGCGACCTCCATCGGCGGACCGGAGCTGGACGCCCTGCAAGAAAAGCTTGCACCCCTCTACGCGGCGCATGCGAGCGAGTTCTTCACCAACACCACGATGTATGAGCGTTACAAGAGCATCGCCGAACGCGACGACCTGGACGAAGAGACCCGCTACCTGGTCGAGCAGACGATCCGCGATTTTGAGCGCCTCGGTGTCGGCTTGAACCGGAAAGCCAAAGCAAAGCTACGTCGCCTGGACGAAAAGATCGCGAGCCTCGAAGCCCAAATCGACACCAAGATCTCGAAGCAACTGGTCGAAACTGCCAGCACCGGCACGGACTTGGCAGAACTCGACGGCCTGTCCGACCAGGAACTCGCCGCTGCCGCGACCTCGGCCCAAAACGGCGACGCCTGGCGCCTTGGAGTCATGAACTACTCACTGCCGCCAAAGATCGCGTCCCTGAAAGATCCGAAAGTCAGGGCTCGCCTGCTCCAGGATTCTTTGCAGCGTGGCTCGACCGGAGATGAGTCGACCGACACCCGAGGCCTGATCGCGCGGCTCGCAAAGGCACGCGTTAAGCGGGCGCGCCTTCTCGGGTTCCCCTCGCACGCCGCGATCGTCATAGATGAAGAGACCGTTCCCAGCCCGGAGGCTGCCAAAGCGTTGCTGGCAGACGTTGGAAACGCAGCTAAAGTTGCGCTTGCAAAGGAAGCTGAGCGCTACAGCGCGGAAGCGGCGAAGGACGGCACCGAGTTGGCCGTTTCCGACTGGCCCTACTACGAAGAGAAAGCTCGCACCCAACAGCTGGGCTTCGACTCCGATGCGTTGAAGGAATACTTCGAACTGGACCGCGTGATAGAGCAGGGGATTTTCCTAGCCGCAAACCGCCTCTACGGTCTCACGTTCGAACCCCGGCCAGACATCAGTGGCTGGTCAGAAGACACCCGATCGTGGGAAGTGAAAGACGAAAACGGAGAGCCGGTTGGCCTGTTCATGGCTGACTACTACGCTCGCCCGGGCAAAAGCGGTGGCGCTTGGATGAGCGACCTGGTGTCTGGATCCAAGAGAAGCGGGAAGCTCCCCGTCATTGCCAACAACGCGAACTTCACCAAGCCTGCCGAGGGACAGCCCACGCTGCTGACCTGGGACGACGTTGAAACCGTGTTCCACGAGTTCGGGCACGCGCTCCACGGCCTACTCACCGACACCTACTACGACGCCACAGCAGGCACCAACGTGCCACGAGACTTCGTTGAACTTCCAAGCCAGCTAAACGAGATGTGGGCGTTCCACCCGGACATTCTGGGCAGTTACGCGAAACATTGGAAGAGCGGGGAACCTCTTCCCGAGGAAGTCCGGTCAGCTCTTGCTGCGTCCAAGTCCTTCGGACAGCCCTACGCGACCCTCGAATACGTCCAGTCCGCGCTGATTGACCAGGGGTGGCACGGCGAATCCGACTCACTCCCCAGCGATCCTGAGCAGGTTGACCAGTTCGAGGCGGAGCTCCTTGCAGCTTCAGGGGTGGACGACCCACTGGTGGTGCCCCGCTACCGTTCGCCGTACTTTGCTCACGCTTTCGGCGGCGGCTACGACGCCGGCTACTACTCGTACATGTGGGCCGAGGCCATGGTCGGCGAACTCGAAGAATGGCTCCGCGAAGACCGCTCGAACGGGGACGGCGGATTGAACCGCGAGGCGGGGGACATTCTGCGAAAAGAGATCTTGAGTCGCGGCAGTTCGCGAGATCCTCTGACGTCTTTCGTGGCGGTTCGAGGACACGAACCTGAGGGAACCGCGGTTGTACGGCGACGCGGCCTTACGGGAAAGTAGGGTAGGGGCTAAAACCCAACTGACAAGGGGGAAACCATGGCTCGAGTGATCGTGGTTGGTGGCGGATACGGTGGAGTTACGGTCGCGAAAGGGTTGGACTCAGTCGCCGACGTCGTTCTAGTCGAACGCAAGGACCAGTTCGTGCACCACGCAGCGGCACTTCGAGCCGCGGTTGATGAGGTTTGGCGACAGACGATCTTCATGCCTTACTCCTACCTGCTTTCCCAGGGCAGGGTCGTGCACGGCACGGTTTCGCGGGTTGAGGGTGACACTGTCTACGTGTACGGGGAAGAGCCCATCCGTGGGGACTACATTGTGTTCGCAAGCGGCTCCACGTACCCCTTCCCTGCAAAATACATCTCGGCGCAGAGCGCGGTGGCGAAGGCGCGCCTGGCTGACTTGAGCGACTCGCTGGAACACGCTAAGCGTGTTTTGCTGGTTGGGGGCGGAACAGTTGGTTTGGAGCTGGCTGGAGAACTGCTGGCAGCCCACCCTCACCTTGAGGTCGTCATCGTGGAGAAAGAAGACCAGATCCTCCCGTGGCGCGGCTTCACAGACGAGTTCCGGGAGGCTGTCGAGGCGGAGGTCAGCGATCTCGGGGTTGAACTGATCCTGGGTGCGCCGCTCGCGTACCTGCCTCCGAGTGCTCCGGGGACCCTTGGGCGCTTCCGCGTAGAGACAACTGCGGGGACACCGATCGAGGCCGACCTGTGGTTCCAGTGCTACGGGGCCCGCCCGGTCACCGGCTACCTGCAGGACACGGACTACTCGGGAGCTCTTACGAAGGACGGGGAGATCCGGGTTCTGCCGACCATGCAGGTTGCGGGCCACCCGCACGCGTATGCGGTAGGGGACGTGACGGACGTTCCCGAATCGAAGCGTGCCGATGCGGCCCGCAACCAGGCGCGCGTCGTGGTCGCAAACATTGCGGCCCAGGTCCGCGGCGATGAACCCGAAGCGACATACGTCCCGCGTAGAGACATCATTGTCCTGCCTTTGGGGCCTAGCCGGGGCGCGTCACAGCTGGTCGATGAGCAGGGGCGCATGCGTGTTGTCGGGGCCCAAGAGACCGCGGAGATCAAGGGGACCGACCTGATGGTGTCGATGATCCGTTCGCAGCTTTCGCTGCCGTAAGGGACCTCCACGTTGGGCGGGAACCTTGCCGACCTCCCATTTTTGGCCGCCACCGCCGCGCAAACGCACTAGAGTTGGTGCATGCCTAGTAACCCGCGCCAGAACCTGACCGACCTCATTGCTGCGCTGGAATATCACTTCGAGCTTGTGCAGAACGCCGACGTTGTTCAGCCTTCGCTTCTTGAGGCTGCTGAAGACCGTCTTCGCGATGCCTTCTTCACTTACGACGACGTGCTTTTCACGGAGTTTGACGCGGAGTTGCCGTTCGAGATCCTGGATGATGACCTGGACGACGATGAGGATGACGTTGAAGAGGACGATCCTGAGGATGACGATGACGACGCCCTGGATGATGGCGTCGACATCGACGTGATCTGGGAATAAACCTTAGGGCAGGGCTGCTTTGGTGAGAGCTTCGCGAAGCTCCCTGGGGAGCCTCTTATCGTAGCCTTTCAAGACATCGGACAGCTGAGCTTCCGTTCGGGGACCGATCACGACCGTGGTCACCGCAGGCTGAGCCAGAGCCCAAGCGGCCGCGAGCCCCGCACTACTGATGCCCAGGCCTTCGGCGACACGCATTGCCGCCGAAACAATTTTCGCTTGGGGCTCACCCAGGTAGGGGTCAACCATGTAGGCCAGGTGGGGGGAGGCCGCGCGGGAATCGGGCGGCGTCGTATGCGCGTATTTTCCTGTCAGCACGCCGGAGGCCAGGGGAGAAAAACCGATCAGACCCACACCCGATTCGGCCAGGTGGCTTGCGATGGCGCCGGCAGGTGCAGAACGCAATAGGGACAGCGGTTCCGCGACCGCCACGACTGGCGAGCAGGACTCGCGCAGCTCCGCCGTGATGGTTGCAATATCCCAATGGTCCATGTCTGCCAGCCCGACGTAACTGGTCAACCCCAGCCGCACGGACTCTTGCATTACCCACGCGATCTCCTGGTGCCGCACCCCGTACCGCGGCCCGTGAACAAGCCAAACGTCGGCTGGTCGCCCCAGGGTATCCGTGGCCGCGCGCAGGGTGTCCAGCAGGTAACGCCGTGAACAAGGTAGCGCCGTAAGATCCACGTCCAGGGCACCTGGCCTGGGCTCCATCGAGTGCATAACCAAAGTTGGCTCAGGCCCACCTGCGCCGTCCAACACGTCGCGCACCGTTTCGACACGGCCAGCAAACACCGGGCTTGAAGCATCTGTCGGCACGTCCAAAGCAGCCCCACCCGCCTGCCGGTAGCGGTCGTAGAGTCGCGTAGCTTCGAAGGTGTCGGTGTCGTGGCCCCAGGTCAGAGTCCCCAAAGTCAGGGCAGATAAGGCCAACCCCGAGTGCCCCAGCCTCCTTGTTTGCACGCGTTCCCTCCAAACATCCTCGGTCCCGAAAGGGTCCCGCCCGAGTCTACTCGGGGCTCAGACTGTGGGGCAGGGCTCACCGGAGCTGCGCCCGGGGTTGCCGCGCGCTAGTACGCTTGGGCACCATGGACTTTCTTGAGGCCCTAATCATGGGGTTGGTGCAGGGACTCACCGAGTTTCTTCCAATCTCCTCTTCCGCGCACCTTCGCTTTGTTGGCGAGCTGATCGGCGCAGGCGACCCTGGTGCTGGCTTCACAGCGATCACCCAAATCGGGACAGAGACCGCAGTCCTGATCTTCTTTTGGAAAGACATAGTTCGCATCATTCGCAGCTGGTGGTTTTCCCTCCCGTTCATCCCGGCGAAGAACCGGGTCAGCTCGAAGGACCCGGATGCGCGCCTGGGCTGGATGATCATTGTCGGGACTTTGCCAATCGGGATCCTTGGTCTGCTTTTGGAAGGCTGGATCGACACCAACTTCCGAAACCTTTGGATCACGGTCTTCATGCTTGCCGCGTTCGGGTTGCTGCTGGGTTGGGCCGACAGGGTCGGCAAGCGGGTGAACACACTGGACACCATGACTTGGGGTCAGGCCACCGCCTACGGCTTCGCTCAAGCGCTGGCGCTGATCCCAGGCGTTTCCAGGTCTGGCGGCACGATCACAGCCGGGCGCCTGATGGGCTTCAAACGTGAAGCGGCCGCACGCTATTCGTTCCTGCTGGCACTACCCGCCGTCTACGTCTCCGGCTTTTACAAGCTGTTCAAAGCGGTGGGGGACCCGGGGAGCGTTGGTGCGTTCCCAACCCTGGTCGCGACCGTGGTTGCCTTCGCTGTGGGGTACGTCGTGATCGTTTGGTTCCTTAGGGTCATCTCAACCTATTCCTTTGAACCATTCGTGATCTACCGTCTGGTGTTTGCCGCCCTCATCGCCGTGTTGCTGCTAACGCACGTCCTGTCGCCGGCACCAACCCTGGTCGTTTGATGAAGACAGCAGACGGGCCAGGCTACGGCCCGCCCAGCGCCGTGCTTTTCGACATGGACGGGACCCTGGTCGACACAGAGCCGTGGTGGTTTCAGGCCGAGCATGCCTACGCAAAGCGGTTTGGCGGCACGTGGAGCCAAGCGGATGCTTTAGCTGTTGTGGGAACGCCCCTGGTAATGACGACGAGCGGCCTGGAAAAAGCGACAGGTTCCGGCGAAACTCACCAGCAAATCAGGGACTACCTGGTCGCCTACCTACTGGGCAAGTACGAATCCGACGGGCTTCCCTGGCGCCCGGGGATGCAGGAGCTCACGGCTCGACTCCACGCTCAGGGGGTGCCGATGGCCCTAGTCACCTCTTCCCACCGTCCCCTAGCTGACGCCGTCGCCGCGCGTCTACCCCAAGGCTTTTTCGGGGCGGTGGTCTCCGCCGACGACGTTCAGCACGTCAAGCCTGATCCCGAGCCGTATCTCACGGCACTGGCTAGGCTCGGGGCTCGGCCGCAGAGTTCGGTCGCCATTGAAGACTCGCCTTCAGGGCTAGCCTCGGCAAGGGCCAGCGGCGCAAACGTTGTTGGGATCCCCTGCATGTCGCCCGTAGAGGCTTCCCCCGGACTCAGCCGCCTCCCGGACGCTCACCACCTGAGCGATCAGGTGCTGGCACGAATCGCGGCGGGCGAAGTCATCGACTTGCTGTAAAGCTCACTGCTGGACTGAGAGAAGCCTTTCCAAACCCTCTTCCGGAACCTGCGGTGAGACACCCCCAAAAGCTGGGCAAATGTGCTGAAATGCGCACCAGTCGCAAAGCCTGGACTTCTGGGTGCGGAACTCGCCGGCCAGGGCATCGGACTGGATCCTTCGCCAAAGGTCCTCAATGTCCAACTGGAACTTGGCGATGTCTTTTGCATCGGGGTCCAGGGTTAGTGCTTGGACGCTGCGCAGGTAAAGCAGTTGAAGCCGCTTTGGCAGGCGCCACGTCTGCTGAAGCAGCAGTGCGTAGAAACGCATTTGGAAAAGAGCCTCATTCGTGAACCGCGGACTTGGGGCCCTTCCAGTCTTATAGTCGACAACCCTCAGTTCTCCATCGGCAGACTCATCAATCCGGTCGATGATCCCCCGCAGCAAAACCCCGGAGTCAAGCCGGGAATCCACAAACCGTTCCATGGCGCGCGGAGCCAGGTTTTCCGGGTGCTCCAACAAGAAGTAGTTCGCGAGCAGTTCTTCCGTGTCAATGCGGGCCTGCTCCAAAAGCGACTCATCTGAGAACAGTTGGTCTGCTTCAGGGTTCGAACCAAGCGTCTTCTCCCACGCCTGCGGCAACAACTCCTGCGCACTCTTCTGGTTTCGAAGCCCCGGGGGAAGCGTGAACAGGTCTTCCAGAGCTTGGTGAACAACCGTGCCTTTTACTGTTGCTTCAGTGGGTGGCTCGCTCATTCCATCAACCACCTGGTAGCGGAACTTCAGGGGACACTGAAGATAGGTCCTGGTGCTACTGGCGCTGAGTGCCGCAGGTCTTCTACTCATCCGTCCACCCTATCCGCGCCCGCCCTGCGCCCGGAGACGAAAGCCCGCGGCGGCGAGTCCGGGGAGCGCGGGCGGACTATAGGGTGGGTGTTGCACAGACAGAAGGCGGATGGAGGATCCAGATGGCCCACACCCCCTTGGCAGCAGACCAAGCTGGAAGACGGGGAG
>CAYFRO010000070.1:0-8286 GCA_964345565.1 uncultured Actinomyces sp.
GACAGGAGGGTCTTGCATAGGGCCCTTGGCCCAACACGCAACTCTACCGGGGAAAGCACCCAGGCGGTGCCCTGAAGTGTCTTACGCGGGAGTTGGTCTGCTCACAAGTCTGTGCCGGGACCCGAACGTGCGCCACCAGTTCGTGACCGCCCGCAAAGCCATGAACCACCCTGCGAACGCAACCCAAAGCCAGGTGAGCGCCGTGGTTTGTCCACTCAGCGGTAGGGGCGCAGCCGAAGCTATCCAGCGCATCAGCAGCCACAGAGACGGCAGGTAGGCGACAAGGGTGATGACCCCCGCCACGGCAAGATACTTGCTTTCTGATGCTCCGATCAGAACCCCGTCCAGGACGAACACGACACCCGAGATGGGCATAAGCACTCCGGCGACCACCAGGGCGCTAGAGGCAGCCTGGTGCATTTCGGACGAGGGACCGAAGATCAGTGGCAACCACTTTGACGTGGCGGCGACAACCGCTCCCAAGGCGGCGGCTGTGAGCGCCCCCCAAAGGGTGAGTTTACGGATCAGCTTTGAGAGCGACCGGGTGTTCCCTGATCCCAGCAAAACTCCCACCAAAGACTGGGCGGCTATTGCGAGGGCGTCGAGGGCGAATGCTGTCAGGGTCCAGATTGAGTTCACAACTTGGTGGCCGGCAAGCGCGTCGGTGCCTGCTCGGGTGGCAACCGCGACCGTCGCAAGCAAGGCGAGTCGAAGAGAGAGGGTTCGCACGAAAAGTGGGGCCCCTTCCCCAGCAGCCGCCAACGTGCCGGCTCGGGAGGGACGCAGGGATAGCGAGTGGCCTCGAGCCGCCGCTATCACCTTCGCGCTGACAGCGATTGCCATCAGGGTTTGGGTTACGGCAAGGCCTATTCCAGCTCCAAGGATCCCCAGGCCTAAGCCGTAGATCAACAACAGGTTCAGGGAGACGTTTAGGACGGCTCCTGCCGCGAGCACCAGCAGGGGCGTGCGCATGTCCAGCATCCCTCTCAGTGTTCCCGTGGCAGCAAGGATGACAAGCATTCCGATAAGGCCGAAAGCTCCCGCACGCAGATACGTGACCGCCTGTGCCCCCACTTCTGGACCGGCCCCCATTAGCGAGATCATCCAGGGCGCTGCAACGAAAAGCAGTGCGCCCGTTACTGTCCCGATTGCGGCTGCCAGCCACATGGCTTGGATCCCGCCCTGAAGCCCCTGCTCTGGCTTTCCTGCGCCAAGGGCGCGTGCCGTGAGCGCGGTTGTCGAGTAGGCCAGGAAAACAAAAACGCCCGCAACGGTCGCCAGGATGGTGCTGGCGAGCGATAGCGCTGCGAGGGGGACCGTGCCCAAGTGTCCGACCATCGCAGAGTCGATCAGTAGCAGCAACGGTTCGATAACCAAGGCGCCTAGGGCTGGGACGGCTAAGGAAAGAACACCTTTTAGGTCCGCGCGCGGCTCCGGGAAAGACCCTTCAACCGACGGTTGAGGGTTGCTCCCGTCTCGGCCGGGTCCGCCTGGTGCGCTATCCACGGATTCGAACGGTACCAGGATTCCACAGGTTGTGGACAGGTCTGTGGAGACTTGCGCGGGCGGTTTTCGCCGCAGGAGAGGCGGCGCGGGGGTCCCCTCTTCTCCGTGGCCCAAGACCCCTTTTCCCTCGTGCTCCACAGGATCTCCACAGCTGCGTCAACAGTAACGGGCCACTAGTCCCCAGTTTCGGGCCCTCTGCGCACAATTAGGATTCGCCGAAGTCGGAAAACCCGCCTATTCTGCCTGAGCAGGTTGCGGGGCGCGCTGGGTGAATGGGGGGAAGAGCACATGGATAGTGACGGTTTCGACAGGGTTCCCCCACAGGCTCCTGACGCTGAGGCCGCCGTTCTGGGCTCGATGTTGCTGTCGAAAGACGCCATCGGAGACGTCGCGGAAATCCTAAAGGGGACGGACTTCTACAAGCCGGCGAACGAAATCATCTTCGATACCATCCTTGGTCTCTACTCTCGAGGAGAGCCCGCAGACGCCATCACGCTTGCGGGCGAGCTGTCCCGGGAGGGCCAACTGCTAAGGGTCGGGGGGACGGATCACCTCCATAAGGTTGTGGTCGCGGCTCCAACCGCGGCTAGTGCCACCTACTACGCGAAAATAGTTCGCGAAAAGTCACTGCTTCGTGGTCTTGTCTCTGCGGGCACTCGTGTGGTTCAGCTGGGCTACGCCGAGGACGGTGGGGATGTTGATGCGCTGCTGGACTCTGCTCAAGCCGAGATCATGTCGGTGGCGGAAACCCGAAGTGGGCAAGATTACGTCGGTCTGAGCGACCTGTCAGAAACGACTCTTAGCGAACTTAACGACATTGCCGCGAACAAAGGCAAACTCTCTGGCGTTCCGACTGGGTTCTCCGATTTGGATCGGCTGACCCAGGGTTTGCACGGGGGGCAGATGATTATCATCGCTGGGCGTCCCGCCATGGGAAAGTCGACCCTTGCGATGGACTTTTGTCGGTCTGCCGCGATCCACAGTGGGATCACGACTGCGATCTTCAGTCTGGAAATGTCCCGGTCGGAGATCGCTATGCGTGTCTTCTCCGCCGAGACAGGAGTGCCGTTATCTAAGATGCGTAGCGGAGACATGACCGCAAACGACTGGGCCGTCATGTCGAAGCGCATTAGCGAGATTTCCGCCTCGCCCCTTTTTATCGACGACTCTCCGAACATGTCTATGACCGAGATTCGCTCAAAATGCAGGCGCTTGAAGCAACAGGAAAACCTGGGGTTGATAGTGATCGATTACCTGCAGCTGATGAGCAGTGGCAAGGCAGTCGAGTCACGGCAACAAGAGGTCAGTGAGTTCTCGCGCTCCCTCAAACTGCTCGCGAAAGAGCTGGACATCCCTGTCATCGCCGTTGCGCAACTGAACCGTGGCCCGGAGAGCCGGGCCGACCACAGGCCCATGCTCGCCGACCTGCGTGAGTCGGGCTCCTTGGAGCAAGACGCCGACGTGGTCATGCTTCTGAACCGTCCCGAGTACTACGACCAGGACGATCGGCCGGGTGAAGCGGACATAATAGTTGCCAAGCATCGCAACGGCCCCACGGACAACATTCCTGTCGTTTTCCAGGGTGCGCAGGTAAGGTTCGCGAACATGGCGCGCGTCTCTGACGCCGGTGGTTTCTGAGTACTGGCACACCGTTTGCGGTGACTTAGGTGACGCAACTCTTTTGAATATCGGCCGCTTCGAAGCGTTGAGCGAGAGCCTAAAACGACTAAAATAGCTGGTCACGCTTGGTTTGCCTTAGCTTCAACGTCGTAGAGGTGGAAGGGTCTTAGCCTGGCACCATGGTCGAAATACGAATCCACGGGCGAGGTGGCCAAGGGGTCGTGACCGCAGCCGATTTGGTAGCTATGGCAGCTTTCAAAGAGGGGCATTACGCACAGGCTTTCCCGTCATTTGGCTCAGAGCGCACGGGTGCGCCGGTTGTCAGCTTTTGTCGCGTGTCGGATAAAGAGATCCGCACGCGGGAACCCGTCCTAGAACCGGACATCATCATCATTCAGGACCCGACACTGTTGTCGGTCATGGACGTCTTTTCCGGGATGCGTCCGGACGGCAGGGCAGTTGTGAATACGTCCAGAACACCGGCCGAGCTTGCCGAGCAAGGGCTGATTGACGGGGGCATTCTGGAGAACATCACCACCGTTCCCGCTTCGGAGATAGCAAGGGAACACGTGGGCCGTCCCCTGCCCAACGCCGCCATGCTGGGAGCCACCTCGGCCTACACGCATTTCGTGGACCTTGAGAGCGTTGAGGAAGCTATCCACCAGCGCTTCCACGGGCGCATCGGGGACTCTAACGCTGCTGCTGCAAGGGCAGCCTATGACTTCGTCAAGGAGGCACTCGATGCTTAAGCAAATCGAAGGTTCGCAGGCCGTCGCTTTCTCGGTGGCCCACTGTGACCCTGAAGTCATTGCTGCGTACCCCATCAGCCCCCAAACCCACATCGTTGAGCAGCTTTCAGCGCTGTGGAAACGTGGCGAGCTGGGGAACTGCGAGTACATCAACATGGAATCCGAGTTCGGTGCCATGTCCGCGTGCATCGGCGCTTCCGCAACAGGGGCACGCACGTACACCGCGACGGCGTCCCAGGGGTTGTTGTTTATGGTCGAGGCCATCTACAACGCTTCGGGTATGGGCCTGCCGATTGTCATGACCGTTGCTAACCGAGCCATCGGTGCACCAATCAACATCTGGAACGATCACACTGACTCAATGAGCCAAAGGGACTCCGGTTGGTTGCAGCTCTACGCAGAAGACAACCAGGAGGCAGCGGACCTGCACGTCCAAGCCTTCCGGATCGCGGAAGAACTTTCCCTCCCCGTCATGGTTTGCATGGACGGTTTCATCTTGACGCACGCGGTAGAGGTCGTTGATATTCCGGAGAAGGAAGACATCGACCGCTTCCTTCCCCCCTACGAACCAAGACAGGTTTTGGATCCGGCCAAGCCGCTATCCATCGGTGCGATGGTGGGACCCGAGGCCTATACGGAAGTTCGCTACTTGGCTCACCATCGGCAGATGCAAGCCTTGGATCTAATCCCCAAGGTCCAGAAAGAATGGGAAGAAATCTTCCACCGCGACTCGGGTGGCCTGGTGAAGCCCTATCGCCTTGAGGGAGCCGAAACCGTCGTCGTAGCTCTCGGTTCCGTCCTTGGAACTATTAAAGACGTTGTTGATGAGCGCCGAGAACGCGGGGACAAGATCGGTGTCCTTGGCATCGTTGCTTTCCGCCCCTTCCCAACGGAAGCCGTAAAGGAAGCACTGAGGCACGCAAAGCGCATCGTCGTTGTCGAGAAGGCGTTCTCTGTCGGGATCGGTGGGATCGTCAGCTCCCACATCTACCCCGCGATCCCCGATCACGCGAAGTTGTACGAGGTCATTGCGGGCTTGGGCGGGCGACCAATCACGAAGCATTCCTTGCAGGACATGCTCGATAAAGCTGAAGAAGACAAACTCGGTCACACCACGTTCCTGGACCTGGATCAGGAACTGGTGGACCAGGAACTTGAGCGCGAGAGCCTAACCAGAAGGTCCGGACCTATCGCGGAGAACCTGGTGCGTGACGCCCGCAAGCGCGCTGATGAGCACCTGGCACACTAGGAGATCGCAGTGAAAGTTGAACTTGGAATCCCGGCAATCCGGGAAACAGAAATCCCCTCGCGCGAGTCCGTGAAGTTCTATCAGGTTGGCTCCTATGCGGTGGGAAACCGCTTGGCCGAGGTCGTGGACAGGTCAATCCAGTCCGACCCTGACCGCTTCAACTCCCTCACGTCAGGCCACCGGGCCTGCCAGGGATGTGGTGAGGCCCTGGGTGCCAGGTACGCGCTCGACACTGCCATGGCCGCCACACAAGGGGACCTGGTGGCGGTCAACGCGACGGGCTGTCTCGAAGTTTTCTCAACCCCCTATCCGGAGACCGCGTGGACCGTCCCCTGGTTGCATTCCCTGTTTGGGAACGCTCCGGCCGTGGCCACCGGGGTCGCTGCAGCCCTCAAGGCAAAAGGCAAGGTGACACGTGTTGTCGCGCAGGGCGGCGACGGCGGCACTGTGGATATCGGCATGGGCTGCTTGTCGGGCATGTTTGAGCGCAACGATGACGTCCTCTACATCTGCTACGACAACGAGGCCTACATGAACACGGGGGTTCAGCGAAGCGGTGCTACGCCTCCTACTGCACGCACGGCCACCACTCAGCCTGTTGGGCGCCACCCGGGGAACGTGTTTGGGCAGGGCAAGGACATGGCGCGAATTGCGATGGCACATGAGATTCCGTATGTGGCCACAGCGACCGTTGCCGACCTGCGAGACCTCGAATACAAGGTTGCGAAAGCGATGACGTTCAGCGGGGCCCGCTACATCCACGTTTTGGTACCGTGTCCGCTGGGCTGGGGCACGCCCTCGAACGAGACCATCAAGCTGGCTCGCCTGGCCACCCAGACCGGGTTCTTTCCCGTGTTTGAGGCCGAGGCCGGGGAAATCACGTCGGTGCAAAAGATCCGCAGGCCCGCCTCAGTAGAGGAGTACCTGCGCACTCAGCGTCGTTTTGCTCACCTGTTCCGGCCGAAGCGCGATGAGCACACGATCGAACGCCTCCAAGCCATCTGCGACCGCAACATTCGCCGCTACGGCCTCATCGAAGAAGACCAGTTGGACGAGGACATCTTGGAACGTGTCATGGACGCTCCGTTTGACCCGGAGGGCCGATACGACAAGTACATCAACGCCGCTTACGACACCAAGCGTGCCAAGGCAGAAATGAGCGCAGCAGCTCAGGCGGCTGAAGAGAAACTTGCGGGAGAGGGCTTCTCCACTGTGATGAGGCCCGAACTGAAACGTGAAATGGCAATGATGAGCGACGCCAAACACGGACGCGGACACACTAAAGCGGGCTCCGGGTCCGCAGAAGACCGCGCCCTTGAAAACAGGCGGCTGGCAGAAACCGAGCACACGGTGATAATCGAGGCCTCTGCAGAGGCCGCCACAGCGGATGCTGATCAGGCTATCCAAGCTTCCGTCTCCGAAGAACATAAGGTCGTTGGGAAGACTGACGAAGTCGGCCCAGACCCCGTTACCGACATGCGCCTGGACACGATCGATGCTTCCCTGGGCGTCATCAGTGACGGACAGGCTCCGCATGATGACGGCGACCGACCCAATCAGACCCACGAACAAGAGGGGAACTGAATATGACCTCCATAGAAGTTGACGCTGGCGCAACCGAACCGTTTGCAATCACCCTTGAGGTCGGTTCCTCGCTCTTGAATGAGACGGGTTCTTGGCGTAGTGAGCGACCCATCTACGTCGACCTGCTTCCCCCTTGCAACCAGGCTTGTCCCGCCGGGGAAAACATTCAGCAGTGGCTGTACCGCGCTGAAGAGGGTGACTACGAGGGCGCCTGGCGCCAAATCATGGCTGACAACCCATTGCCAGCGGTGATGGGACGTGTCTGCTACCACCCCTGCCAGACCGCCTGCAACAGGGCCCAGGTGGACGAAGCGGTCGGGATCAACGCCATCGAGCGGTTCCTGGGTGACAAAGCAATCGAAGAGGGGTGGAAGGTTGAGGTGACGGCACCCCCCAGCGGTAAACGCGTGCTGGTTGTCGGCGCCGGACCCTCAGGGCTTTCTGCCGCCTACCACCTGCGCCGCTATGGTCACCGGGTGACCGTGCGTGAAGCGGGCCCAATGGCCGGTGGCATGATGCGCTTCGGGATCCCGAAGTACCGCCTGCCACGCGAGATCCTGGATGCTGAGATCGCCCGGATTGAAGACATGGGCGTTATGTTCGACTTCAACTCCAAGGTCGAGGACGTTGAAGCTGTCGCTAAAGAGTACGACGCCGTGTTCCTGGCCGTCGGTGCTCACATCGGCAAGCGCGCGCACGTTCCTGCAGCTGAGTCGGCGAAGATCATGGACGCTGTCTCCTTGCTCGAAGACGTTGAGCTTGATGAGAAGCCCATGTTGGGTCGCCGGGTCGTCATCTACGGTGGCGGCAACACTGCGATCGACGCCGCCCGCACTGCGAAACGGTTGGGTGCTGAGGAAGCAGTCATCCTCTACCGCCGTACCCGCGATCGGATGCCCGCTCACGACACGGAGGTTCGTGAGGCTGAAGAAGAGGGCATCATGATGCGCTGGCTCTCGACCATCAAGCACGTCGAAGACGGCTCTATCACTGTGGAAAAGATGGAGTTGGACGAAAATGGGTTCCCGCAGCCGACTGGGGAGTTCGAAGAGCTCGGCGCCGACTCGCTGGTCATGGCGCTAGGCCAGGAGGCCGATCTTTCCCTGATCGAAAACTCGAAGCACATCGAGATCAACGATGGGGTCGTGAAGGTCAACAACCAGATGATGACGGGGCTTGAAGGCGTCTTTGCCGGTGGTGACATGGTCCCGTCGGAACGCACCGTCACGGTTGCCATTGGTCACGGCAAGAAAGCCGCTCGCTACATCGACTCTTTCCTGCGGGGTAGCACCTACACCCCGCCGGAGAAGCATCAGCTGGCGACATTGAACCGCATGAACACCTGGTACTACGCGGACGCACCCCGTCAGGTTCGGGAAAAGCTAGAGGGGCCCAGAAGGGCTTCCACCTTCGATGAGGTCGTCAGTGGGCTGGACGAAGAATCGGCGGTGTTTGAAGCTCGCCGTTGCATGTCTTGTGGCAACTGCTTCGGTTGCGACAACTGCTTCGGGGTCTGCCCGGATAACGCGATCACCAAGATCAAGCCGGGTGAGTACGAGTTCAAGTACGACTACTGCA
>CAYFRO010000071.1:0-8011 GCA_964345565.1 uncultured Actinomyces sp.
AAAGGATGACGACCAAAGGCTTAGCTGAGCCCCACATTTTCGCTTTGTGCATGGAATGATCCTAGAGGGTAGGGCTCCCAGCTGACCGGAAGGCCCCGCTAGTCGAGCAGTTCGATTCGCCAGCCGTCCATCTTCTGGGGGCGGCCAAGGAGCATCTCTCCCATTTCCTTCACGGTTGCCTGCCCTGTCAGGGCTGACACGACACCTCGGGTGATGGGCATGTCGACCCCTAGCGAATCCGCAAGCTCAAGCAGGGGGCCTGCGGTCTTAGCGCCCTCAGCGACGCCCGGCGATAGCGCAAGAGCTTCCTCAAGGGTCATGCCTTTTCCAAGGCGATACCCGAGGGAGTAGTTGCGAGACAGCTTCGAAGAACAGGTTGCGATGATGTCGCCTATCCCAGCGAGGCCAGCAAAAGTCTGTGGGTCAGCACCCAGGGCTTCACCAAGACGCGTCATCTCGGCAAGACCCCTCGTCATCAGCGTGGCGCGAGTGTTTGCGCCGTAGCCTTGGCCTTCGGAAGCCCCAATAGCAATAGCGATGACGTTCTTTGTCGCTCCGGCAATCTCAGTCCCGACCACATCCGTTGATGCGTAGGGGCGGAAGTAAGGGTTATGGCAAGCCTTCGCAAGTCTCTTCGCGGTCTCAGCGTCCTCGCTGGCAACCACCGACGCCGCAGCCTGTTTCATGGCGATTTCCATGGACAAGTTGGGGCCGGAAACCACCGCAACCTGCTCCGGACTCAAGTTGCCGTCTTCACGCATGATCTGGCTGACGGAGCGGTTTGTGCCCATCTCGATGCCCTTCGACAGCGAGAGGTAAGTAGCACCCGGGTTGATCGCGGTCGCCTTCCGAACGACCTCACCTGTCACTTGAACCGGGATCGCCAGAACCACTATCTCGGCGCCATCCAAAGCCTGTTCCATGGAAGTGGTTGCGGTGATCCGCTCCGACAGGGCGACCCCGGGCAGGTAGGTCGAGTTCTCCCCCGAATTGATCATGTCGACGATGACGTCGCGGCGCCCCCACATGCACACGTCGTGACCCGCGTCAGCTAGAACCTGACTGAAAGTAGTGCCCCACGACCCGGTGCCCAATACGGCGACCTTTTTCCCTGCCACGAACTTCCTGCTCTCTGTAGACGGCGGATGCTCCCGCGCGGCTTCCAAGGTCAAGGGTAGTCCCGTTAGCGAAAAGGGGGATGACCGGTCCCCTTGTAGACATCTTGAGCGGCGGCCCGGTCGGAGGGAAGGGCTGCCACCGACCTGGAGACCACCTGGCTGGGAGCCTCTTGTTGCGGCTTAGCGCAGACGGAAGCTACCAGCTAATCGCGGACCTCAAGGATGATCGTCTTCGCACCCGGGGTCGCCGGCAAAACATCTTGACGGCCGGTCGCTTTCCGAAGATTCCAACGCCACTTCGCAAGCCTCTTCAGCTCGGGTTTGCCTGGCCCCATGGTCTTCATGTCCCAGACCTCCTCCGGAGCCGCTTCCTGCCGCAGATCACTAAGACCCGACGTGAGTGTTTCCTGGAGCCGCTGCGTCAGTTCGCGAACGCCCTCACGGTTTGTTGAGTCCCCTTCAATGTCCGAGTAGTCCAGGGCGGGCAGAACCCGAACGTAAAGGTTCGGCCTTTTCAGCAGAGTGGAAGGGTGGAAGTGCCCGTACCTGTCCAACACGTCTTGGGTCCCCCACTGCACCACGGGGATGACAGGCACCCGCTGGTCCAGTGCCAAACGGGCCAGGCCAGTCTTGCCCTTCATGGGCCAGAAGGCGGGGTCTCGAGTTAGAGTGCCCTCGACGTAGATGCCAACCACTGCGCCCTCTTCCAGAGCCTGACGTGCGTGAGCAAGTGAGTCAGCCCCGTCCCCTCCACCGCGGAGTACGGGAATCATGCCAACCTTCCGCATGAACCAGCCCAGCACCGGGACTTTGAACATGGACTCCTTGCTCAGGAACCTGACTTGGAATCCTTGAAGCGCAATCGCATAGCTCATCAAGAGAGGGTCATAGGTTGAAACGTGGTTGGGAGCCAGGATGAAGGGACCCTTCTTCGGGACATTCTCCATTCCCTGCCAGTGGGTCTTCGCCGTCCCGTGGATAACAGGCGACAGCACGTAGCGCAAGACCTTGTACGCGCCTGACAGGTCCACGGATGGTTTCTTTTCTTTCACAGCTATTTCCCCTCAACCTTGCCTACGTCAACAGCAGTGGCGTCAGCAGAACCTGTGTCAACGGCACTTGCGTCCACGCTGACGTCGCCGGGTCGAACCACCGTTAGCGCAGCAGGCACCACACTTATGGACAAGGGTAACGTGGCGACATCGTCCCCATCAGCCATCGTCATGAGTCCCGCAGGTTCTTCAAGCACAACTCGGGTTGCGGTTTCTACGCTGATCACCGGGTCGTCTATCTGGCGAAGCAGAAGGACCTTTGCAAGCTTTGGGAGAACTCGAAGCCGGCCAATACCGCTCACAGAGACGACCTCTAACAGACCGTCATCCGTACGTGACTGGGGGAGGATATTTACGCCTCCACCAAACCACCCGGTGTTGGAAACCGAACAAAGCCAAGCGTGAAGGTCCAGAGGGAGGCTCTCGGGGCCCGCGTCCCCCTCAGCTTGGCTGGGGTCAAGCTGCCCGGGGTCTACCCGACCTTCAAGAAAGCCTTTTACGTGCAGGGGCTTAAACTTTCCCAGGTAGCCCGCAGTGGCGCCCCAAGCGTAGGCAAGAGGCCCGGAACGCAGCCAGGACTGGTTAGCTGTCGAAGCTGCCGTTGCGTCAATGCCCAGCGAGAGGATGCCAAGGACCCTCTGTCTGCCCTCTTTGGAGACAATCTCCATCGCGTCCAAGGGCCCCACCCAGCTACGCACCTGCTCGGTCGAAGCCTCCGCCAGGCGCCACGCCCACTTGACGGGGTCAGGGCCGATCCCCAGTGAACGGCACAGGTCGTTTCCTCGGCCGCCAGGAAAAGGAACCAGTGTGGCACCACTAGCCATGCAGCCCCGGGCCGCCACAGTTAGGTACCCATCGCCCCCGATGGCACCAAGTAGCGCTCCCTGGTACTCGGCAGCGTCATCCTCAACGTCACTTTCTTGCGTTGTGACCTTGACTTCGACTTCCCAGCCTCCGGCCCGCAGGACGTCGACCACTTCGCGACCCAGTCGCAAGCCGCGCCCGCGAGCGGACATGGAAGAGACAAGTAGCCTCATCGATCGGTTCGGGGCAGGTTGCGGCGCACCCGGCTGGGGCGTCATACGTATTCGATGTCAGCGTGTAGGGCACGTAGCTTCTGAATGAAGTGCTCGTAGCCCCTGGAAATAACACCGATCCCTGACACTTTAGACGTCCCCTCCGCAGCGAGGGCGGCAATCAGGTGAGAGAAACCACCACGCAAATCTGGAACCGTGATGTCAGCAGCATGCAGTGGCGTGGGCCCTGAAATGACGGCAGAGTGCACGAAGTTCGCGGATGCGAACCGGCAGGGAGCGCCACCAACGCACTCCTTGTACAGCTGGATGTTCGCCCCCATCTCGCGAAGTGCGTGAACGAACCCGAACCGATTCTCATAGACCGTCTCGTGAACAATCGAGAGCCCATCGGCCTGCGTGAGAGCGACAACCAAGGGTTGCTGCCAGTCGGTCATGTAGCCGGGGTGAACGTTCGTCTCAAGCATGATGGGTTTGAGTTCGCCGCCCGGATGGTAAAAACGGATCCCGTCTTCCTCGACGTCGAACCCACCGCCGACCTTGCGGAAAGTATTCAGGAAAGTCGTCATGTCGGGCTGGTGTGCGCCTCGTACAAAAACGTCACCGCGGGTTGCAAGGGCGGCCGCACCCCAGGACGCAGCCTCGATGCGGTCAGGAAGAGCGGTGTGCGCGTAGCCGTGAAGCTGTTGCACACCCTCAACGCGGATGGTGCGGTCCGTGTCGACAGAGATGATGGCCCCCATCTTCTGCAACACGTTGATCAGGTCCATGATTTCAGGCTCAACCGCCGCACCGCGAAGCGTGGTGATCCCATCCGCCTTCACGGCAGTGAGTAGTGTCTGCTCCGTGGCGCCCACAGATGGGTACGGCAACTCCATCGCGGTCGCCTTCAGCCCCGTGGCGGGGGCAACAAGGCGGATGCCCTCGGGCTCCTTGATTACTTCAGCGCCGAAACGACGCAGGATCTCAAGGTGAAAGTCGATGGGACGGTCCCCAATGGCGCAGCCACCGAGCTCAGGGATAAACGCCTCACCGATCTTATGGAGTAGCGGCCCACAAAAAAGGATCGGAATCCTGGAGGAACCCGACAGTGCATCGATGTCGCCCGAAGCCGCCTGCTCAACCTTGGACGGGTCCAGTAGCAACACGCCTTCGTCCTGGTCCAGCTCCACGTCAACGCCGTGAGCTTCCATCATGTCCTTCACGACATCGACGTCGCGGATCAGTGGAACGTTTCGCATCTGGGACGGCGAATCCCCAAGGATGGAAGCAACCATCGCTTTAGGAACAAAGTTCTTAGCCCCGCGGACCTGGATGGTGCCGTAGAGGGGCTTTCCGCCCCTGACGCGAAGAACCTCTGACATCGCAAAACCAGCCTTCTCGAAGCGTGTCCCACAGGGGGCTACCTGGCCTGATTGTAGCCAAGGGTCGGGGCTTTCCCGTCCAGCAGTGGTGCGTCTCCCCCTTTTTGCTATTCGAGGGGCGAGTAGCGCGCGGGGACGGTCTTGGGTTTCCAGTTGGGCCGGGCCCTTTCGAACTCGTCAATCGCGTCCTCGGACCGCAGTGTCAGGCCGACGTCATCCAAGCCCTCCATGAGTCGCCACCGGGTGTATTCATCGATCTCAAACGGGTATGAGGCTCCCCCGCCACTGACGCTTCGATCCACTAGCGAAACGGTGAGTTCCGTGCCCGGGCTAGTCCCTAGTAGCTTCCAGAGGGATTCAATGTCCTCTTGCGCCATGACGCCGGCGACCAGCCCCTGCTTCCCGGCATTGCCGCGGAAGATGTCGGCGAAGCGTGAGGACAGGACCACCTTGAAGCCGTAGTCATTTAAGGCCCAAACGGCGTGTTCGCGCGAGGAGCCGGTGCCAAAGTCTGGCCCGGCAACCAGGATTGAGCCTTCTGCATAGTCGGGGTCGTTGAGCACGAAGTCGTCCTGGCGACGCCACGCTGAGAACAGCGCGTCCTCGAAACCCGTGCGGGTGATCCTCTTCAGGAAAACGGCGGGAATGATCTGATCGGTGTCAACGGCAGAGCGGCGCAACGGGACGCCTATGCCGGTGTGTTCGGTGAACTTTTCCATGGCTCTCTTCTGACGGCTCTTGTGATTACGGCTGTGTGGCCGAGGTGGCTAGAGGTCGGCCGGGCTGGCCAACGTCCCCTTGATGGCTGTTGCGGCTGCGACCACGGGGGAAACAAGGTGGGTTCGTCCGCCTTTACCCTGGCGCCCCTCAAAGTTCCGGTTGGAAGTGGATGCGGCGCGTTGTCCGGGGGCTAGCTGGTCGGGGTTCATCCCCAGACACATCGAACACCCGGCGTGACGCCAGTCAGCCCCGAAGTCAGTGAAGATCTTGTCTAGGCCCTCTGCTTCAGCCTGAAGCCTCACTTGGGCTGAGCCGGGGACGACCATCATTTCGACGCCATCGGCCTTCTTCTGCCCGTCAAGAATCGCGGCGGCTTCCCGCAGGTCCTCAATACGCGCGTTAGTGCAGGAGCCAAGGAAGACAACGTCAACGGGAATGTCCTTCATCTTGGTCCCGGGCTCCAGGTCCATGTATTCCAAGGCTCGCTTGGCCGCAGCTTTCTGGTTGACGTCATCCATCTGCTCCGGGTCGGGGACCTCTTCGGAAAGTTTGACGCCCTGGCCCGGGTTGGTTCCCCAGGTGACGAAAGGCTCAAGGTCCGCGGCTTCCAAGATGACTTCGGCGTCGAACTGCGCGTCCTCGTCCGTGCGGAGCGACTTCCAGTACTCGAGGGCGGCATCCCAGTCTTCCCCTGTGGGGGCGTGAGGGCGACCCTTGATGTAGTCAAAAGTAGTCTGGTCGGGAGCTACCATCCCGGCGCGCGCCCCCGCCTCAATCGACATGTTGCAGATGGTCATCCGGCCTTCCATCGAAAGCTCTTCGATGGCCTGCCCGCGGTATTCCAGGACGTAGCCGGCCCCACCGTTTGTGCCGATCTTGGCGATGACGGCCAGGATGATGTCCTTGGCGCTGACGCCCTCAGGAAGGGAACCGTTCACGGTGATCGCCATTGTCTTGAACGGCTGTAATGGCAGGGTTTGGGTTGCCAGGACATGTTCGACCTCGGACGTACCGATTCCCATCGCCAAGGCACCAAACGCGCCGTGGGTGGAGGTGTGGGAGTCCCCACAGACAATGGTTGCGCCCGGTTGCGTGAGCCCAAGCTGAGGGCCGACAACGTGAACGATCCCCTGCTCTGGGTCGCCAAGGGAATGTAGCCGAATCCCGAACTCGTCCGCGTTCTTCCGGAGCGTCTCGATTTGCAGGCGAGAGGTCTTGTCGGCGATTGGCAAGAAAATGTCTTGCGTGGGCGTGTTGTGATCCTCTGTCCCGATGGTCAGGTCGGGCCTGCGCACCTGACGGCCTGCTAGCCGTAGCCCTTCGAACGCTTGAGGACTGGTCACCTCGTGAATCAAATGAAGGTCGATGAACAGCAGGTCGGGCGCACCGCCCTCGCCCTGTTTGACCACATGGTCGGCCCACACTTTTTCGGCCAGAGTTTTAGCCACCCCTGGGCCCCCTTCCACACATGGGGCAACAGCCCCGATTCTGGAGCCAGGTTAGTGGGCTTCTAGATTCCTGGAACGCACTGTCCGCCCTTCACAACAAGACGACCACCCGCAGAACCGCGAGCCCGGATCGCCGTAAAAGGTCAAGGGAAGCTGGCCGTCTCAATTTTGTATCCCAGGCTTTGAGATGGCATTATCCGCTTATGGACGAAAAACCCGAGTCGAGCGGTGTTGGTGTACTAGACAAGGCCGCGCTGGTTCTAAACGCACTGGAGTCCGGGCCCGCAACACTAGCCCAACTTGTTACAGCCACAGAGCTCGCCAGGCCCACGGCGCACCGTCTGGCGGTCGCGCTTGAGCACCACCGCTTCGTTACCCGCGACATGCAGGGCCGCTTCGTCCTTGGACCAAGGCTCCAGGAACTGGCATCGTCAGCGGGCGAAGACCGATTGATCACTTCTTCCAGCCCAATCCTGGATGCGCTCCGCGATCACACCAAGGAATCCGCTCAGCTGTTCCGCTGGCAAGGAGATCACAGGGTGTGCGTTGCCGCGGCGGAGCGCCAGGTGGGTTTGCGTGACTCGATCCCCGTGGGCGCAACTCTCAGTTTGAAGGCGGGCTCGGCCGCGCAAGTACTGCTCGCTTGGGAAGAACCCGAACGTCTGCACCGGGGCCTGATCGATGCATGTTTTACCGCAACAACCCTTTCGCAGGTGCGTAGGCGCGGTTGGGCGCAGTCTGTGGCTGAACGCGAACCCGGGGTGGCTTCAGTGTCCGCACCGGTTAGAGGCGTTGACGGGCGCGTGATCGCGGCCTTGTCGATCTCAGGCCCGATCGAACGGATGGGGCGCCAACCCGGGCGCATGTTTGGACCGGCGGTTGTGGCTGCTGCTGACAGGCTGACCGATTTCCTGCAGACCGCTGAAGAGATGGGTCTGTAGCTCCAAAGGAACCGCTTGCACCGTGAGCCACCGCAGTGACGCCGCCTAAGCGCTGCGGCGTCACGTAACGGGGTTGGCGAAGACGTCGCGTCGCAGGTTACGACCAAACCAAGCCCCAACGGTTCGGCCGCAAGTTAGGCCCCAAATGACACGGAATAACACCGTTTTTCGGCGATAACCCGCGGCCGAACCGGAGAAGCGGGGCGTAACCCGCGGCCAAACCGGAGACGAGCAGGCAACACAAAAGCCCTGCTGCTTGGCCTAAGCCAGCTGCAGGGCTGGTACCCCCAACGGGATTTGAACCCGTGTCGCCGCCGTGAGAGGGCGGTGTCCT
>CAYFRO010000072.1:0-1756 GCA_964345565.1 uncultured Actinomyces sp.
CAGGCTAGCCCCCCGGTTACGGTTGAGCAGATGAAATGCGAAGGTCCCGCCTGGGTCCTTTCGGTCGCGGCTTTGGGGGCTTGCCACTAGTATCGGTGGTGCCGACCAGTGTTGCGCGGACGAAGGGGAACCATGCTCTCAGACCTCTACACGACGGTTCATTTTGGCTGGTTCCTTGATGGGGCACCCTGGGCGGAAGGCACGTCCCTTGGAAACGTGCGGGTAGGACCGAAGGGGATGCTGGAGCTGCTTCAGAAGCGCTTGGGCATGACTCAGCAGCCCACCCCGGAGGTCTTGCGGATAGCCGGATATCTGAAAGCTCTGGAAGAGGTTGATCCAACCTGGTGCCAGCAGTCGTTGAGTGTCGACCCGTGGGGAACGGCCAAATACATGCTGGGTCTTCGGGATCAGCTTGTGGTTGCCGGCTGGCAGCCTCCCGAGGATGGGGATCTCAGCACTCGCATGGGCGCGTTAGCGGCGGTGGAGCAGGCACCGAGCGACGGACTTGTGGCCGTCCGGACCGGCGAAGCGGACCAACTTCGGCAGATGATCGATGTGTTGGCGCAGGAATCCTCTGAAAATGTTCTTGGCCGCCTGAATATTCACCAGGTGGTTATCGAAGACAAACGCGATCACTTGCCCGGGCTCTGGCCGGAACTCTTCGTGGGTCTGAGCGATCTGAATGTGGAAGTAAGAGACGCGGGTGACGCGACATCAGGTTCCAAGCCGGGCGTAACGGTCCTTTGGTGTAACGATGAGTTTCACGCCGCCCAAGCAACGGCGCGCTACTTGGAGCAGGCCCCTGACAGCCACGATCAGAAGGGTTCCGTGTCCCAAGTACTAGCGACGCGCCCCACCCTGCTACTAGACCATGAACTCAGTCTGCGTGGGCTACCCGAGTTGGCCGTCGCCGGAGGGGACATCCCGCCTCCGTACCAGCGACTGTTGGCGGCAGTGCTGCGGTTGCGGTTGCGCCCACCCTCGGACAGTTCATCCGGCTACCCGGCGGATCCCCATCAGCTGTACGGATTGCTGGGCGCACGTCTGCATGGGAAGGGTGGTGGCCTCTTCAGACCGTCTCTTGCCCGCAAGCTTCGACGCGACCTTGAGGATAAACCGAGTCCGTTGTCGGACGAGTTCCAAGCGACACTGGCAGAGACGATTGCACTTGGTCAGGCGGACGATGGCAATCGCGTCGCTGCGCAAGAGGCCGCAGAGTTGCGCGCCCTGCTGGCTGCGGCTGCAGAAGGGCCACAGCCGGGGTTGCTTGACCAAGCAACGCAGTCTGCCCAGTGGTTGAGGAATCAGGTTGCGCGTATGCCGAAGCCCCTCGACGGCACTGGTCGGGAAGTGAGGCGCCAGATCATGCAGCAGGTAGATGGGTTCTTGGATGTCCTGCGTTCCTTGCCGAACAGTGCTGTTTCCGCGGAGCTGATCTTGAACTTGGCGCAGGCAGCCGCGCCCTCCGCTCTGCCGGGGACCCGTGCGGGGGAGGCAGCGCCGTGGACGGTGCTGACCAGCCCGGCGCAGGGTGTGCCACGGATAGGCGGAACCTTGGTCTGGTGGGGTGGTCTGGATAATAGCGAGCGGATCATTAACCCTTGGACCCAAGAGGAACGAAAAGTCCTCCAGGCGCAGCAAGCACGTTTGATAACGGCTGAACAGCTGGCCATGCTCGAAACCCGTGCGGGACAGCGCGGCCTGGGTGGAGCCGCTCACATCGTCGCCTTCGTTCCGCGCCAGGTGGGCGGAGCGG
>CAYFRO010000072.1:1856-7822 GCA_964345565.1 uncultured Actinomyces sp.
TCCGGAACGCACTTCGTCCCCACCACCGCAAATGCACCTGGCGATGGGGGGTGCGGCAGCTGGGGACACAGCTGGCCGGAAGGATCCCTTAAAGACGTTGGACAAGGCGTTGCGAAAGCTGCATGTCGAAGAGAAAATCCGTAAGGCCTTCGTTGGAGACCTGACGCGCTCCGTCATCGGCGGCCCCACGCAGGTTCTTGCCCCCGATGTCGGCGCGGCACTGGGCCCAAAAAATCTCTCAGTGTCCAGCGCCGAGGCCATGCTGGGTTGTCCGATCTGCTGGGTGCTCGACCGGCGCATGTGCGTGCGCCCCGCGGGGGTCTCTCTGCTGCCACGCGGCAACCAACTGATCGGGTCTTTGGTGCACGAGGTTGTCGAGAACCTCATTCCGAAGCCCGATTCCGATGGACCCGGTCCCAGGCCTGAATTCCAGGACGTGACGGAGGAACAGATCGGGGAAATGTTTGAGCACACCGTGCGCAGTTTGGCTGCTGAGCTCCTGCAGCCAGGCCAAGTCGGACGGCGCCAGGCGGTACGAAAGCGCACCATTTCCACTGTCAAGACCTTGCAAGGGGCCCTGGCGTCGCTGGGTGCGCTCGACCCGCGGGCTGAGGCAAAAAAGGTGGACAACGTTTTCTTCCCCACCTTCAGAACGGATGGGGAACAGAAGCCGCTGGAGTTCCTGGGCTACATTGACGTTCTCAGCGACTTTCCTACTAGGGGCCGGCCGCTCATTCTTGATCTGAAGTGGACCAACAAGCCGGACAGGTTCGTAAACCGCTACAAGGAAGGTCGGGCGGTCCAACTGGCGGCGTACGCCCGCCTGACCCTCGAAGAATCCGAGCGCAAGCAGGCTCTGTGGCCAGTGACGACGGGTTACTTCCTTTTGAAGGAGGAGCGGCTGTTCCCGTCATCGGACGTTTTGGTCGGGAACGACACAGAGCAGGAACTGGCGTCGCGAGAAGTGTGGGAGCAGTTCGCCAATGCAGTGGGTCTGCAGCTGGACCTGTTCAAGCTGGGGCTGGTGACCTCCATCCCTGGCCAAGCGTGGCTGGCCAGGGCACCCCTTGAAACCGGGGACCCGCTGAAGGCTTGGACGAAGGCCTTCAACGAAGCAAACGATGGGGCCCACAGGGAAGACCTCCGGTTCTACTCCCCCATAGACAGGGAGACTTGCAAATATTCCCCTACCAGATTCTTCTGCGGCAGTGGAGAGGGTCTTTCATGAATCTGACATACATTAGGGCCTCAGCCGGGACCGGTAAGACTTACCGGCTGACACAGTCGATAAGCGAACGACTGGTAGGAACTCCGCCGCAGCTTAAGCCAGACCAGGTGATCGCGACGACTTTCACCGTGAAAGCCGCGGGCGAACTGCGCGGGGAGATCCAGAAGAAGTTGCTGGAGGACCAAGCCGTAGAGGCGGCCGCCGGTGTTCGCACCGCACTGATCGGCACAGTGAACTCAGTGGCGGGCCAGCTCGTGGCCGACAATGCGGTCTTTTTGGGGTTGTCCCCGGACGTACGGGTCCTGGATGAGGGCGAATCCGCACGCCTACTGCAGCAGGCGCTGGATGTTGCGACCATGACTGCTGAGGACAGCCAGACCGAAGCAATGCTGGCACGGCTGAAGTATCTGGGCGACCCCACCAGCGAATACCGCGGTAGTGGGCCGCACATGCGCCACTGGGCGAACGCCGTGGAGGAAATTGTGCATGCCGCCCTGGGCAATGATCTAGACGCGCACTACCTGCGCACCTCAGCGCGCCAGAAGTCTTGGGAAACCCTGGCGAAAGCACTGCCAAGTACCAAAGGGGATCACCGGCTGGCCTGGGCAGCCTGGATAGAGGATGCGCTGCCTCCAGTGAACGCATCCAGCGAACCACCAGCCGGCAAAGACGGGTTAGAGTCCCGCACCCAGATCGACACGCGGGAAGACCGCGCAATCGCCCGAGATTTTGCCCAGACAGCGGCGGCCAACCCCGATGCGATCGCCTGGAATGACTGGCTGCGGATGCGGGTTGTCAAAGGTGACTACCGGAAGACAGTTAACGAGGAGTTGCGGGACGCCCAGGAGCGTATTGTCGACGCCATCCTCAGTAACCAGCAGTTACATGACGACCTAAAGAACCTGATTGACTTGGTGTTTGATGTGGCCGCCAAGACCCTGGAGCAGTACGAGGAGCTCAAAGCCCGCGCGCACTCCATGGATTTCGCTGACCAGGAACGCTACGCGCTGCGCCTACTTAACAAACACGGGGACGCAGCGACTGACTTTAAGCAGCGCTACGACCTTCTCGCCGTAGACGAGTTTCAGGACACCTCGCCGGTTCAGCTGGCGCTGTTTACCGCCATGTCCAGGTTGATTACCGAAGTCATCTGGGTGGGGGATTCCAAGCAAACGATTTATTCCTTCCGTGGGGCCGACCCGCGCTTGGTTCAGGCAGTCGAGCAGGCAGTCGAGCAGGCCGTCCGGGAGGAAGCGCAGTCCCATCCAGGTGGTGGAACCGGGGAGCGCAAAGTCCGTTTGTGCGCTCTGACGGAGTCGTGGCGATCGAATAAGCCCGTGCTGGAGTTTGCTAACGAGGTCTCGTCGTGGCTGTTCCCTAAAGAGGACGTGCGTCTGACAATCCCCAAGAAGCGGCCAGGCGAGCAGAACGTGGGTGCGGTGGAATTCTGGAACGTTCGACCGGAAAAAGGGATGCTTACCTCGGTGAAGCGGGCCGAGGCCGTTGCTCAAGGTGTGGTGGATTTGAGGAATCGTCACCCGCGCGAAGATGGGAAGCCGTATCCCCTCCACGAAATCGCCGTCCTCACACGAGGAAATGCCCGAGCCGCACAAATCAGTGCAGCCCTGTCAGCTAGGGGCTTGCCCACAACACTGGCGCACCTGCCCGTGGCCACCATCGAGGGGCGGATGGTCCGCAACGGGCTGGCCTTGGTTGCTGATCCCAGCGACAGTCTGGCCCTGACCGAGCTGATCCAGGCGATGCCCGATCACCCCGCGCACAGGACTTGGTTCACCACGCTGGCCGACACTGTCGCGTCGGGTAAGCCGAATGCCGTCTACGACGTGTTCCGGGGCTGGTGGGAGGGCAACCCGTTTGAGGCCTTGCGTAAGGTGCGGTGCGCCGCGCCACAACTGGCTCCCGTTGAACTGACAGAGGCTGTCATCACTGCTCTGGGCATGCCGGAGCGGGTTCGGGGCTGGACTGGGGAATCTCCGCGTTTCTCGACGCTGGAAGCGATGCTGGCAAGCGCAGGAGAGTTTCAGCAGCTGCCGGGCCTAGCAAACGCCGCTGCGCTGGTGGATTTCTTTGACACGCAGACGGAAGCTCCCCAGGGCGCAGCGCCAGAAGGCGCCATTTTCGTTGGGACCATTCACAAGGCGAAGGGACTCGACTGGGAAGTGGTGGTGACTGAGCTGGGCGAACCACCAAACCCAGAAGACCTCAACTTTAACGACGGTGTGTTCGTGTACACCCATATTGACGGGCGGCCCGAGGGTCAAGTGGACGTGGAGGATCCTCTGGCGGGTAGGCAGATCCGTTGGCTGCCCTGGTTGCCGCGGCTGAAGGGCAAGCGGGCGGACGCTCCCGAAACGCAGCTGGACGCAGCCCAGGAGAAGTTGCGTGAGGTTCCATTCATCAAAGCGCATACCGCGAACGATATTGATGAAAGCAAGCGAGTCCTTTACGTCTCGTTGACTCGGGCAAAGAAGGTCATGGCCATGTTCTATGCCGCCAAGACCAAGGCCGCGGCGGAGAACGAGTCCGGGCTGCTTCGCAGCTTGCTCCATGTACCGCCCCCCGGACAGGGCAAAGAATCCGTGACGTTGAAGGTGGAGAAGAAGGCCGAGTCAGCCAATCCTGAGCCGGGTAGCGTCACGATCACCGTCGCTAAGGACGATTCTGCCGACGGGGCCCCGGCGCCCCAGCAGCCAGTGGAGCTAAGGTACGACCGGTTCCACTACGAGGTTTCAGAGCCGACCGCGACTGAGCAGGCGCCTCCACCTGCCACAGTTGCGGGCGCACTCGAAGCACCTGTAGCCGATGCAGGTGGTTCCCCCCAGACTGCCCCGCAGCCGAGGAAGCACCGGCCCGCACGAATCGCCGCGTCGGGAGCGGTGGCCAGTGGGCCCGTGAAGGTGACACGGCTGGATACCTTGGGCGAGGCGATCCCCGTTGAGGGCGGGGACGCGGCGCAAGTGGGTGAGGCCGTCCACGGGTTCCTTAGCGGGGGACTCTCTTCTGAGTCAGAAGCGGAAGTGGTGCTGGCGAACTGGTTCCCGCATGGTAAGGCCCCACTAACCGCACAAAGCCTGGTGAAAGTCGGTACCCGGTGGAGCACTTGGCTGAAGGATCAGCAGCCGGATGCCAAGGTGGTTAACGAGATGCCGGTCCGATGGCGGAACTCTAAGAATCAGGTCCTTACCGGCTGGGTCGACACGCTAGTTGAGACGCCCGACGGCAACCTACTGATCATCGATCACAAGACGTACCACGGTGACGACCCGGAAGGTTTCATCTGTGAACAAGTGGCGGGGCAGTTACTGCAATACCAGCGGGCCTTGAAGGCCGCTGCGGGCAAGACGGCGGAACTGCTGGTGCACCTGCCCCTGTTAGGCGATGTCTACCGCGTTGACCCCATTCACGCGGACGGTGCGACGGATCTGCAGGATTGTCGGAGGTCTCTGGCAGACTAACGAATGGAACCACGGAAAATGACGTCCACGTGAACAGTAAGGACAGGAATGGCACTTAGTGAAGCGCAACTACTGCGCGCGAAAATGATGCTCTACCACTACGGTGAGCAGACGGGACGCACCTTCGACAGTTTCGCGGACGGGACAACCGGCCCGGTCAGTCCGGTGTTGGCTGCCTTGGCGACGCTCGACCAGGACACTGCGGTTGCGACTATCGCTTTGGTGAAGGACTCTTGGGGGGAACCCGGTGGCGGTGCCGCAATGGACGACCCCGCAGCTGCCACGTATGCGGCCGTGCTTTTACGGCACCTGGTCCTATACGGCGAAGCCTGCATTGACGCCGTTCGCTTTGCCCTTCCGCAAGTTGGCGATTCAGGCGCTGACCCTGAGGACATCTACTCGCATCCGGTTGTGGCCCCGGCGCGGGAGGTTGTCCGGCAGGTGATGGGTGCCGCGGGCGCTGATGAGCTAGAGGGAACTGCGCTGGCACCGTGTAAGTCTCTGGAAGACTTGACCGCGCTGGCTGGCGCACCGGAGATCGCGCAAGAGGAGTGGGAAAAGCCGTGGGTGGGCGACGGGATTGACACCATGCTGAAGCGGGCTGCCAGCAATGTTGTGGCACGTTCCCGATTTCTGGCCCCTACCACTGACTTCCCTACCCCGCGGAGCTTGCAGCGGTGGCTGGATGAGTGTTCGGCTTCTTCTCCCGGTAAGTTCGAGGTGGCCTTTACTACGCGGCGCCCCGTGTACGACTTCCCCATGAGCTACGTAGAGTTTTACGCCCGGGCAAAACTGAGCCCGGTCGGGGACAGTTTCGGTGCAATGCTGTCGTCGGCGGAAGGAATCCCTCCGGATGGGCAGGGTCGCCGCTGGTATCCGCGAGCCTTCAACCCAGTTGCTACCCCCGAAGCGTGGATGTTGCAAGAGGACTTTGCGCCACCAGTTGCCTCAATCGGGGCTCGCTTTGACGGTCCGCACGTAGTTGGCTTCCACGAGAGAATGGTGGCGGCCGCCGAATCCATCGACCCGATCCTGAGCCCCGCGGATGGTCCTGGTGGGGATCAGAGTTCGGACTGGTACTTCGTTCGCGTCAAGGGTCTGGAGGGCTGGCTGATTGTTCCCGCTAGGGAAGCCATTTTGTCTGGTGAGGTCGATGATGATGGCGCGGTACTCAGCCTCACTGTGACCTCGGAGCCACGGCACGAGCACACCCTGCGGCAACGGATGGCTATGGAATCCGAGTGGGGGGACTGGCTGCAAGA